>CAMLIA010000352.1 GCA_946479905.1 uncultured Frankiales bacterium | reverse complement strand
GGCGGCGCCTGGGCACCCGCGGCGCTGACGCGGACCCACGCGCGGTTCACGACGTAGCCGGACAGGATGCTCGCCGCCTGGGCGGGCCGGTAGTAGGCCGACAGCGTGACGAGGGCGAGCCGCTGGTCGTCGGGCGCGGACTGCGAGGCAGTCGTGAGGCTGTCCGCGGCGAGCCGCAGGTAGTCCGCCGCCGGCTTGCCGATGCTCGGCCCGAGCGCGACGGTGGTCGGGACCGAGGTGGACGAGCCGTCCTCCGTCGAGACCGTCTGCTCGCCGGCGGTCTGTCGGGACTGCAGGTCGTGGGCGGCCACGAGCGTCCCCACGATGAACACGATGCCGGTGACGACGGCGAGCAGCTGCGGGATCTCGCGGAAGAGGGCGAGAGGGCCCTTGGTCGCCCACTTCTCGTCGAGCGCGTTGAGGTCCCGCAGGTTGGCCTCGGCGACGACCGCTCGCGCGGTCTCCCGGGTGCGACGGGCGGCCGCTTCGACGGTGTCGACCGCCCGCGCGACCTTCGGCGCGGCAGCGGCGACGAACCGCTCGTCGAGCGACGACAGCTGGCGCTCGGCCCCGTCGTCGAGGTCGCGCAGCCTCATGACATCGCCGCGATGGTGTCCAGCGCGCGCTGCAGGTCGGCCGGGTAGGGGCTCTCGAACTCGACCCAGCGGCCGTCGTCGGGGTGGGCGAAGGACAGCCGTACGGCGTGCAGCCACTGCCGCTCGAGGCCGAGCTTCTTCGACAGCGTCGGGTCGGCCCCGTAGGTGATGTCACCGACGCAGGGGTGCTTCAGGGCGGCCATGTGCACCCGGATCTGGTGCGTGCGGCCGGTCTCCAGGTGGATGTCGAGCAGGGTCGCGTGCCGGAAGGCCTCGATCGTCTCGTAGTGCGTGACGCTGTCCCGGCCACCGGCGACGACGGCGAACTTGTACGCGCTGGAGGGGTGCCGGTCGATGGGGGCGTCGACGGTGCCGGTCATCGGGTCCGGGTGGCCCTGGACGAGCGCGTGGTAGCGCTTGTCGACGGTGCGCTCGCGGAAGGCGTCCTTCAGGACCGTGTAGGCGTGCTCGCTCTTGGCCACCACCATCAGGCCGCTGGTCCCGACGTCGAGGCGGTGCACCACGCCCTGGCGCTCGTCCGCGCCGCTGGTGGAGACCCGGTGGCCGGCGGCCACGAGACCGCCGATGACGGTGGGGCCCTCCCAGCTGCCGGAGGGGTGGGCAGCGACCCCTACGGGCTTGTCGACCACGATGATGCTGTCGTCCTCGTGCACGACACGGAGCCCCTCGACCACCTGCGGCGGTGGGAAGCCGGTGGGCGCGGCGCTCGGCAGGTCGACCTCGAGCACGGAGCCGGCGAGCACCCGGTCGGACTTGCCGCGGACCCGGCCGTCGATGCTGGCCCCGCCGCTCTCGATGATCGTGACCGCCGACGTGCGCGAGAGCCCGAACAGCCGGGACAGCGCAGCGTCCAGCCGGAGGCCGTCGAGGCCCTCGGGGACGGGGAGGCTGCGCCGGTCTGTCACCCGTTCATTCTGCCTGCTTGCGGGTTCCGTCCACCTCGACGCCGCGGAAGGACAGCAGGATCGCCAGGCCGGCGCCGACGGTGATGGCGCTGTCGGCGACGTTGAAGCTGGCGAAGTGCGGGACGGAGATGAAGTCCACCACCGCTCCTCGGCCGATCCCCGGGGCGCGTGCCAGCCGGTCGATGAGGTTGCCGACGGCTCCCCCGAGCAGCAGTCCGAGCGTGAGCGCCCAGCCCACCGACTGCAGCCGCCGCATGCTGCGCACGATGACCACGGCGACGCCGACGGCCACCGCGGTGAACAGCACCGTCGCGCCCTGCGCGAACGAGAACGCGGCGCCGCTGTTGCGGGACAGCACCAGCGTGACCGCGCCGCCGAGCAGCCGGACGGACTGCCCGTCGCCGAGCTCCGCGACGACCAGGGCCTTGGTGGCCGCGTCGAGAGCGACCGTGAGCAGCGCGACGACGACGAGCAGGGCCCGAGGCCCCCTCAGCGCCGTTCCTCGCGCTGCTTGCACTTCACGTCGAGGGTGGCACGGGGGAACGCCTGCAGCCGGGCCTTCGGGATCGGGTCGCCGCAGTTCTCGCAGCGGCCGTAGGTGCCGGCGTCGAGCCGTGCCAGGGCCCGCTCGACCTGCAGCAGCAGGTCACGGCTGTTGTTGGCGATGGACATCTCGTGCTCGCGCTCGAAGGTCTTCGAACCGGCATCCGCTTCGTCACCGGTGCCCTCCGACCCGGCGTCGCGGCGCAGGTCGGCGTTCTGGTGCTCGGCGTCGTCGATCTCGCCGCGCAGCTCCTTGGCCTCCTCCTCGAGGGCCTTGCGGACGTCGGCGAGCTCCTTCTTGGTCCACGCGTCGGCGCCGGTGAGCGGCGTGTCGGTCAGCGGCTTGCCTGCCGGCGCCTTCTTCGGGGCAGGTGCGGCCTTCTTCGTGACGGGAGGTACGACGGGAGGCGCGGGCGCCGGGGGCGGTGCTGCCGG
>CAMLIA010000351.1 GCA_946479905.1 uncultured Frankiales bacterium | reverse complement strand
GCGATGATGATCAGCCCGCTGCCCGGCGTCACGAGCTGCAAGCCCGGCTCGGCGATGGGCCCGCTGCCCGGCATCGCGATCGACGTGGTCAACGACGCCGGCGAGCCCAAGCGCGCCGGGTTCCTCACCCTGAACGAGCCGTGGCCGGCGATGCTGCGCGGCATCTGGCGCGACGAGCAGCGCTACCGCGACACCTACTGGAGCCGCTTCGACGGCCGCTACTTCGCCGGCGACGGCGCGAAGTGGGACGACGACGACGTGCTCTGGCTGCTGGGCCGGGTCGACGACGTCATGAACGTCTCGGGCCACCGCATCAGCACCACCGAGGTGGAGTCCGCGCTGGTCAGCCACCCGAGCGTCGCGGAGGCCGCCGTGGTCGGCGCCAACGACCCGACCACCGGTCAGGCGATCGTCGCCTTCGTCACCCCCCGTGGCTCCGTCGCCGACGACGAGGCCAACGGCGAGGCCTTCGCCAAGGCGCTGCGCGACCACGTCGCGAAGGAGATCGGGCCGATCGCCAAGCCCCGGCAGATCCTCATCACGCCCGAGCTGCCCAAGACGCGCAGCGGCAAGATCATGAGGCGGCTGCTCCGCGACGTGGCAGAGCACCGCGAGCTCGGCGACGTCACGACCCTGGCCGACCCGACGGTGGTCAACGCGATCAACGACAAGATGGGCGCGGGCACCGAGGACTGAGGCCGCCGAAAGGCAAACATTGCCATCGGGCTACATTCCGGGCGTGGCACCGAAGGTCCTCATCGCCGACGACTCCGCCACGATGCGCGGGCTCATCCGCATGGAGCTCGAGGTCGCGGGCTTCGCGGTCGCCGAGGCGGCCGACGGCGAGCAGGCGCTCCAGCTCGCTCTCGCCGACCCGCCGGACGTGATCCTGCTGGACGTCGAGATGCCGGTGCTGGACGGGTACGGCTGCCTGCAGAAGCTGAAGGAGGCGCCGGCCACCGCCCACATCCCGGTGGTGTTCGTCACGGGGCTGCTGACCGCGGAGGACGTCGCCCGCGCCCTGCGGCTCGGCGGCCACGACTACCTCCGCAAGCCCCCGGAGTCCGCCGAGCTGCTGGCGCGCGTGCACGCGGCCCTGCGGGTCAAGCAGCTGCAGGACGAGCTGGTGGCGCGCGCCGAGCAGCTCGAGCACGTCTGCCGCACCGACTACCTCACGACCCTGCACAACCGGCGGCACATGGAGGAGCACCTGCGGATGCTCAGTGCCGCGGGCAGGCGGCACGCGTTCCCCCTGGCGCTGCTGCTGGTCGACGTCGACCACTTCAAGCGGATCAACGACGACCACGGTCACCAGGTCGGCGACGAGGTGCTCCGCGAGCTCGCCTGCCGGCTGCGCCGGACCACCCGCACCGAGGACGGCCTCGGTCGCTGGGGTGGTGAGGAGTTCCTCGTGCTGCTGCCCTACACGGGGAACGAGGCCGCGCAGGTCCTCGGCGAGCGACTGCGCGTCGCGGTCTCCGAGCAGCCGGTGGCCACGACGGCAGGCAGGATCGCCGTGACCGTCAGCGTGGGCGGCGCGGTCGCGGTCGGCACCGAGGGCGAGGACCTGCTGCGCCTCGCGGACCTGCAGCTGTACGCCGCCAAGGCCGCCGGTCGCGACCGGGTTCTGGTCGGCACCAGCGGCGACCCGACCGCGCAGTAGTGGACGGTCCCTGGCGCCACCGCGACGTCACCGCCTCCGGGTTGCGCTTCCACCTCGCCGAGCACGGACCGGCGGACGGGCCGCTGGTGCTGCTGCTGCACGGCTTCCCGGAGCACTGGTGGTCGTGGCGGCACCAGCTGGTGGCGCTGGGAGAGGCCGGCTGGCACGCCGTCGCTCCGGACCTGCGCGGCTACGGCGGCACCGACAAGCCACCCCGGGGGTACGACGCCTACACCCTGTCCGCCGACATCGCCGGGCTGGTGCGTGCGCTCGGCGCCCAGGACGCCCACGTCGTCGGCCACGACTGGGGCGGCGCTCTCGCCTGGTCGACGGCGACCCTCCACCCGCGGGCGGTCAACCGCCTCACAGCGGTGTCCATGCCGCACCCGCTCCGGCTGGCCGAGGCACTGCGCCACGACCGGACGCAGCTGCGCATGTCGGCGTACATGGCGCTCTTCCAGGTACCGAGACTCCCCGAGCAGCGGCTCGTGCACGGCGACCTCGTCGCCGAGCTGCTGCACCGGTGGGGTGGTCCGGGCTTCCCCGACGCCGAGACCGAGCAGCGCTGCCGGGAGGCGATGGCGGTGCCGGGTGCCGCGCACTGCGCGCTCGAGTACTACCGCTGGGCGTTCCGATCGCTGCCGCGGCCGAGCGGGCTGCGCTACCGCAGGCTGCTCGCCGGCGGCGTCCACGTGCCGGTGCTGCAGGTGCACGGCGACCGCGACGGCTGCCTGCGCCTGGAGACCGTGCGCGGCTCCGAGCGCTACGCGCACCGCGGCTACCGGCTCGAGGTGCTTCCGGGTGTCGGGCACTTCCCGCACCAGGAGGCGCCGGACCA
>CAMLIA010000350.1 GCA_946479905.1 uncultured Frankiales bacterium | reverse complement strand
GGGACGGTCGGCGTGCTGCTGGCCGCGATCGCCGTCGAGTACCTCGTCTTCCCGACGAAGGAGACCGCCTCGCTGCCGTCGGTCACCGACGTGGGCCTCACCGACCCGGCGTTCCGGGTCGGCTTCGCGGCCTACAACGTCTCCTGGGAGCAGGTGCTCACCCTGCTCGTGCTGGTCGCGATGGCGCTCGCCGCCGCCGCCTTCTTCCGCTACTCGCGGCAGGGGACGGCGATCCTGGCCGTCAGCCAGGAGCCGACCGCGGCGTCGACGGTCGGCATCAGCATCAGCCGGGTGTCGCTGCTGACCTGGACGCTGGCCGGCTTCCTCGGCTCGGTGGCCGGCATCGTCTCGATCGGCGGTGCGCCGCTGCTCGTGCCGGGCATCATGACCGGCACCGCGCTGGTCGGCGGCATCACCGCTGCCGTCCTGGGAGGTGTCACGAGCATGCCGGGTGCCTTCCTCGGCGGTCTGCTCGTCGGGCTGGTGCACCAGTTCACCCAGGCCTTCTTCAGCTTCCCCGGGGCGCAGAACGTCGCGGTCGGGCTCGTCCTGCTGCTCGTGCTGCTCGCCTTCCCGCGTGGGCTGCTCGGGAGCGAGACGTGACCGCGCTCGCCGAGCCGCAGGCCGGCGGCTTCCGGCTGACGGGCGCGGGGATCGCTGCCCGGGGGCTCGCCTACCTGGGTCTCGCCCTCGTGCTGTTCCTGCCGTCGCTGGCCACCGACTTCTCCAAGACCTGCTCGCTCGCCGTGATCTACGCGTTGATGGGGCTGTCGCTCAACATCGTCGTCGGATACACCGGCCAGCTCTCCCTCGGTCACCAGGGCTTCCTCGGGCTCGGGGCCCTGGTGACGGCGAACGTCGTCTTCCAGGCGCACCTGCCGATCTGGCTCGCGATGGCCTTCGCCGTCCTCGCGACGACGGGGGTCGCCCTCGTCCTCGGGCTGGTGGCGCTGCGCATCACGGGCCTCTACCTGTCCCTGATCACCTTGGTCTTCGGCTCCGCGATCAGCAGCTCGCTGTTCGCTCTCGCCCGGTTCACCGACAACAACTCCGGCGTGAAGATCACCCGCCCCTCGTACCTCGCCGACAACGGCGACTGGTACCTCGTCTGCGTGGCCGTGCTGCTCGTCGTCTTCTACTTCGACTACCGGCTGACCGTCAGCAAGGTCGGCCGGGCGCTGCTCGCGCTCAAGGAGAACGAGCGGGTCGCCGAGGCGTTCGGCATCGGCGTCACGTCGTACAAGCTGCTCGCCTTCGCCCTCTCAGGGGCGATCGCCGGGCTGGCGGGCGGGCTCTACGCGTTCCGTGGCGAGCTGTACTCCGAGAAGGACTTCCAGGACCCCAACGGCTTCACGCTCGCGCTGCTCTTCGTCGTCATGTGCGTCGTCGGCGGGCTGGGCAACCGGCTGGGTGTCGTCGTCGCGGGACTGTTCTTCGGGCTCATCAACGAGCTGCTCGACAACCTGTTCAACGCCGGCTGGGTGCACCCGTGGATGCAGCACGTGCCGGTCCTCGGCGGCTACTACGACTCCGACGTCAAGGCCAGCTACCTCGCCTCGCTGATCGGGGCCCTGCTGCTGCTGCAGACGCTGATCTTCAACCGCGGTGGCATCGGCGGACAGCTGCGGCCGGTCGCACGCTGGATGACCGGCCACCGCTTCGAGCTCCACGACGAGACGGACTCCGGTCCCGCAGCGGTGGAGGGCTCCAGTGTCCGTGCTTGAGGTCACCGACCTGTCGATCCGCTTCGGCGGCCTGCAGGCCCTCCAGGACCTGTCCCTGACGGTCAACGAGTTCGAGATCGTGGGGCTCATCGGCCCGAACGGTGCCGGCAAGACGACGGCGTTCAACTGCATCACCGGCTTCTACAAGGCCGACACCGGCAAGGTCGTCTACCGCGGCCAGGACGTCACCCGGACACCGCCGCACAGGAAGGCGGCGATGGGCTTCGGCCGCACCTTCCAGAACGTCGGCATGGTCAAGAGCTCCAGCGTTCTCGACAACCTCAAGACGGCGCAGCACGCCCGCGTGCAGTACGACGTCGCCACCGGACTGCTCGGCGGAGCCCGCGTGGCCACCGAGGAGCGGGCGCTCGCCGACAAGGCCGACGCGATCCTCGAGCTGCTGGACCTCACGGACGTCCGGGACCTGCGCGTCGGCGGACTGCCCTACGGCACGCTGAAGCTGCTCGAGCTCGGCTGCGCGCTCGCCACCGAGCCCGACGTGCTGCTGCTCGACGAGCCCTCGTCGGGGATGGGCCCGGAGGAGTCGCACCTGCTGGGCGAGCGGCTGCTGGAGCTGCGCAAGGCCTTCGGCCTGACGATGCTGCTCATCGAGCACCACGTGCCGCTCGTGCTCAGCGTCTGCGACCACGTCTACGTGCTGAACTTCGGCCGGCTGCTCGCGGAGGGCGAGCCATCGGTGATCCAGACCCACCCCGAGGTCGTCGCTGCCTACCTGGGTGGCGAGGCCCCGGAGGCGCTCGCCGCCACGGAGGAGACCGCAG
>CAMLIA010000349.1 GCA_946479905.1 uncultured Frankiales bacterium | reverse complement strand
ACCTCGCGATAGCTCTTGAGCGGGATCGTCACCACCACCAGATCGCCGGCCTCGGCGGCCTCCGCCGCGGTCGCCGCCCGCGCGTGCGGACCGAGCTCCTCGACGAGGTCGGCGAGCGTCTCCGGTCCTCGACTGTTGCTGAGCATGACGTCGTGCCCCGCCGCTACGGCGAGGCGCGCAACCGTGCTGCCGATGTGGCCGCTTCCGATCAGTCCGATGATGGTCATGGAGCGTGAACCACCGACCCGGCCGGTCCATTCCGGTTCGGGCACCGGCAGAGGAACGAGGAAGAGCCGCTCCCCCCGACCGGGAGAACGGCTCTGCACGGTGGGCGATACTGGGTTCGAACCAGTGACCTCTTCGGTGTGAACGAAGCGCGCTACCACTGCGCCAATCGCCCGTGCGCGGGACAGGTTAGCCCAATCGGGCCCCGGCTTTCACATCGGGCCCAGGGCCGGCTCACATCCCTGGCAGCTCCGGCAGGAAGCCGATGAAGGTCTGCGCCCGGTCCCACGCCGAGACCGACCAGCCCGGCCAGTCCCGCACGGCGACGTACGCCGCGCCGCCGGCTGCCACCGCCCCGCCGAGGGCACCGGCCAGCGCCAGCCGCCGGCGGCGGACCCGCGGATCCATCTCCCGGGCGGCCGTCCGGGCCTCGTGCAGCCTGCGGCGGGCACTCGTCAGCCACCGGTCCGCCCACTCCCACTCGGTCGCAAGGATCGCCAGGCCGCCGACGATGCCGAGCAGCCCGGGCCCGGGCGTCACCATCATGACCAGGCCCGCGGCCAGCACCGCGGAGCCGACGAGCGTGACCACGAGCTTGGTCGTCGCCGACATCGCGCGGTTGCGGTGGAGGTGATGATGGAGGCGGTCCCACCACGAGCTGGGGGCGGCTGGTTCGTCGGTCGGGTGCTCCACGGCCCCAGCCTGCCAAACGCCCCCGCACGGACCGCCGCCGTGTGCAAATTTGGGGTTGAATCCGGTCTAGTCCAATGAGCACTTCAACTAGACCAGTAGCGCAGATTTCCTAGACCACAGGGCCCAGAATCGGGGTAAATCGGGCGTTTGCGTTTGCGGATGCCGCAGATCTACGCACACTCATCTTGTCGCGCAGGACCGAGCGGGAGGGCTCCTTCCACCGGACGCGGCCAGTTGGGGAGGCAGAGCAATGCAGGACATCACGGCGCAGGCCATCACCGAGCAGATGCGGATGGAGTTCGTCGACACGGAGGGGTTGTCGACGCCGCTGAACGCAGAGTTCGAGTACGACCCGGCAGACCCGTTCGCGGTGAGCATCCTCTTCACCGACGAGCCGGTGCCGGTCCGCTGGACCTTCGCCCGCGACCTGCTGATCGAGGGCTTCTACGAGCCCACCGGCGACGGCGACGTGCACGTGTGGCCGTGCCTCAACACCGAGGGCGCCGCGGTCGTGATCCTGGAGCTGTCCTCCCCCAGCGGTGAGGTGCTCGTCCAGGTCGGCTCGCGGGCGATGTCGCAGTTCATCCACCAGATGGTCGCGATGGTGCCGCAGGGCACCGAGGACACCCTGGTCGACGTCGACGCCGAGATCGCCCAGCTCCTCAGCGCCTGACGACCGGCCGGCCGGACCGCCGGTCGCCTACGGGTCCACCGACTCTGCCGCACGCGCAGTCCAGATCTCCTGGAGCTTGCGGGTGACCGGACCCGGAGCGTCGAGCTCGCGGTCGTCGACCCGGTGCACCGGTTGCACGTCGCGGGTCGTGGAGACGAGGAACACCTCCGCTGCCTCGTCCAGCACATCGATCGGCTCGGCGATCTCGACCACGTCGCACCACTCGCCAGGCAACCCGACGCCAACGAGGGCGTGCGGACCTCTCCCCCGATCACGTAGCCCACGTTAGATCCGGTGCCCTCGCAGAGGTTCCCGGTCGTGTTCGCGAACAGCGCCTCGGTGGCACCGCTCGCCGCCGCCCGGGCGAGCGCGACCACGTTCTCGGCGTACGACGTGGTCTTGAGGCCGGCGACCGCGCTGCGCTCGTTGCGCACCCACGGAACCCGCACGACGGCCGTGCTCGGCTGCGCGGGTGCCATCGCATCGGCCACCACCGCCAGTGTGGCCGGGCCTCCGCCCCTGCCCGACCCGAGCGGCGCCGGACCGGCCGTGAGGGTGATCCGCAGCCGGCCCAGGGCCAGCGGCTCCCCCGCCAGCACCTCGTCGACCGCGTCCCGCACCAGCGCGAGCTCGGGCGTCGGGAGCCCGAGCCCCGCCGCGGACCGCGCGAGCCGGTCGAGGTGCCGCGTGAGCGCGAACGGCGAACCGTCGACGACCTTGACGCTCTCGAAGACACCGTCGCCCACCGTCAGCCCGTGGTCGTCGACGCGGACGACACCCTCGGCCGGATCGTCGAGGGGGGACCCGTTGAACCACACCCGCATGCCCGTGAGCCTAGGGCCCTGAAGGGCCCAACACGCTCAGGGAAGGCCCGAATTGGACCTTCGGTGGGCATCGGCTATGGTTCTCTTCGCACCGCCGG
>CAMLIA010000348.1 GCA_946479905.1 uncultured Frankiales bacterium | reverse complement strand
CCGACACCTTCGCCGAGGAGCTGTGCCAGGACGACGACCACTACCTCTACAAGGGCAAGTGCATCGCGTTCACCCACCGCGACCAGGTGATCCACACACCGATCGCGCCGACGTCGCCGACGACGCCGGAGACGGTGACGCTGCGGACGATGGACTCGGTTCACGGGTCCGTCCACGACTTCGCCACGTCCGGGGGCAAGAAGTACGCCCTGGTCAGGTCCACCGCTGTGAACCGGCACGGGGTGCGGTCGCTCGTGGCGTTCATGACGCTGGCCGAGGGCCGCGTGCACACGCCGCAGCAGTTCGTGGCGACCATGCACCACTACACGGGCAACGAGAACTGGTTCTTCGTCAGCAAGGACCACATCGGCTGGCTGCAGTCCGGCTGGTTCCAGCAGCACGCTCCCGGCACCGACCTCGACCAGCCGATCAAGGGCACCGGACAGTGGGACTGGAAGGGCTACGACCCGAAGACGCAGCTGTTCACCCGGCACGGGGACTCCTTCAACCCGACGGCGATCGACCCGCCGCAGGGCTACCTGTCGTCGTGGAACAACAAGGGCGCCCCGCAGTGGCGGGCCGCGCCGGGCATCTGGTCCTACGGCCGGGTGCACCGCGACATGCTCCTGCGCGACCCGACCGTCGCCGCGATCAAGGCCGGCAAGCGGCTGTCGCTGTCCGACGTCGTCGGCATCAGCGGCAACGCCTCCACCCAGGACCTCCGCGGCGTGCAGGTGCTCCCGGACATGCTGGCGGCGCTCGGCCCCAGCAGCGACCCCGCTGTCGCGGCCCTGCGCGCCTGGACCCGCAGCGGCGCCCACCGGCGCGACACTACGGGCGACGGCGTCTACGAGAACAGCCAGGCCGTCGCCGTCTTCGACGCCTGGTGGCGCGCGACGGTCCACGACCTGTTCGATCCCCAGCTCGGCGCCGACGTCGTGAAGCAGCTGCAGGGCGGGATGGACCTCGTCCTCGACGGACGCGCCGTCCAGACCGGCTTCTACGACGGCTGGTACGGCCAGGTCTCCGACGTCGTCCGCGCCGCTCTCGGCACGCAGCCGCAGCCGAGGGCCCTGCGCTGCGGCACCGGCACCCTGGCGTCCTGCCGAGCGCTGCTGAAGGCGTCGTTCGGCAAGGCCCTCACCACGGTCGCCGCGCAGCAGGGCACCGCCGACCGGTCCGCCTGGAAGGTCATGGCGCTGTGCGCCAAGGGCAGCGGCTGCGACCAGAACGAGCCGGTCACCGCCGGGGCCATCGCCACTCCCAACCAGCCGTGGGAGAACCGCGGCACCTTCCACCAGGCGGTGGACCTGGCCGGACCTCCCGCACCGGGCGCCTTCGCGGCCGCCCCGGGCCACCGGGAGGGCCTGGCCGCAACCGGTGGCGCACCGCTGCTCGCCGTCGCCGGCCTGCTGCTCCTGAGCGTCGCGGCGGCCTGTGGTGGGCGATACTGGACTCGAACCAGTGACCTCTCGCGTGTGAGGCGAGCGCTCTAACCAACTGAGCTAATCGCCCGGACTTCTCCGGGAAGAGGTACGGCGCGGAATGCTAGCGCAGCGGGCGCGGCTCAGCCGATCAGCGACGTGGCGCGCTCGACCAGGCCCAGCCTGGACGCCAGCACCAGCGCGGCCACCAGCAGGACGACCCCGCCGCCGCTCACCAGCACGGCCCTGCCCGGGCGGGCGCGGGCGGCGTCCCAGGCCTCCTGTGCCTGGCGCCGGGCCCGGTCCACCAGACGCTCGGCCCAGGCGAACTCCAGCGCCCAGATCACCAGCCCGAGCAGCACCGGCGGGATGGTCAGCGGGCCCGGGAGCACCGAGAGCGCCAGCCCGAGCAGGACGAAGAACAGGCCGAGCAGGAAGACCACCACGCGCACCAGCGCGTTGCCGCCAGGGAGGCGCCGAACGCGTTCTCGGATCACGGTCCTAGTGTGACCCCTGGGCCGCTCGGGTGAAACGGCACCTCGGGGTGGTTCAGACGGCCTCCGAGGGGGCACCCTTGCAGTCACGATCTCTGAGTACGAGGAGTGGCACCCATGGCAGCCCGTCCCGTCACCGTTCGCAGCGAGTTCCAGCTGCGGCTCGTGGTGCCTGGAGCGTCGTCGCTGCCGGTGCGCGCCGGGCTGTCCTACGACGCGGCCGACCCCTACGCCGTGACGGTGGCCTTCCACACGGGAGCGGGCGGCGGCAGCGACATCGTCCAGTGGACGTTCGCACGGCAGCTGCTCACGGACGGCGTGCGCGCCCCGGTCGGCCAGGGTGACGTGCAGGTCTGGCCGTCGGCCACGGAGGGTGACAGCGTCGTCTGCCTGTCGCTGAGCTCGCCGTCCGGCAAGGCGCTGTTCGAGATCCCCGTGTCGGAGCTCGTCGAGTTCCTCACCATGACCTACGCCGCCGTCCCGACCGGCTCGGAGAGCGAGCACGTCGATGTCGACGGCGAGCTGGCGGTGCTGCTCGGCGCGGAGCCCGGCACCTGAACTCCCCCGGCGGGTTCTGCTAACGTCGACACCCGTCGCCGGGCACGCTCGGCGCACGCGGACGTGGCTCAGTTGGTAGAGCACAACCTTGCCAAGGTTGGGGTCGCGGGTTCGAATCCCGTCGTCCGCTC
>CAMLIA010000347.1 GCA_946479905.1 uncultured Frankiales bacterium | reverse complement strand
CGCCAGGGACGTTCAAACGGCTCCGGAGCGGGCAGGAACACTCCGAGTCACGTCCCTCGACACAGGAGAGGTCATGCCGGGGAACGCGCGTGAGGTGCGCGAGCTGCAGCTGGCGCCCGAGCCTGCCTCGGTACGGGCCGCCCGGCGGGCGGTCGGGGAGGTGCTCTCGGCCGAGGGCCTCGCCGACAGGCTGTACGACGCCGAGCTCGCGATCTCCGAGATCGTCACCAACGCCGTGCTGCACGGCCGCGAGCCGATCCGGTTGCGCTTCCTCATCACCGACACCGGCGTCCGGGTCGAGGTGCACGACGGCTCCCCGGTGTCGCCGGCGTTCAGCATGATCGACCCGACCGCGGTGACGGGTCGGGGGCTGCTGCTCGTCTCGGCCGTGTCGGACGGCTGGGGCGTGGACCCCGACGAGAACGGCAAGTCGGTCTGGTTCGCGTTCGACCGGGTGCGCCCCGACCTGGCCGAGGCGGAGGAGACCGACCGGCTGCTCGCCTCCTGGGCCGAGGGCCTGGACCAGGACCCGGCCCGCGAGCGGGTGCGGGTGGTCCTCACCGACGTCGACGCCCACCTGCTCGCGGAGAGCGAGTCGCACTCCGAGGGGCTGCTCCGCGAGCTGAACCTGGTCGGGGAGGACTCCCCCCACCACGACAAGGCCGCCGCGATCATCCGCGCGACGGCGCCGCTCGACGCGCTCCGGCTGGAGGTGCGCCACCAGGTGGCCGTCGCGCTGCACGAGGGCCGCGACCTGCTGGACGTGACGCTGACCGTCCGCCGCGAGGACGCCGAGCAGGTGCGTGACTTCATGCACGCGCTCGACGACGCGGACCGGCTGTCCCGCAGTGGCGAGCTGCTGCTCGTCCCGACGCCGTCGGAGACGAGCGCCTTCCGCACCGCGTTCCTGACCCGGCTGCTCGACCAGCTGCGGAGCTAGTCGCCCGCCTCAGCCGTCACGGCGTCGGCGTCGAACCAGCGGACGAACGTGTCACCGCCGCGCTCGAAGCGGACCTGCACACGGGGACCGTTGCGCCCGAGGATCTCGCCCGGGCAGTCCTCGCCGTCCACGACCACGCGAACCCGCGCCTCGTCCCCCTGCGGCTGCTTGTAGCGCTCGGAGGCGCCGAAGCTGGCGTCGAACGGCTTCGGATCCTGACTCATTTGCTCAAAGGCAACCAGATCATGGCCTCTCGTGCAAGTCAGGCCCGGCGCGCCAGCGGCACGACCCCGGCCAGTCCCTCCTTCTTGGGGGCGGGCGTGCGGCGGACCCGAGGCGGCTGCAGGTCCCGCACCTCGAGCAGGCCGTCCAGTTCGTAGACGGCCAGTGTGCTGCGCACGGCGTCCGACGGGTGCACCAGCAGCAGCCCGCCGCGGCGCTGCCGAAGGTGCCGGTCCAGCGAGCGGAGCATGTGCACGCCAGGAAGTGACAAACCGGTCACCTCGGTCAGGTCGAGCACCAGGTGTCGCAACCCCTGGCCCATCGCGGGCGCCAGCTCGCGGCGTACCGCCGCGCAACCGTCTTCGTCGAGCTCGCCGTGCAGTCGCAGGACCATGCCCTGCTCGGAATCCATGCCGTGATCGCCTCCGGGGGCACCGTTCCCCCCTCGGAGCGTTTCACTCCTTGCCTCCGGGCAAGGACCCTGTCAGCGCCGCGCGCGCTTGTCCTCGTACATCGCCGCGTCGGCCCGCTGCCACAGGTCGTCGATCCCGAGGTGCGCGCTGGTGGCCCAGCCGAGCGAGACGCTCACGCCCTGCTGGAGCAGCGCGTCGCGCAGCCGGCCGGCGAGGATCTCCGCAGCGACCGCGTCGGTGTCGGCGGCGGCCACCCCGAACTCGTCACCGCCGAGCCGGCAGACCACGTCGGTGGCCCTGCGAGCGTTGCTCAGCGCGGCCGCCGCGCGGGCGATGAGGCCGTCACCGGCCGCGTGGCCGTAGGCGTCGTTGACCTGCTTCAGGCCGTCGATGTCGAGGATGATGATCGTGATCGGCCGGCCGGTGCGGCGGGCGCGGCCGGCCTCGACGTGCAGCGTGTGCAGCCAGGCGCGGCGGTTGCCGATGCCGGTGGCGGGGTCGCGGTTGGCGATCTCCAGCGCGCCGCGAGCGGTGCTCTCCGCGATGAGCCGGCTCATCTCGGACTCCATGTACGCCGACAGCATCACCGGGACAGCATGCGCCTCGGAGCGGCCGAGCTCGGAGTTCGCGCTCACCCACAGCATCGCCTCCGGCACGTGGCTGGTGGGCGGGATGTGATGGCTGGTGAAGCTCAGCGTGCCGTCACCGGGCGGGCTGGTGCCCGGCTGCCGCTCGGCGATGACGGGGCCGTCGAGCAGCAGCGGGGAGCCCACCTGCAGGGTCAGCAGCCGCGTGGTGGCGAGGATCTGACCGAGCACGTCCTCGAGGCACTTGCGGAGCGCGTCCGAGCGCGTGCGGGCGTCGCCTTCCGCCACCGGCGGCGGCAGAAAGACGACGGCGCTCACGCGTGAATCCCCAAGATCGAGTACTGCTACCACGGTGAGGGTTCGCCGCTCGTCGCCGACTTCCTGCTCACGCCGCCTGCAGGACGCGGATGTGCTGCGGGACCTCGGGACGCGGGGCGGGTCGCGTGAAGCGCTCGATGCAGATGGCCT
>CAMLIA010000346.1 GCA_946479905.1 uncultured Frankiales bacterium | reverse complement strand
CTAGAGCAGGACGAGGTCGTCGCGGTGGACGACCTCGCGCAGGCCGGAGTCGCGGGTCGAGCGGCCCAGCAGCGACGGCAGCTCGGCGGCGTCGTACGCGACCAGCCCGCGGGCGACCGCCGCACCCGTCGTCGACACCAGCTCCACCGGGTCGCCCGCCACGAAGTCGCCGTGGACGGCGGTGATCCCGGCGGGCAGCAGCGACAGCCTTCGGTCGCAGACCGCGTGCACGGCGCCGTCGTCGAGCACCAGCTGACCCCGTGGGGTCGAGGCGTGCGCCAGCCAGAGCAGCCGGGCGCTCGTCCGGCCGCCGGTCGGCGCGAAGTAGGTGCCGCCCTCCCCCGCCAGCAGGTCCAGCACCGCCGCCGCCGACCCGAGCAGCACGGGGATCCCGGCCGCGGTGGCGACCCGGGCGGCATCCACCTTGGACGCCATCCCGCCGGTGCCCACTCCTGACCCGACGCCGCCGATCCGCACCCCGGCGAGGTCCGACGGGGACTCGATCGACGGGATCAGCGACGTGCCGGCCTTGCGCGGGTCACCGTCGTAGAGGCCGTCGACGTCGGACAGCAGCACCAGCGCGTCGGCCCGCACGATGTGGGCGACGAGCGCGGCGAGCCGGTCGTTGTCGCCGAACCGGATCTCGTCGGTGGCGACCGCGTCGTTCTCGTTGACGACCGGGACGACGCCCAGCGCGAGCAGCCGGTCGAGGGTGGTCTGGGCGTTGCGGTAGTGCGACCGCCGGACGACGTCGTCGGCGGTCAGCAGCACCTGCCCGACGGTGCGGCCGTGCCGGGCGAAGGCGAGCGAGTACGAGTGCACCAGCTCGGCCTGCCCGACCGAGGCGGCGGCCTGCTGCGTGGCCAGGTCGCGCGGGCGCTTCTTCAGCCCGAGCGGGGCCAGTCCGGCCGCGATGGCTCCCGACGAGACCAGCACCAGGCCGTTGCGGGTGGCCAGCGAGGACACCAGCGCGTCGAGGCGCGCGACGTCCAGGCCGCCACCCGCCGTGGTGAGGGAGGAGGAGCCGACCTTGACGACGAGCCGCTGCGCGTCGGCGATGGCGGCTCGGGTCACGTCAGAACCCTATTCGTCCACCTCAAGCCCTAATCGCTCCGCCCGCCGCAGGTCCTTCTGCATCCGGCGGACCTCGGCGGGGGTGCGGGCGGTGTTCTCGAAGCGGGCGTCCTGGCCGCGCATGCCGCTGGCGAACTCCTCGAGCAGCGTCGGCTGCCAGTCGAACACGACCTCGCCGATCTGCACCTCGACGCCGGGCGTCGCGCCCATGTCGGCGAGCTGCTTCTCGACGCCGAGCCGCGCCAGCCGGTCCCCGAGGTACCCGACGGCCTCGTCGTTGGAGAAGTCGGTCTGCAGCACCCAGCGCTCGGGCTTCGGACCTCGTACGACGTAGGTGCCGTCCTCGAGCGTGACCGTGAAGCCCAGGTCGTCGACGGCGGTCGGTCGCAGCACGATCCGGGTCGCCTCCTCCACGGGCTGGGCGGCGCGCCACTGCTCGATGACCTCGGCGAGCGCGAAGGTGAGCTCCCGCAGCCCGAGCCGCGAGACCGCCGACACCGTGAAGACCCGGTAGCCGCGGGCCTCCAGGTCCGGGGTGACGATGTCGGCGAGGTCGTGCCCCTCCGGCAGGTCGGCCTTGTTGAGCACGACGAGCCGCGGCCGGTCCGACAGCGAGGTCTTGTACTGCTCGAGCTCGGACTCGATGGCGTCGAGGTCGCTGAGCGGGTCGCGGCCGGGGTCGAGGGTGCCGCAGTCGAGGACGTGCACGAGGACGGCGCAGCGCTCGACGTGCCGCAGGAACTCGAGGCCCAGTCCCTTGCCCTGCGCAGCTCCCGGGATCAGCCCGGGGACGTCGGCGACGGTGAAGGTGGTCCCGGCCGCCTGCACGACGCCGAGGTTCGGGACCAGCGTCGTGAACGGGTAGTCGGCGATCTTGGGCCGGGCCGCCGACAGGGCGGCGATCAGCGAGCTCTTGCCGGCGGAGGGGAAGCCGACGAGAGCCGCGTCCGCGACCGACTTGAGCTCCAGGGTGACGTCCCGGTGCTCACCGGGCTCGCCGAGCAGCGCGAAGCCGGGAGCCTTGCGCTTGGTGGACGCCAGCGACGCGTTCCCGAGGCCGCCCCGGCCGCCGCGGGCCACGACGTACCTCGTCCCCTCCCCGATGAGGTCCGCGAGGACCTCCCCGTCCTCCCCGACGACCACCGTGCCGTTCGGGACGGGCAGCTCGAGGGTCTGGCCGCTGGCGCCCTGCCGCATGTCGCCGGCGCCGGGCTTGCCGGAGGTGGCCTTCTGGTGCGGGTGGAAGTGGTAGTCGAGCAGCGTGGTCACGTTGTGGTCGACGACCAGGACGACGTCGCCGCCGTGACCGCCGTCGGCACCGTCGGGACCGCCGAGCGGCTTGAACTTCTCGCGGCGGACCGAGGCGCAGCCGTGCCCGCCGTCGCCGGCACTGACGTGCAGGACGACGCGGTCGACGAACGTGGTCAAAGCTGCCTCTCAATGGCAAAGGGCGGGCCCGTCAGGCCCGCCCCTTGTCGTGTTGTGGTCTGCTATGCGACCGGCGTGATGCTCACGGTCTTGCGACCGCGCTTCAGGCCGAAGGTCACAGCGCCCGGGGCGAGCGCGAACAGGGTGTCGTCGCCACCGCGGCCGACGAGGTCGCCCGGGTGGAAGTGGGTGCCGCGCTGGCGGACGATGATCTCGCCGGCCTT
>CAMLIA010000345.1 GCA_946479905.1 uncultured Frankiales bacterium | reverse complement strand
CGTGCCTGAGGACCCAGCCGAGACGGACGTGCCCGACGAGGGTGCCGCGCCCCCCGCAGCGGACGCGCCGGCCGCCGAACCGGCCCCGGAGCCCGCCGCCCGGGCGCCGCGCAAGGCCGCGGTCCCGCGAGCCACCCCGGTCACGAAGGCGGTCCCCCGCGCGCCCGCCGAGCCCGGCCCCGAGCCGGTGACGGCGGCGGCGCCCGCCAAGAAGGCCCCCGCGAAGGCTGCTGCCAAGAAGGTGCCCGCGAAGAAGGCGGCCCCCGTCACGAAGGCCCCCACAGCGAAGAGAGCGCCGGCCAAGAAGGCCGTCGCGCCGGACGTCGACGCCCCTCCGTCGTTGCCCTGGCCGGTCTCCGAGGTCCCGCCGCCGGCAGAGCCTGTCCGGCCGCTTCCCGTCGTACCCGTCGAAGCTCCTGCGCCGCCCGCCCCGGCCGCGCCCCCACCCGCCGCCGCGCCCGAGGCCGCCGCGCCGCGGGACGGGGTCGTGCGGTTCCGCGTCACGCTCGCCGTGCTGCTGCTGGCCCTGGCCGCGGGGCTCGGCGCCGCGGCGCTCGTCGAGCACCGCGACGGGGCCTACCGCGCGGAGGCCGTGGTGCAGCTCGCCCCCGGGCCCGACCCCACCGGCTCGGTGCAGGACGCGGTCGCGCAGGGCGTCAGCAGCTACGCGTCGAAGACATCGAGCTCCGACTTCACCGCCCTGGCCGCGCGGCGGGCGAGCCTGGACAGCTCGGCCGTCACGGGCGACGTCGTCGGCACCGCACAGGGCAGCAACCAGGTCCGGCTGCAGGTGCGTGCCGACACGCCCGCGGACGCCCGCGCGCTGGCCGCCGGGGCCGGGGACGCGCTCGTCGAGCTCGTGAACGAGGACCAGGTCGTCACCCAGGACTCCCCGGGCGACCGGCTGTCCGCCGCCGTCCAGGGCGAACCGCGCTCCGTGGGCCGGACCGGCCCGCGGGACCGGGACGCCTGGATCGCCGCCGTTCTCGCTGCCGGCGCGGTGCTGGTCCTGGCCGCCGTCGGCCTCGTGGTCCGGCTCGCTCGCCGCTCGTAGAAATTTCTCGGCGAGACGCGCGAGGATCGCGCGACCGCGTCGTTGTGCTGGGTGAGACGAGGTCAGAGAGCTGGGTCCGAGACCTCGTCGGCTTTGCCCGATGGCCCGCTCCTCCCTGCTGGGTGGGAGGAGCGGGCCATCGTCATGCGCGAGGGTTCGCGCGACCCGCCGTTGAGGTGGCAGGCGGAGATCCCGCCGCCCCACCCAGACTGGAGCACCCTCGTGCGCAAGCCAGCCCTCGTCCTTGTCGCCGCATGTGCCGGCCTGCTCGTCGGCGGTGCCGCTGCGGCGTCCGCCTCGACGCCGCTTCCTCCGCTCCCCGACCCGAGCGACTGCCACTCCGTGAACGCGTTCCTCCACATCGACAACGTCCGCAGCTGCGACGGTGACGCCGCGGCCCGGACCGAGTCCGCCCCGCCGCCGCTGCCCGTCTCCGTGCAGCGCCGCGACGACGGCTCCGTCTGCGTCACCGTCAGCCTGCAGGTGCCTCAGTGCGTGGGGCCGGTCGACTAGCGGAGACGACGACAGCGCCGGCCCGACCTGGGACGAAAGAATCACCGGCGTGCCGGACACAGGGACTGACGTGAGCCCTGCCCAGCCCTTCGACGCGCTCGTCGCGGACGTCTACCAGCCGCTGCAGCGCTACCTGCTCCGGCGGACCGACCCCGAGACGGCAGCCGACGTCCTGGGCGACGTGCTGCTCGTCCTGTGGCGCCGTCTCGACGACATCCCGTCCGCCGCGGCGCTGCCGTGGTGCTACGGCGTGGCCCGACGCTGCCTCGCCAACGCGCTCCGGCAGTCCGAGCGCCAGCTCCGGCTCGTCCAGCGGCTCGCCGCCGAGCCACCGCCCACCGAGCCCTCCCTCGACCCGGCGCTCGACGAGGCACTCGGGCTGCTGAGTGCCCGCGACCAGGAGCTGCTGCGGCTCTGGGCCTGGGAGGGGCTCGCGCCGTCCGAGATCGCGACGGCCCTCGGCATCAGTCCGAACGCGGCCAGCATCCGGCTGCACCGGGTGATCAAGAAGCTGAGGAAGCAGCTGACGGAGCGAAAGGAGCTGACGGGGTCCGGACAACGACAGGGACGACAGGAGGAGCAGACATGGTGAGCTCCGAGCACGACGCGTTGCGTGCCCGCTTGGCGCAGCTGGATCCGGTGCCTGCCTCCGTCCCCGTCGATCCGCCGACGAGCCCGTCGGCCCGAGCCCTCCTGGAGCGCACCATGCTGACCACAGAGCCCACCCCGGACGTCGCGACGCGCCCGAGGCGCCGAACCACCTGGCTCGCCGTCGCCGCGGCGGCAGTGATCGCGGTCGGCATCGGAGGCGCCGTCGCCCTGAGCGGCGGTGACTCCGGGAGCAGGGCACAGACCACCCTGGCCCTGAAGGTCCAGGGCTCCGGCGGGGGGCCGACCATGGGCTCCTGCATCATGTTCAGCGTCGACATCCTCAAGGACATGCCCCTGGCCTTCGGCGGCACCGTCACCGAGGTCAGCGCAGGCTCCGTGCGGATCGCGGTCGACCACTGGTACAAGGGCGGCGACGCCGACGTCGTCACGGTCGCCGTCCCGCCGGCGAACACCTCCGTCGGCACGGTCGACTTCGTCAAGGGCAAGCGCTACCTCGTCACGGCGACCGACGGCACCGTCAACAGCTGCGGCTACACCGGCGAGGCGACACC
>CAMLIA010000344.1 GCA_946479905.1 uncultured Frankiales bacterium | reverse complement strand
CGGCGGGCGAGGTCGAGCGCGTACGTGCGGCCGATGCCGCCGCCGGCGCCGGTCACGATCGCGACGCGGCCGTCGAAGCTGATGTCAGACACAGGTAGAGCCCCTTCGAAAGGATGGTGATCGCCGTCCATCCTCCCGTACGCCCTACCGTGCCGTTCATGGCGGTCCATGTGTCAGACGACGGCGCCGTCCGCACGGTGGTCCTGGACCGCCCCGAGGTGCGCGGCGCGGTCGACGGCGAGCACGCGACGGCGCTGCGCCTCGCCTTCGAGGAGCTGGAGGCCCGGGACGACCTCAGCGTGGGGATCCTCACCGGCAGCGCGGGCCACTTCTGCGCCGGAGCGGACCTGAAGGCGGTGAGCGGCGGGACGATGCCCGTCCACGACCCGGGCGAGGGCCCCGGACCGATGGGCCCCACCCGGCTGCGGCTGTCGAAGCCGGTGATCGCCGCCGTCGAGGGCCACGCGGTCGCAGGTGGCCTCGAGCTCGCGGTCTGGTGCGACCTGCGGGTGGCGAGCGAGACCGCGGTGTTCGGGGTCTACTGCCGGCGCTGGGGCGTCCCGCTCATCGACGGCGGCACGATCCGGCTCGCCCGCATCGTGGGCCAGGGGCGCGCGATGGACCTGGTCGTGACGGGACGCGGCGTCGACGCGGACGAGGCCCTCGCCATCGGGCTCGCCAACCGGAAGGCCCCTGCCGGCCAGGCGCTCGAGGTCGCCCAGCAGTGGGCGGCCGAGATCGCGGCGCTGCCGCAGCTGTGCCTGCGGCACGACCGGCTCAGCCTGCTGGAGCAGTGGGGGCTCGACGAGGACGCCGCGATCGCCAACGAGTGGCGGCACGGCATGGCCAGCCTGTCGGAAGGCCTCGGCGGCGCAGCCCGATTCGTGTCCGGCGAGGGCCGGCACGGCAGCTAACCTGAGGCGGTGCCCACCTATGACTTCCGCTGCCGCACCTGCGACACCGCGTTCGAGGTGCAGCGCAGCATCACCGACGTGAGCGCTCCCTCGTGCCCGCAGGGGCACCCCGAGACGAGCCGGGTGTTCACCCCCGTGGCGGTCGGCGGTACGGCGACCGCGCCGGCACCGCAGGGCGGTTGCTGCGGCGGCGGCTGCTGCGGCTGACATGCGCCGACTGCTCGCGCTGCTCGCCGTCCTCGCACCGCTGCTGCTGACGGCGACGCCCGCCCAGGCGTCGTACCCGCACGTGCTCGACCACATGGGAGCGGCCACCCACGTCGCGGTCGTGACAGCGCCCAGCTGGCGCAGCACCCGCGGCGGGATGACGCTGTGGCAGCGGGGCAGCACCGGCTGGCACTCGGTGCGGACCGGCATCCCGGTGTGGGTCGGCCGCAACGGCTTCCAGTACGCCAGCCGGCGGCACGAGGGCGACAGCACGACCCCGGCGGGGAAGTTCCCGATGCGGTTCGCCTTCGGCAGCAGGAGCAACCCGGGCGTCCACCTCGGCTGGACCCAGCTGCACTCCGACTCCTGCTGGTCGGGCGAGCCCCGGGACTACAACACCTACGTACGACGGACCTGCACCTCCCGGGACGAGAACCTGTGGGCGTCGCGGGCCGTCGCCTACCGCTACGCCGCCGTCGTCGGGTTCAACGACGACCCCGCCGTGTGGGGCCGCGGGTCCGGGATCTTCCTGCACGAGTCGCTGGGCATGCCGACGCACGGCTGCGTGTCGATGTCGGAGACCAACCTGCTCTGGACGCTGCGCTGGATGACGGCCGGCTCCTGGGTCGTGATGGGGCCGCAGGCGTACGTGAGCTCGCTCTGAGAGAGTCGGCGCTGTGAGGGACGGCGACGGCTGGACGCAGTGCGCGCACGGCCACCGGCACTGGGGCGTCTACGGCGCGGCCGGGCTGCTGGTCGTCGCGCCCGGCCCGAGCGTGCTGCTGCAGCACCGGGCGTTCTGGAGCCACCACGGCGACACGTGGGGGGTCCCCGGCGGGGCCCGCGGGTCGCGGGAGACCGCCGTCGAGACCGCCCTGCGGGAGGCGTTCGAGGAGACCGGCCTGGCCAACGACGGGGTGGAGGTCGTCGACGAGCTGGTCGACGACCACGGCGGGTGGACCTACACGACCGTGGTCGCGCGGGCCGTGGCCGAGCTGCCGGTGCACTCGCTCGACCACGAGAGCACCGACGTGCGGTGGGTGACGCTGCCCGACGTCGAGGCGCTGCCGCTGCACCCCGGGTTCGCCGGGACGTGGCCGCTGCTGCGCTCGCTGCTGTCCTGACCTCCCACGAGCCGACAGCCGCGTCGGGCATGATCTGGGCACGCTTCGGGGGAGGGGAACCACACATGCCGGGTCGGGCACGCCTGCTCGCAGGTCTCGCGGTCGTGGTCGCGGGTGGTCTCGCGGCCGGGGCGGGGTACGCCCTCGACGCGGCCGTCAGCGACGACAGCCCGACCGCGCTCGCGTCGCCGACCCCGTCGCCCACCGCGGTCCCGAGCGAGGCGCCGACCGAGACGCCGACGCCGACGCCCGCAGCGGCGCCCTCGCCGACGGCCACGCCGTCCCCGACGGGCTCGGCGACGGCCACGCCGGTCGTGACGAGCACGCCCGGCACCGTCCGTCGCTACGCCTACCCCGCGCCGACCCGGAAGTACACGGGGCTCGCGCTCACCGCTGAGCTCAAGCCCAGCGACGCGCCCTCCCGGACGGTGTCGCTGCAGGGCCACGCCACCGACGGCGACGGGACGGTCTTCGTCGCGCGCATCGACTGGGGCGACGGCACCGTCGACCCGGGG
>CAMLIA010000343.1 GCA_946479905.1 uncultured Frankiales bacterium | reverse complement strand
GCCGAAGGTGGTGCGGCTCGTTCGTTATGTGGTGGCGACGTGGATGTACCGGCCCGCTGCCTACGGCCGGACCGCGGTGCTACGCCGTGACGGTCACCGCTGCGCCTACTGCGGCGGCCACGCCGACACCATCGATCACGTGATCCCACGATCGAGAGGCGGCAGATGGACGTGGCTGAACACTGTCGCCGCGTGTCATCGCTGCAACGGGCGCAAGGGCAACCGCACGCCGATCGAGGCCGGGATGCGGCTGCGCTTCGAGCCGTGGGTGCCGACGCGGGTCGAGGTCACCGGCTGGGCGAGCCGGCGCTGACGGCTGCGTGGAGGACGGTCACGTCGAACCACACCTCGCTGCCGTCGTCGCACCGGTGCAGGTCGAGCAGCCGGTCGTCGCGCTCCGCGTAGCGCACGTGCTCGGAGCGCCGACCCAGGAAGTCGACCACGTCGGCCTCGTCGCTGACGTGCAGCACCGACCACGGCCTGCTCCACGACCCGTCGCCGCTGCGCAGGATCGCCTGGAGCGACACCCGGGACAACGTGCGCTCCCGCTCGGCCCCGCGGTGCTCGCCGACCGCGTCGTAGGCGTCGGCCAGCACGCCGTGCGCCCGCGGGCTCAGCATCGCGCCGGGCATCATCTCGAGCACCCGGTCGATGAGGTCGTCGTACCGCCTGTTCTGCAGGTACGGCGCCGCGATCCGCTCGAGCGGCAGCTCCGGGTCGTAGTTGCCGCCTGCGCAGAGCTCGCGGTGAACGTCCCGCAGCGACGCCGGGGTCGGCGTGCGCAGGTAGCGCTCGATGGTCGCGCCGAAGTCAGCACTCATGGGATGCCCCTTCCGAGAAGTGTGAGGCTTCCGCGGCACGCTACCGCTCCTGCGCCGGGGCCGTCCGGGACGCCCGCCCCGATGCGGGCCGGAGGCCCCTGCTTTGCTAAGGTTCACCCGCACTCGTCCGGGTGGCGGAATTGGCAGACGCGCTAGCTTGAGGTGCTAGTGCCCGTATTAGGGCGTGGGGGTTCAAGTCCCCCCTCGGACACCAGACAGCCCCGAGTCCCTGCACGTCAGAGACCCGGGGTTCGCTGTCTCTCCTGGCCTGGAGAACGGGTCGCGGTCAGGGGCGCAGGCCCCACTGCCGCAGCGCGACCTCGGGGTCGACAGCGTCGCCGCCGTGCGGGTGCACCTCGAGGTGCAGGTGCGGACCGGTCGTGTTGCCGCTGTCGCCGATGGCGCCGATCACGTCGCCGGGCTCGACCTGCTGGCCGGGCGAGACGTCGACGGCGGACTGGTGGCAGTACCAGAGCTCGGTGCCGTCCGGCGCGCGGACCACGGTCTTGAGGCCGTAGGAGCCGTCGTACGCCGAGGAGACCACGACGCCCTCGGTGACCGAGTGGATGTCGGTGCCGTACGGCGCCGCGAAGTCCAGGCCGGTGTGGACCGTCGCCCAGAGCCCGCTCGTGTCGCCGAACCGGCCGGTGAGCACGTAGTGGTCGACCGGCAGCACGTCCGGCACCGGCCGCAGCACCTCTCCGTGCTGGAACCGGATCCTCTCGGCGTGGGCGGGCGCCGGCGCGTCGGCCAACGGGGCCGCGAACGCCGGGGTCAGGGTCGCGCCGGCCAGCGCCAGTCCCACCAGGGACGGCACGGCGAGCACGGTCAGCTTGCTGGGCATGATCGGTCCTTCACTCGGGTGCAGTTCCGCTCGATCGGTGCTTGCAGTTGCAAGCGCGAGCAAGCACCAGTGCGCCAGAGGCAGGCGGCTGACCTCACGTTCGGCGGCGGCCGGGTGTGACCCCGGCCGCAGGAACCCGTTCCAGTCCCCGCTCAGGTCGCCGTTTTCTGGGACAGACGTCACAGGAGAGGTAAAGACGAGATCGGGACCTTTCCGGGACCCTGCCGGGACCAAGGTCCCAATAGCGGCCCCGGGCACACCGCGGTTGGAGGGGCATGACTGCCGCACCGCCCCGCATCCCGCAGGCCAGCCTGCGCGAGGAGTGGTCGGCGACGTACGTCGCGTGGCGCGGAACGCTCTCCCCTGGAGCTGCTCCGACCGTCGCGACGTCGGCGGCCCGGTCCGAGCGCTCGGCTCAGCGCAACGGCCGGGTCGCCGAAGCGCTCCTGCGCCTGGCGTCCGACCCGCGGGCGACCGCCGAGGAGCGCGCCCTCGCCGCACGGAAGGCCGCGGACCTGCTCGTGTCATGCTGACCGCATGGCCTACGACCCCGCGGCCGAGGTGGTCGACCTCTGCCGGGACCTGATCCGGATCGACACCTCCAACTACGGCTCCGACGACGGACCGGGGGAGCGGAAGGCCGCCGAGCACGTGGCCTCCCTGCTGGACGAGGTCGGGATCGAGTCCCGGATCCTGGAGAGCGAGCCGGGGCGGGCGAGCGTGGTCGCACGGTGGGGCGGCGCCACGACCGGCTCTGCCGGGGGGCGCACCGACGCGCTGCTGCTGCACGGCCATCTCGACGTCGTGCCGGCCGCGGCCGAGGACTGGCAGGTGCACCCGTTCAGCGGCGAGGTCCAGGACGACTACGTCTGGGGCCGCGGCGCGGTGGACATGAAGGACTTCGACGCCATGCTGCTCTCGGTCGTGCGCGCCCGGCAGCGCGCCGGCCAGGCTCCCGAGCGGCCGGTGGTGCTCTGCTTCACCGCCGACGAGGAGGCCGGAGGTCACCTCGGCGCCGAGGTGCTCGTCCGGGACCACCCGGAGGAGCTCGAGGGCTGCACCGAAGCCGTCGGGGAGGTCGGCGGGTTCTCGGCGACGGTGCGCGGCCGGCGGCTCTACCTGATCGAGGCGGCCGAGAAGGGCATGGCCTGGATGCGGCT
>CAMLIA010000342.1 GCA_946479905.1 uncultured Frankiales bacterium | reverse complement strand
TGCCTCGGGCGAAAGCCTGCCTGGGTCCGGGTCGCGATCCGCACCACGTTCGCCGGCGCGACGTACGCCTTCGTCGACGACGCGCGCACCGCCGGCCTGGTCAAGGTCGCGTTCGGGCGCCGCGTGCGGCGCTGACCTGTTCCCGCATTTCGGTCCTGTCGCGTTCCGATCGGCCCTAGTCTTCCGAGCGCGACCACCGGGGTCGCCCTTGCTCGGTAGAGGGATCCCATGACGCTCGTCCGTTCCGCCCTGCTCGTCGCCGTCACGGCCGCGGTCGTCGCCGTCCCGGCGTCGTCCTACGCAGACAGCCGCGGCCACACCGACCCGACGCGCGACGTCCACTCGGTCGCGTTCGACTCCGAGCAGAAGCCTGTCGCCGGCCCGTCGACGCCCGAGCCGACCGCTGCGTTCGCAGACGTCACCAGGGTCCGGGTCACCCACGGCGCGCGCACCATCACCGTCCGGATGACGTTCCGCGACCTCGCGCACGTCGGCACCGGGCAGGTCCAGGAGCTGCTCCTGGTCAGCCCGAAGCGCAGCCGCCTCGTCTACGTGGTTGCCGGTCCCGGCCACTGGAAGGGCACCGTGACGATGCGCACCCTCAAGGACAAGAAGGTCGGCTGCCGCGGGCTGTCCCGCAAGATCGACTACGTCCGCAACACGATCCGCGTGGGCGTCCCGCGGGCGTGCCTGGGCCGTCCGTCGACCCTGAAGGTCGGCACGTTCACGATGGTCGGGGTCGGCTCGAAGCTCTTCTACGACGACGGCTTCACCAACGGCGGCGAGTTCGACGCTCCGTTCGGGCTCAGCCCGAAGATCCACCGCTGAGCGTCACTGGTGGACCGTAGGTCCCAGACAGGCGTAAGCCTTGTCTGCACCCCGGTGCCGTTGGGTCACTGCCAAGCTGAGCGAGTCCCGTTTTGGTGAGGACCTGGCTGACAGTTGCAGGGCCCGGCGGCCCGGGACGTGCAGACCGGCCATAGGGCTATGCACCACGAGTGCCGCAGTGACCAACCGGCCGTCACGTCCCGGGGCCGGAGTGCTGATTTCCGTGGCCTAGACGGAAGGAGCACTACTCATGGAGGCTACGCCCACTTTCGCCGGGATCGACTGGTCCTGGCAGCATCACGCGCTCTGCGTCGTCAACCACGATGGCCAGCGCATCGAGGAGGCAACCGTCCCACACTCCCGGTCGGGGCTGGCCAAGATCACGACCCTGCTGCGCCGCCAAGGCGTCGTCCGGGTGGGCATCGAACGCGCGGACGGACCGGTGGTCGAGCATCTGCTTCGTGACCGATTCGAGGTCGTGGTGATTTCCTCCCGGCAGGTGAAATCACTACGAGCCCGCTATGGGTCGGCTGGCAACAAGGACGACCGGTTCGATGCTTTCGTCCTGGCTGACGCACTGCGCACCGATGCCGGTCGATGGGCGATCGTGCAGCCCGACAGCCAGGCGACCATCGCGTTGCGGATGCTGGTCCGTGCGCGGCAGGACCTGATCACCCATCGCCTGGCCGTGGCCAATCAGTTGTTGGCGGTACTGCAACACAACTTCCCTGGCGCGATCGGGCTGTTCAGCCAGCTCGACATCCCGGTCAGCCTGGCGTTTCTGCACCGGTTCCCAACCGAGGCCAAGGCCGGGTGGCTCTCAGAGCTGCGGATGGCGCACTGGCTCAAGGCCAACGGCTACTGCGGCCGCCAGACCCCGAGCGAGCTGGTCGAGCACCTACGCGATGCCGCCACCGGCCGAGTCGCCGGCGCTGCGGCTGAGGCGAGCGAGGTCATCGTGCTCACCTTGATCGACCTACTCACGACACTGCGCGAGGACCAGGGCCGACTCGAGGTCCGGATCAAGGAAGCCCTCCTGGCGCACCCCGACGGCCCGATCTTCCAGTCGCTGCCCCGTGCCGGGACAGTGCGTGCAGCGACCCTGCTGGCCGAGGTCGGCGACTGCCGCGCCCGCTACCCCGACGCGCAGTCCCTCGCGGCGGCTGCCGGCGTCGCGCCATCGACACGCCAGTCTGGCAAGTACCTCAACGTCGGCTTCCGCCGCGGCTGCAACAAGCAGCTCCGAGCCGCCTTGGTCGACTGGGCCCAGGACACCCCACGCGCTAACGCTTGGGCCCGCGACACCTACGACCGAGCCCGCGCACGCGGCTGCCGCCACCCACACGCAGCACGGATCCTGGCCCAAGGCTGGACCAGGATCCTCTGGCGCTGCTGGCACGATCACGTGCCCTACAACCCCGACCTACACGGCCGCCTCAGCCTCTTGGCCCAGGAGGCTGCTTGACATAGGGCTGTCAGCCGACCAGCCCGGTCGAGACCCGGGTGAGCACGCAGTCGGACAGGACCGGGGCGCCGTTGCGCTCCTCGCGCTGGCTGTCGACCGTGGCGGTGACGACGACGCGCTCGCCCTCGTCCCAGGCCTGCACCCGGATCGTCTCGCCGGGGAACACGACGCCGGCGAACCGTGCGGTGAAGCCGCGGACCTGTGCCGCGTCGCCGCCGAGGAGGTCGTCGGTCACGGTGCGGAGCACGATCCCGTAGGAGCACAGCCCGTGCAGGATCGGCGCAGGGAAACCGGCCGCCCGAGCGAACGCGGGGTCGGCGTGCAGCGGGTTGCGGTCGCCGCACAGCCGGTAGAGGAGCGCCTGCTGCGGGGTGACGTCGTACGACGTGTCCGCGTCCGGCTTCCGGTCGGGGATCTCGACCGGCTCCGACGTGCCGCGGTCGCCGCCCCAGCCGCCCTCGCCGCGGACGAAGATCGACGACCGGACGGTCCAGAGCTCGTCACCGTCGGGCGAGCGGGCGACGCCCTCCTGCCAGATCACGGCGGCCTT
>CAMLIA010000341.1 GCA_946479905.1 uncultured Frankiales bacterium | reverse complement strand
CGGAAGATGAAGTTGCCCGGCGTGATCTCGTTGCGGAAGCTCTTGCCGATCTGGCCGATGCCGAACGGCGGCTTCTTGCGGGCGCTCTGCTGCACGTTGAGGTAGTTGATGAAGATGCCCTGGGCGGTCTCGGGCCGCAGGTAGGCCAGCCCGCTCTCGTCCTCGACCGGGCCGAGGTAGGTCTTCAGCAGGCCGCTGAACTGGCGCGGGTCGGTGAAGGTCCCGCGGTTGCCGCAGTTGGGGCAGGCGATCTCGGCAAGCGCCTTCCCGGGCTGGGCCTCTTCGAGGTGGTCGGCGCGGAACCGCTTGTGGCAGGAGGTGCACTCGGTGAGCGGGTCGGTGAAGGTCGCGACGTGCCCGCTGGTCTCCCAGACCTCGCGGGCCAGGATGACGCAGGAGTCGAGGCCGACGACGTCGTCGCGGCCCTGCACGACCGACTTCCACCACTGGCGCTTGACGTTGTTCTTCAGCTCGACCCCGAGCGGCCCGTAGTCCCAGCTGGCCCGCAGGCCGCCGTAGATCTCGGACGAGGGGTACACGAGACCGCGCCGCTTGCTGAGGCTGACGATCGTGTCCATGCGGTCGGGCGTCTTGGACTTGCTCATTCGCGGCTGCTCCACTCCGGCTGGCGGTCGGCGGGTCGTGGGGAAACCCTACGGCCCGGTGACAACCGCCTTGCGCCGGGTGGCTACAGGCTCAGCTTGAAGCGCACGGTCACGTAGCCGCGGCAGGACGCCAGCGGCGTCACCTTGACCGTGCCGGCCTGCAGCGGCGGGCTCTTGGAGAACTGCGCCTCCGCCTCGACCGACTCCTGGTCCGTGCCGTCGACCTTCCAGCCCGCGCCCTTGAGCGCGGTCACGTAGTCGTCGCGCACCTTCACGAAGTCGCTCGTGTGCAGCAGCCCGTACACGATGTGGGTCTTGCCCTGGACGCTCGGCTCGTAGAGCAGCTGACCGTCGATGGGGGGCAGGCCGGGCGGCATCGCGGCCGCCGGGTCAGCCGTCGGCACGCCGGTGCAGGCGGCCGGCGAGCCGTCGGAGGAGCCGCTGCAGGCCGTGGCGGCGAGCAGCAGCAGGACGAGCAGGCGTCTCACGGTCGAGCCCTCTCGCTCGGGGACGTGGCAGGTGGCTGCGGCACGTCGACAGCGTGCACCACCTCGAACGCGCTGACCTCGTCGCGGCCCTGGGCCAGCAGCGTCGTCGCGACCACCTTCACCTCGTACGACGAGAGGCTGCGCCGGTAGCTGCCGACGCTGTCCCACTCGGTGCTGACCAGCCAGGTCGCCGGGTCGTCCGCGGCCCGCCCGACGCGACCGCGGACGAAGCCGGGACGCCCGGCGAGCACGTCGAGCGCCGCGACCGCCCGGGGCTCGAAGTCGGCGGCATCGGTCACGTCGAAGCGGGTCACGACCATCACGTAGTGCAGGCTAGAGCCGTGTCGAACTTCCGTCGGTCGGTCGAGCGCAGAGCCGGCCCCTTCCTGGTGCTGCTGGCCCGCGCTCCGCGCTGGGTGCCCTTCCTCGTCGTGCTGGCCTGCGTCGTCGGCGGGCTGACGCTGCACGGCCCGGTCGCCGCGGTGCTGCTCGGCGTCGTGCTGCTGCTGCTCGCCCTGCAGCTGTACTTCGCCTGGCCGGCCCTGGTGCCGCCGCAGCGGGCGCTCCGCACCGTGGTGCTGGTGCTCCTCGTGGTCGCGGTCGCCGAGCGGCTCTGAGCGGCTACTTCGCACCCCCGTAGCGGCGGTCCCTGCCGGCATACGTCTCGCAGGCCCGCCACAGCACGCGGCGGTCCACGTCCGGCCACAGCTCGGGCACGAACACCATCTCGGCGTACGCGGACTGCCAGAGCAGGAAGTTGGACGTGCGCTGCTCCCCCGAGGTCCGCAGGAACAGGTCCACGTCGGGCATGTCGGGCTCGTCGAGGTAGCGGGCCAGCACCCGCTCGTCGACCTTCTCGGGCTTGACCTTGCCGGCCGCCACGTCGAGGGCGAGAAGCCTTGCCGCGTCGGCGATCTCGGCCCGGCCGCCGTAGTTCACGCACATCGTCAGGGTCAGGGTCCGGTTGCGCCGGGTGAGGCGCTCGGCCTCCTCGAGCTCGGCGATGACGGACCGCCACAGCCGCGGTCGCCGGCCGGCCCAGCGGACCCGCACACCGAGCTCGTGCATCTCGTCGCGACGGCGGCGGATGACGTCGCGGTTGAACCCCATGAGGAACCGGACCTCCTCCGGCGAGCGTCGCCAGTTCTCGGTGGAGAAGGCGTAGGCGGACAGCCACGAGACACCGATCTCGATGGCTCCTTCGACGAGGTCGAACAGCGAGTGCTCACCTGCCTCGTGCCCGGCGGTCCGCGGCAGCCCGCGCTCCTGCGCCCAGCGGCCGTTGCCGTCCATGACGACCGCCACGTGCCGGGGCACGACGGGCAGCGCGGGTGGTCGCGCGCCGGACGGGTGTGGGGTGGGCGCCCTCATGCGCGTTCGACGAGGGGCAGCGACCGCAGGCCGCGCTCGAGGTGCCACTGCAGGTGCGCCGCGGTGAGCCCGCTGGCGTCCCTGCGCGCCCGGTGGTCCGTGGCCTCGGCAGCGTCCCAGTCACCCGCGAGCAGCGAGGACATCAGGGTGAGCGCGGCCGGGTTGGGGGTCGAGGCGCCGGGCGGCCGGCACGCCGCGCAGACCACGCCGCCCGCCGGCACCGAGAACGACCGGTGCGGCCCGCCGGCGGCGCAGCGGGCGCAGTCGTCGAGCGCCGGCGCGTACCCCGACACCGACATGGCCCGCAGCAGGAACGCGTCGAGGACGAGGGAGGCGTCCCGCTCGCTGAGCGCCCGCAGCGCCCCCAGCACGAGCAGGA
>CAMLIA010000340.1 GCA_946479905.1 uncultured Frankiales bacterium | reverse complement strand
ACGAGCTGCGCGTCGATCTGCTCCTCGAAGAACGAGCCGGACAGCACGCTCGCGCGGTCCTCGACGCGCAGCAGCGTCTGGGGGGTCAGCGAGCCGGCCTCGAGCCAGACGCTGCGCAGGTCCGGGAGCGCGTGCCCGTTCGCGATCGCCTCGGCGAGGAAGGCGCCGTTGAGGCCGCCGGCTGAGGTGCCCGCGATGACGTCGACGCGCAGGGTGACCCCCGCTGTGTCGCAGACCTGCTTCCAGTGCGCGAAGACGGCGGCGTCGAGCGGGTCGTCGGGCGGCGCGAGACCCAGCGAGGCGCGTCGTGCCAGGTCGAGCTCGTGCACGACGCCACCCATCCAGACGGCGAGGCTGACGCCGCCGTTCAGGACCAGGGCAAGTCGGACTTCTGTGCGCATGCCGCGGACCCTAGAACGGGCCGGCGACGGCGGACTGTCGGCTACTTGTCCGTCGTCGAACCGGTGCGGCAGTACAGGGCGGCGGGTCCGCTGTCCTGCGGGACGCTCACGCAGTCGGAGCTGCCGACGCGCACCTTCTGGTAGCCGTCGTTGCCGCTGTTGGCGGTGAGGACGGCGAGCCAGAGCAGGGCGATGACGGACAGGGCGAGCGCGGCGTAGGTGACGGGGTGCTGTCGCGGCTTCTCGGGCTGCACGGGCGGCTGGTGCCGCTCGGGCTCGACGGCCGCCTCGGTGTGCAGCACGGAGGTCGCGGCAGTGGCGGGATAGGGATCGGTCATGGCGGTCCCCTTCCCAAGATCGCCACGAATCAGACCTGACGTGTGTCGTCCGGCAGGTACTCCGGGTCCGGACGTCGAAGTGCCTCCCTCGTGTCCGACGGCTTTCACCACGACTGCGGCTGCGGGGAGCCGGGGTCGCACGCGCTGGCCGAGCTCTTCCGCGAGCAGCAGGCCGGAGCGCTCACGGACGAGCGGGCGAAGGAGATCGTCGACGTGGCGCGCGCCGACGGCGTCCCGCTGAGCCTGGTGGCGGCGACGCTCAGCATCCCGCTGGCGGAAGCGGTCGAGCGCTTCAGCTGACCCGCGCGGGACGCTCCAGGAAGCACTCATGCCGGGGTGCGGAGGCGCTGGGTACTTTGTGGCGATTCGCCCCCAAGGAGTCCCCGTGCTGGTTCGCCGTTCCCTTGTCCTGCTCACCGGACTGGGCCTGGTCGCGGCGGCAGTCCCTGCCGTGGCCGGGTCGCCTGCCGCCCGCGCCTGCTCGCAACGGAACGCCTCGGGCGGTGACTGGCCGGCGTACGGCCAGGACGCGGTGAGCAGCCGCACCCAGCCCGCCGAGCACGTGCTGTCCGCCGCGAACGTCGGGACCCTGTCCGCTGCCTGGGTGTTCGACACCGCGGCCGCCACAGGCGGGCAGGACCAGAGCGTCGTGAACGGCACGCCCACCGAGGCGGACGGCTGCCTGTTCGCGGCCACGACCGCGGGCTTCGTCTACGCGCTGAACGCCGCCGACGGCACCGTCGCCTGGAAGCGCCAGTTCGACGTGCCGACCGCCGGGGTCGGTGGCGCGTTCGTCGGCGGTCCTGTGGTCGACAAGGACCGGGTGATCGTCTTCGTCGACCGGGACTCGGCGCCCTACCTCGCCGCCCTCGACGAGCACACGGGTGAGACGGTGTGGACGTCCGCGCCGGTCTCCACCTACCCGGGCGCCTACACGAACGCCACCCCGCAGGTCTTCGACGGCGTGGTCTTCGCCGGGTACTCGGCCCCGGAGGGCGACCCCAAGGCGGTCGGCGGCTTCGCGCTGCTCGACGCGAGGACCGGAGCGCTGCTGAAGGTCACGCCGACGATCCCCGCCGCCGACGTGCGCAAGGGGTACGCCGGTGGCGGGATCTGGTCGACACCTGCCTATGACGCGGCGACGCGCTACGCCTACGTCGGGGCCGGCAACCCCTTCAGCCGCACCCAGGAGCACCCGAACACCAACGCGATCCTGAAGGTCGACCTCGACCGGGACCGCCCGACGTTCGGCGAGATCGTCGGGTCGTACAAGGGCAACGTCGACCAGTACTCCGAGAGCCTGCAGACGCTGTCGCAGACACCGGCCTGCGCGGCGGGCTCGGACCAGGTGCTGCCGCTCGACGACCCCGCCTGCGGGCAGCTCGACCTGGACTTCGGCGCGTCGCCCAACCTCTTCCGGGACGCGAGCGGTCGGCTGCTGGTCGGCGACCTGCAGAAGTCCGGCGTCTACCACGTCGCCGACGCCGTGACGATGAAGCCGGCGTGGACGCAGCTGGTCGGGCTGTCCTGCCAGCTCTGCAACGCCGCCTCGACCGCGGTCGACGGCAACGGGGTGTACCTCGAAGGGACGCCCGGCGGAACGATGTGGTCGCTGTCCCACGACGGGGCGCAGCAGTGGGCGTCGCCGGTCGGGGACGGCGCGCACTACCAGGCGATCAGCACCGCGAACGGCGTCGTCTACACGGTCGACAACGCGGGGACGCTGGCCGCCTGGGACGCCGCGTCAGGGCTCCCGCTGCTGCGCCACCCGCTGAGCGCGGACACCCACACCGCCGACGTGGCTCTCACGAGCGCGGGCATCACCATCGCGCGGCACACCGTCTTCGTGCCCGTCGCCGCCGGGCCGGGTGGGCCCGCCCCAGCCATCGGTGCGGCAGCCCCGGACGGCACCGCCACGGGCGTCATCGTGGCCTACCGCCTGCCCGCATGAATGCTTACTGGGATGGCGAATCCGGCGAGGAAACGCAATCCCAGTAAGCATTCACGGGCGGCGGGGCTTGGGGGTTACTTCAGGTCGAAGCGGTCCAGCATCATGACCTTGTCCCACGCGGCGACGAAGTCGCGGACGAACAGCTCGCGGGCGTCGTCGGCGGCGTACACCTCCGAGATGCC
>CAMLIA010000339.1 GCA_946479905.1 uncultured Frankiales bacterium | reverse complement strand
GGCAAGGCAGCGAACGGCGTTGCCACTACCTGGGAGTCACCATGCGACGCAAGAGCTTCGACACCCTCGTCTCAGCGGCAGGCCTCGTCATGGCTGCCGTCCTGCTGACGGCATCCGGCCTGCTGTTCTGGGCCCACAGCTTCATCTCCGACAACGTGCGCACCCAGCTGGTCGCGCAGAAGATCTTCTTCCCGCCGGCCGGCTCGGACGCGCTGAAGGACCCGGCGGTCGGCCCCTACCTCAACAAGTACGCCGGCCAGCAGCTCACCACGGGCGACCAGGCGAAGGCCTTCGCCGACCACTTCATCGCGGTCCACCTGAAGGAGTCGACCGGTGGCAAGACCTACTCCGAGCTCTCGACCCTGTCCCGGGCGAACCCGAAGGACGAGGCGCTGGCCGGTCTGGTCCAGACCTCCTTCCGCGGTGAGACGCTGCGCGGCATGCTGCTCAACGCCTACGCGTTCGGCACGATGGCGACTGTCGCCTTCGTGGCGGCCTGGGTGGCCATCGGCACCGGCGCAGCGCTGCTGATCCTCGCGGCGCTCGGCTTCGTCCACGCCCGCCGCACCCCCGCGGACGCCACCGTGCACGTGCCCGGATGGCACCCGGAGAGCGTCACCAGCTGACCTCCTCCACCGCACGCAGGCGGCCCTCCCCGTGTCCCCGGGAGGGCCGCCTCGGCGTCAGCAGGTCACCTCGAACGCCATGCTCGCCGAGAACATGCGCAAGGCCATGGACAGCCGGTCGGTCATCGAGCAGACCCAGCTCGAGGCCGGCTGACCGGGCTGCGCGCTCACAGTGCGTAGCTCGCCCGTCCGTAGCGGTAGCAGCTGCAGGCCGTGTCGTAGAAGAGGTCCCGGCCGACGCCGGGCAGTGCACGTTGGCCCGCGGTGAAGCCGTTCTGGAAGGTGAGGCTCGTGGGCACGCGCCTGCCGACCAGCCCCAGGCCGTCTCGGATGCCGTCACCGGTCAGGGATCGCGCGACCTCCGCCGCTGCGAGAAGCATCCTGAACCCGTCGCACATGCCGTACATGTTGGTGTAGGCGTACCGCTGGTCCGGCGGGTAGCTGACGTTTCCGCGCTTGTAGATGTCGTTGCACAGCCGCTCGCCCGGGACCGCTGCCGTGCCGGGGTCCCGGCCGGCATGCACGTCGATGGTGGGTGTGGTCCCGACGCCCATCGACCCCACGAGCTGGGCGGCCGGCACGGTGCCCTCGAGGAACAGCGAGGGCGCGTTCGCCGAGTTGATCCCGTAGCGGGGCCGGAAGTGCTGCGACTCGTAGCTCTCGATGAACAGGAACAGCAGCTCGTCGCCCATGACGTGCGTGACGTTGTCCGCGCGGAACTTCAGCTCCGAGCCGCTGATGTCCTTCTCGTTGCTGAAGAAGATCACGTCGCCGGGGGCGGGTGGGTGTCCCGCGGCCGTGAGCTCGCGCACGAGGAGCCTGGCGATCTGGTGGCCCTGGGGAGCGTCCGGCTCGAGGATCCCGACCTTGACCGGCGCCGGCCCCGGAGCGCCTCGGCTGGTGTCCCAGCCCGTGAAGTACCGCTGGGCGACGAGTCGCTGGACGAAGGGCCTCGCGAAGCGCTCCCAGGAGGGGAACGGCATGTTGTTGTAGAAGCCGTGGAAGGCGTTGAAGAAGGAGTTGTCTCCCGTGTCCGTCACCCAGGCCATGGTGGGCAGGTGCGCCTTCGCGATGCACGCGTCGAAGTTGGGGGTGTCGCCGTTCGTGGTCAGGTTGATGAGGGCGACGACGGGGACGTCCTGCGTGAAGTGCGTGCAGATCTCCTGCCCGACGGTCTCGGCGTCGCCGGAGGTCCGCACGTCGAAGTACTCCGGCTTCACCTGGCGGCCGAACAAGCCGCCGTGGGCGTTCAGGTAGGACACCATCGCCTCGGCGTCGGCGTGCAGGTCGCCCGGGTTGATGCTGTGGATGCCGAGGCTGTTGCCGACGGTCTGGATGTCACTCGTCGTCGTCACGCCGATGTGGACGTAGCGAGCGTCCCAACCTCGACCGGACATGGGGACGACGGACGAGCCGTTCCTGACGGACACCGCTGCGTCACTGCTGGGGACCGTGCCCGGCTGTGAGCCCCCTGCGACGGGCGCCGTGACCGACTGATCCGGTTCGGCGCCGGGCCCCTCCTGTGCGGAGAACCCGTCCTGTGAGCGGGTGGCACCCGTTGCAGCGGCGGAGCCAGCCCTGTCGCCGAGGCTGCCCGCGGCGGTCTCCGAGCCCCCGACAGCGCGCGACACCTGCACGGTGGACCCGCACGCGGTGAGCAGCAGGCACAGTGCTGTTCCCCCGACGCCGAGCGCGGATCGCGCGGACCTGACCGTCATGGCTGGGTGTCCATGCCGCCACGCTCCACGGGTGCGGCCCCGCCGCGCATCGTGCCCGGACTCAGAGTTCCCGCGTGTCAGTTGTGACGGGAACCAGCGCCGGCCGGTCCGGGAGCGGGCTCAGCTCCGGTTCGGCCTGCCGGGGCGGGCCCCGGCCACCACGCCGACCACCGCGACGACGCCCACCACGATCGCGGCCAGCAGCTGCCCGTTCGCCAGCAGGAGGACCAGGGCGATCAGGGCCAGCAGGACGAGCGACGCGAGGAACAGGCGTCGGGGCTGGGCTGCGGGGTTGCTCATGACGCGCTCCCTACCCGTCAGGGCGACCGCCACGCGGCCCGTCACCCCGCGCCGCGCAGGAGAGCGGCGATCTCCGTGCGACCGAAGTGGAGTGCCCAGTCGAGCGGCGTGCCGTCGAACACGTCGTCCTTGGCCGCTGGGTCGGCACTGTGGTCGAGGAGGAACCGGACCATCGGCAGGTCCGCGCCGGCGGCTGCCTGGTGCAGTGCGGTCCGGCCCTCGTGCGCGGCGT
>CAMLIA010000338.1 GCA_946479905.1 uncultured Frankiales bacterium | reverse complement strand
CCGAGTGGAGGGCTGACCTGATGTCCGACTACAACCCCGTCTACACGGGCGGCGCCGAGCCGTTCACCCTCACCGCGTCGGCGGCCATCACCGGCGGGCAGGTCGTCGCGTCCTCCGGTGTCTCCACCGTCGCCCCGGCCGGCGCGACGTCCACGGCCGTCGTCGGTGTCGCCGCGCAGGACGCCGCGAACGGCGCCCGCGTCACCGTGTGGCCCATCACCAACGTCATCCACGAGACGACCGCGTCCGGTGCGATCACCGCCGGGAACACTCTGTCGTCCGGCGCGAACGGCACCGTCGCGGCGGGCACCGCCGGAACCCTCGCCGCCGCCGGGCAACTGCTCGGCGTCGCCCTGACCACGGCCGCGGACACCGCCAAGGTCCGCTGGATCGGCCGCTAACCCGAGAGGAGAACGACAGGCCATGCCTGGCTCTTACCCGGCGGCTCCCCCGACCCTTTCGGGTGACCTGCTGACCATCAACCGGCTCCTGCAGAGCCCCACGCAGATCCAGAGGCGTCTGCGGACGTTCGCTGACCTGCGGTTCATCTCCGATCAGATCCTCACGCAGCGGTTCCGTTCCTCCGGTGGCGCGGTGCTGTACGGCGTGTCCGAGCCGATCCTGATGAACCGTGCGGTCGAGGCGGTCGCGCCCGGCTCGACGTACCCGCTGGACACCCCGCCGACCGGCGCCGCAGCCGTGGCGGCGGTGCAGAAGTGGGGCCAGGGCACCTTCCTCAGTGACGAGGAGATCGCCCGGAACGTGTACGGCGGTGCGGCCCTGGACCGGGCGCTCCGCAAGCTCGTGAACTCCATCATCAAGCAGGTCGACACCGTGACCCTGTCGGCGGTCGCGTCGGCGGTGACGGCGACGACCCCGGCCGGGACGGCGTGGTCGACGTCCACGGGCATCCTGCGGAACATCGAGACCGCGAAGGCCGCGATCCTCGATTTGAACCAGGGCTACAACCCCAACGCCATCCTGATGAGCTCGACGAAGTACGCGCTCATGGCGTCCGATTCGACGATCGCGACGCTGCGGCAGCGGGAGACTACGAACAACCCCGTCTACGGCGGGCAGATCGACACGATCGGTGGCCTGGCCGTCATCGTTGCGCCGCTGTCGTCCCTGCCCGGCGGGTCGGATGACGTGTGGGTGTTCGACACCACGCAGCTCGGCGGGATGGCCGACGAGCAGGACAACGCGCCCGGCTACACCGTCTCCGACATGGCCATCGAGGTGCAGTCCGCGCGTGCGGAACGCCGCGACGGCTGGGACGTGTGGGGCCGCCGCAAGACCGTGCCGGTGATCCAGGAGCCGGCCGCCGGAATCAAGATCACCGGGACGTGATGACCATGGCGAAGACCTACACGGTGACCGGCGCGTGCGTCACGCACATCCCGGTCGACGGCCCCGACGGGCGCATGCTCGCGACGTTCTACGCCGGCGCGACCCTCCCCGAGGGTGTCCCGGCCGACCGGATCCAGCACCTCCTCGACGCGGGCCTGATCGCCGAGTCCGGCCAGGTGCCGGAGGAGGAGGCGTCCGCGCGACTGACCGGCGAGGAGCCGCCGGCGCCGGTGAACGGCCGGTCGAGCAAGGCCGACCTCGTCGACCACGCCGTCGCCCAGGGCATGACCCGCGAGGAGGCCGAGGGCATGTCCCGCGACGACCTCCTCAACCGGTACGTCCGCAACCGGGGGGAGTGAACGTGGCCCGGCGGATGGTCTCCCAATCGCGCACCCGCCGGGCCACCCCGGGGGAACGTCATGGCCGGTGAGCTCTGGGCGCCGACGCTCGAGGAGGTTGCCGGCCACATTCCGACCCGGACCCGCGACAACAACCGGCCCGGGTCGGACAGCCTGACGGGGACGTTCTCGACGGGCACGACGCCGACCGAGGAGCAGGCGCAGCGCATCGTCGACGCGGCTGTCGCGACGGTGGGCGCCGCGGTTGGCACGGTCACGCCGGGGCTGACCGCGCTGGCGCGGGACGCGGCCGGGTGGCGGGCCGCCGCCGACATCGAGCTGGCGTACCCGCACCGTGACGCGGACGTGTCCGTGTACGAGCAGCTCGATGCGCGCGCACAGCTCGCGTTGTCGCGGCTGATCGAGGTCGCTGGGGAGCAGGGCGGCGGCACGGAGGCGACCCTGCCCGTCTGGGAGTTCCCCATGCCCGTCTGGTACGGCGACGAGGACCTGTAGGAGGCGCTGATGGCGGTCGGTGGGCGCGTCACCTTCATCTGGCAGGAACAGGCCCTCAACGAGCTTCTCCACGGCGAACATGGCCCGGTCGCGCGGATGCTCGAACGGAAGGGCGAGATCGTCACCCAGGGCGCGAAACGCCGCGCTCCCGTCTCGCCGGACGGGTCACACGGCCGCGGGTCCGGGTACATGCGCTCGCAGATCCAGTGGAACCTCGGCCGGGACCTCATCGGCCTGTACGTCGACATCTCCTCACCCGCCCGCACACCCGACGGGGCGCCGTACGGGCTGTTCGTTGAGGTCGGCACCGCGCCGCACGTCATCCGCTCCACCGGGCCGTGGCCGCTGCGGAACCGGAAGACCGGGCAGATCTTCGGGCCGGTCGTGCACCATCCCGGCACCCGCCCGCAGCCATACCTTCGCCCGGCACTCAACGACCTGCGCGGCACCTGATGCCGTACGTCGTCGCCACGTCCGCCGTACGGGCGTGGGTGAACTCCCGCGCTGACCTCGTCGGGCCCGGCCGCCCGCTCGCCGCAGGCGCGTTCCTCGAGCCCCCGCGCTCGCCCGGTGAGGGCGCGTACGCGCTGCTGTACCGCGTCGCCAACGGCATCGACATGGTCGCCGAAGACGTCATCGACTCCCCGAGGGTCTCCGCGACGATCCTCGCCGG
>CAMLIA010000337.1 GCA_946479905.1 uncultured Frankiales bacterium | reverse complement strand
GCGTCGCGCGCCTGCACGGAGATCTTCGGGCCGTAGAACGCGGCGCCGCCCGGGTCGGGCACGAGCTCCAGGCCGGAGGCTGTCGCGACCTCCTCCAGGACGCGGGTCGCCTCCTCCCAGGTGGCGTCGTCGCCGACGTACTTCACCGGGTCCTTGGTCGACAGCTCGAGGTAGAAGTCGGTGAGGCCGTAGTCGCGGAGCAGGTCCAGCACGAACTGCAGCAGGCTGGCCAGCTCGTCACGCATCTGCTCGCGCGTGCAGTAGATGTGCGCGTCGTCCTGGGTGAAGCCGCGGGCCCGGGTCAGGCCGTGCACGACGCCGCTCTTCTCGTACCGGTAGACCGTCCCGAACTCGAACAGCCGCAGCGGCAGCTCCCGGTAGGACCGCCCGCGCGCCCCGAAGATCAGGTTGTGCATCGGGCAGTTCATCGGCTTGAGGTAGTAGTCGGTCCCCTCGTCGAGCTGCATCGGGGGGTACATGCCCTCGGCGTACCAGTCGAGGTGGCCGCTGACCTCGAACAGCTTGCCCTTGGTGATGTGCGGGCTGTTGACGAACTCGTAGCCCTCCTCGACGTGCCGGCGCCGGGAGTACTCCTCCATCGCCATCCGGACGACGCCCCCGCGTGGGTGGAACACCGCCAGGCCGGAGCCGATCTCGTCGGGGAAGCTGAACAGGTCGAGCTCCACACCGAGCCTGCGGTGGTCGCGCTTCTCCGCCTCCTCGAGCCGGAACAGGTGCGCCTTCAGGTCGTCCTTGGAGGCCCACGCGGTCCCGTAGATGCGCTGCAGCTGGGGGTTCTTCTCCGAGCCACGCCAGTACGCCGCTGCCGACCGCATCAGCTTGAAGGCGGGGATGTCGCGGGTGGTCGGCAGGTGCGGACCTCGGCACAGGTCCTTCCACTTCAGCTCGTCGCCGGCGTAGTTGTCGTAGATGGTCAGCTCGCCGCCGCCGACCTCGACCGACTCCTCCGAACCCGCAGGGCCCTTGATGCCGATCAGCTCGACCTTGAAGCGCTCGTGGGCGAGCTCCTTGAGCGCCTCGTCCTCGGTCACCACCCGGCGGCTGAACCGCTGCCGCTGCCGGACGATGTCGCTCATCTTCTTCTCGATGGCCTCGAGGTCCTCGGGGGTGAAGGGCCGCTCGGGCAGGAAGTCGTAGTAGAAGCCGTTCTCGATCGGCGGTCCGATGCCGAGCAGCGTGCCGGGGAACAGCTCCTGCACCGCCTGGGCGAGCACGTGGGCCGCCGAGTGCCGGAGCACCGCCAGCCCGTCGGCGCTGCCGTAGGGCACCTGCTCGACCACGTCGCCGTCGGCGACCACGTGCGCCAGGTCGACCAGCACCCCGTTGACCCGCGCCACTGCGGAGTCCTTGGGGAGCAGCGAACCCGCCGTCGTGCCCGCGGTCGAGGAGTCGACACGGACGGTGACCAGCGGGTTCTCGGACATGCCGCGAGCCTAGTGCGGCACCGCCAGCCGGTTCGCGGGCTGCACACCCTCTGCAGGGGTTGCGGGCCCGTTGCAGAAGGATGCGCCCGTGAGCCCCCGCCTCCCGGCGATCGCCGGTGCCCTCAGCCTGCTCCTGCTCTCCGCCGTGCCGGTGTCGGCCGAGCCTGCGTTCGTCCGCGGCGCTAGCGGCTTCCACTCGGTCCTCGCCTACGGCCAGGGCCAGGCGACCTCCGCGCTCGACCTCGCCCGCAACCAGGCCGACGGCACGGTCCCGGAGAGCTTCACGAGCGAGGCGAAGATCTACAACCGCGTCATCACCACCCAGCCGCACGGCAACTGGGGCGACTACTACAAGGACAGCGACTTCGCCCAGATCACCGGCGACACCGAGACGATCGGCGACACCAAGGTCGTCCGGGACACCACGTACCACGTGCCGCACATCTACGGCCCCACCCGCGCCGGCGCGATGTACGCCGCGGGCTACGTCACAGCCGAGAACCGGCTGTTCCTCATGGACGTGCTCCGCCGTACGTCGGAAGGCTCGCTCGCCGAGCTGCTCGGGCCAGACCAGGTGCCGGCCGACGCGGCGGCACTGGGCCAGTTCGACCTCTCGCCCGAGGACCTCACCGCCGAGGTGATGCGGCTCCCCCAGGACGAGGGCGCGGCCGGCGCGCGGGCGCTCGCCGACTTCCAGCAGTACGTCGCCGGCATCAACGGCTTCATCGCCGCCACCAAGACCAACCCGCTGCTGCTGCCCGCGGAGTACCCCGCGCTCGGCGCCCTGCCGCGAGCCTGGACGCTCGCGGACTCCGCCGCCGAGGCCTACCTGCTGATCGCGCAGTTCACCGTCTTCGGCGACGGCGAGTTCCTGCAGTCCGACATCAAGGCGAAGCTCACCAAGAAGCTCGGCGCCGCCAGGGCGCAGAAGGTGTACGACGACCTGCGCAACCTCGAGAACGCCGCCGCCCCCGTCACCGCCGACCGCCCGTTCCCGAGCGACCGCCCCGGGCCGGGCCCGTCCAGTGCCGTCCGGCTCGACGCCGGGTCGGTCACCCCCCGCAACGCCGTCGCGTCGACGACGCCCGGTGTCGGCGTACCAGGCGCCTTCCCGGCCTTCGCCCAGGACCTGGCCAAGCACGGCCTGGACCTGTCGCACCACGCGTCCAACGCGCTGCTCGTGACCGCGAAGCACAGCAAGGACGGGCACGCGCTGGCCGCGATGGGACCGCAGGTGGGCTACTACTCCCCCGAGATCCTCGTCGAGTACGAGATCCACGCGCCCGGCATCAACTCCTCCGGCATGAGCTTCCCCGGAGCCTCGCCCTTCCCGCTGATCGGGCACACCGCCGAGTTCGCCTGGAGCGGGACCACGGCGAACGGCGACAACGCCGACACCTTCGCCGAGGAGCTGTGCCAGGACGACGACCACTACCTCTACAAGGG
>CAMLIA010000336.1 GCA_946479905.1 uncultured Frankiales bacterium | reverse complement strand
GACATGACAGAGCTCACCGTGCGCAAGACCGATGAGGTGTTCCGGCGCCCCGAGGTCGACCTGACCACCAAGCTGGGGTCGGTCACGTTCCCGAACCCCGTGTTCACCGCCTCCGGCTGCGCGGCCGCCGGCAAGGAGCTGGACCAGTTCTTCGACGTGTCCGAGCTCGGCGGCGTCGTCACGAAGTCGATCATGCTGGCGCCGCGCTCCGGCCGCGCCACTCCCCGGATGGCCGAGACCCCCAGCGGGATGCTCAACAGCATCGGGCTGCAGGGACCGGGGATCGACGCCTTCCTCGACCAGGACCTGGCCTGGCTCGCCGCGCGCGGCGCCCGGGCCGTCGTGAGCATCGCCGGGGGGAGCGTCGACGACTACGCGAAGCTCGCGGCGAAGCTGCGCGGCCAGAAGGGCCTCGCCATGATCGAGGTCAACATCTCCTGCCCCAACGTCGAGGACCGCGGCCAGGTCTTCGCCTGCGACCCCATGGCCTCGGCCTCCGTCGTGCAGGCGGTGAAGCGCTCCGCGCCCGCCGGCGTGCCGGTCTTCGCCAAGCTCAGCCCGGACGTCACCGACATCACCGAGATCGCCAAGGCCTGCGTCGACGCGGGGGCCGACGGCCTCAGCCTCATCAACACGCTGCTCGGCATGGTCATCGACACCGGCACGCTGCGACCCGCCCTGGGCGGTGTCACCGGCGGCCTGTCCGGCCCCGCCATCCGCCCGGTCGCCGTGCGCTGCGTCTGGCAGGTGCGGCAGGCGCTCCCGGACATCCCGATCCTCGGGATGGGAGGGATCCGCACCGGCCTCGACGCCCTGGAGTTCCTGCTCGCCGGCGCGAACGCCGTCAGCGTCGGGACGACCGTCTTCGGCGACCCGAGCGCACCCATCCGGGTGCTCGACGAGCTGGCCGTCGCGCTCGCCGAGCGCGGCTTCAGCAGCGCCGCGGAGGCCGTGGGGCTCGCGCACCGGCCCCCGGACGTGCACATCCCCGAGGGCCCCGACCCCGTCGGCGACATCGTCGTCGAGGTGGACGAGTGATGCGCGCGCCCATCGCCGTCGCGCTCGACGCGCCCGACCTGGAGACCGCCGCGCGCTGGGCCCAGGCGGTCACACCGCACGTCTCCGTCGTGAAGATCGGGCTCGAGCTGTTCTGCCGGACCGGGCCGGCGGTCGTCGACACGGTGCGCGGCGCCAGCGGCGTCGACCTGTTCCTCGACCTGAAGCTGCACGACATCCCGAACACGGTGGCCGGTGCCGCCAAGGCGGTGGCCCGCCTGAAGCCGACCTACCTCACGGTGCACGCCAGCGGTGGCCGCGACATGGTGCGCGCCGCCGTCGACGCCGCACCCGACACCACCATCGCCGCCGTGACGATCCTCACCAGCCTGTCCCCGGACGTGCTCGAGGCCGTCGGGCTGGCCGGTCCGCCGCTGGACGCCGTGCGCCGGCTGGCCGTCCTCGCCGTGGACGCCGGCGCCGGTGCGCTCGTCTGCTCCCCCCAGGAGGTGGCGGCCGTGCGCCGCGAGGTGGGCCCGGACATCGTGCTCATCACCCCCGGCGTACGCCCCCTGGGGGCGGACGCGCAGGACCAGGCGCGGATCGCGACGCCGGAGCAGGCCCTCGCCGACGGCGCCGACCTGCTCGTCATCGGCCGTCCGATCACCGGCGCACCCGACCCCGGAGTCGCCGCAGCCGCCATCGCCGCCACCCTGCAGTGAATGTTTACTGGGCTTGCGATCCAGCGCCTCAGGCGCAATCCCAGTAGACGTTCACGGGAGCTTGGGGGCCCGCGTTTGTGGGCGGCCTTCCCGACTCGCTAGGTTCGCGCCGCCCCGTCCACCCGCTCTCGAAGGATCTCCGTTGGCCCTGCCGCCGCTCACACCCGAGCAGCGCGCTGCTGCCCTGGAGAAGGCCGCGGCCGCGCGGAAGGCGCGCGCGGAGCTCAAGCTGCGCCTGAAGTCGGGGTCCACCAGCCTCGCCGACGTGCTCGACAGCGGCGAGACCGACGACGCCGTCGGCAAGATGAAGGTCGTCGCGGTCCTCGAGGCGATGCCCGGCGTCGGGAAGGTCCGCGCCCAGAAGCTCATCGAGACGCTCGAGATCTCCCCGGCCCGGCGGGTGCGCGGGCTCGGCGCCAAGCAGCGCGAGGCGCTGCTCAAAGCGTTCGAGTGAGCGGTCGCCTCACCGTCCTCGCGGGGCCCTCCGGGGTCGGCAAGGGCAGCGTGGTCGCCGCCGTACGGCGCCGGCACCCCGACATCTGGCTCTCGGTGTCGGTGACGACCCGTGCGCCGCGTCCGGGGGAGACCGACGGCGTGGAGTACCACTTCGTCGACGACGCGGAGTTCGCCCGGATGGTCGAGGCCGGTGAGCTGCTGGAGCACGACGCGCACATGAGCGCGTCCTACGGCACGCCCCGGGCGCCGGTCGAGGCGCAGCTCGCCTCAGGTGGCTCGGCGCTGCTCGAGATCGACATCGAGGGCGCCCGGCAGGTCCGGGCCGCGATGCCGGACGCGCACCTGGTCTTCCTGGCCCCGCCGTCGTTCGACGAGCTGGCCCGGCGGCTCACCGGACGCGGCACCGAGTCGCCCGAGAAGGTGCGGGAGCGGCTGGACCGCGCGCGCATCGAGATGGCGGCCGAGGACGAGTTCGACGTGGTCCTCGTCAACGACGACATCGAGCACGCAGCCGACGCGCTGGTAGCGTTGATGGGCACAGGCTGAGCCTGTCGACCCCGCACGTCCCTGAGGCTTTGGAGCAACACGTGTCTGGCACCGTCGCGAACCCGATCGGCATCACCAACCCGCCCATCGACGAGCTGCTCGCCGCCACCGACTCCAAGTACAGCCTGGTCATCTACGCCGCCAAGCGCGCGCGCCAGATCAACGCCTACTAC
>CAMLIA010000335.1 GCA_946479905.1 uncultured Frankiales bacterium | reverse complement strand
CTGCTGATCGGGATGCTGCTCGACCAGCAGGTGCCGATGGAGAAGGCCTTCTCGGGGCCCGGCGTGATCGCCGAGCGGCTCGGGGTCGACCGGCTGGACGCCGAGCAGCTCGCGAACCACGACGAGCAGGCCCTCGCGTCCCTGTTCGCCCAGCCGCCGGCCGTGCACCGCTACCCGGCCTCGATGGCCGGGCGGGTGCAGCAGCTGTGCCGGGCCCTCGTCGAGCAGTACGACGGAGAGACCGCCAGCCTCTGGGAGACCGCCGCCGACGGCGCGGACCTGCGCAAGCGGCTGCAGGCGCTGCCGGGCTTCGGCGAGCAGAAGGCCAAGATCTTCGTCGCGCTGCTCGGCAAGCAGCGCGGCGTCGAGCTGCCGGGCTGGCGGGAGGCGGCGGGCGACTACGGCAAGGACGGCTTCCGGTCGGTGGCCGACGTGGTCGACGACGCCTCGCTGCAGAAGGTCCGTGCCACCAAGAAGGAGGCCAAGCAGGCGGCGAAGGCCGGCACCCGCGGCTGAGCGGCTGAGCCGGGGCCGAGCGCGGCTGCTGCGAGAATGGAGGCATGCAACCCGACGGTGACGGCTTCTCCAGTCTGGGTCTCCGTCCGGAGCTCCTCGATGCGCTGTCCGCGCTCGGGTACGAGGAGCCCACGCCCATCCAGAGCGAGGCCATCCCCGCGCTGCTCACCGGCCAGGACCTCGTGGGGCAGGCCGCGACCGGCACCGGCAAGACGGCGGCCTTCGCCCTGCCGCTGCTGCACGCGCTGCCCGACGGCGACCGCGGCAAGAAGCCGGCGGCGCTCGTCCTGGCCCCCACGCGCGAGCTCGCGATCCAGGTGGCGGACGCCATCAGCAGCTACGGCCGGCCGCTCGGCGCCCGGGTGCTGGCCGTCTACGGCGGGCAGCCCATCACGCCCCAGCTGCGCGCGCTGTCCAAGGGCGTCGACGTCGTCGTCGGCACCCCCGGCCGCGTCGTCGACCACCTCGAGCGCGGCTCGCTGAAGCTCGACGGGCTGCGCACGGTCGTGCTCGACGAGGCCGACGAGATGCTCGACATGGGGTTCGCCGACGAGCTCGACGCGATCCTCACCCGGGTGCCGGAGCAGCGGCAGACGGTGCTGTTCTCCGCCACGCTGCCGCCCAAGATCGCCCGGATGGCCAAGAAGCACCTGCACGACCCGGTCCGCGTGCAGATCGAGCGGGAGGCGGTCCCGGCCGGCGAGGCGCCGAAGGTCACCCAGACGGCGTACCTCGTCTGGCGCGAGAACAAGCCGGCCGCACTGGCCCGGCTGCTGGCGGTCCACTCCCCCGCCGCCGCGATCGTGTTCTGCCGCACCCGCGAGGAGGTCGACTCGCTCACCGAGGCCCTCAAGGGCAAGGGCGTCCGTGCGGAGGCCCTGCACGGCGGCATGACGCAGGCCGAGCGCGACCGGGTCATGAACCGGCTGCGGGGCGGCACCGCCGACCTGCTCGTCGCGACCGACGTCGCGGCCCGCGGGCTCGACGTCGACCAGCTGACGCACGTCGTGAACTACAACGTGCCGGCCGCCCCCGAGAGCTACGTGCACCGGATCGGGCGGGTCGGCCGCGCCGGGCGCGAGGGCACCGCACTGACCCTGGTGGAGACCCGCGAGCGCCGCATGATCGAGGCGATCGAGCGGCTGACCGGGACCAAGATCCCGTTCGCCCCGGTCCCCTCCGTGGCGGACCTGCGGGCCAGCCGGATGGGCGCCACCCGCGACGCGCTGCTCGCCGCCCTGGGCCGCGACAACAGCGACACCCGCAAGGTCGTGGCGGAGCTCGCGAAGGACCACGACCCGCTCGACCTCGCCGCCGCGGCCCTCTCCCTGGTGCACGCCGGCACCGAGGAGGAGGAGATCCCGGTGGTGCCGCCGCGCCAGCCGCGTCCCGAGCGCGACGACGTGCGCCCGGCCGGCCGGACGGGCACCGGACCTGCTGCGAAGCGCCCGGAGCGCAAGGGGCCGGCCGTCGGGATGGCCAAGATCTACATCGGCGCGGGGCGGGACGCGAAGGTGCTGCCGAAGGACCTCGTCGGCGCGATCGCCGGCGAGACGCACCTGTCGGGCAAGCAGATCGGCGGGATCGAGATCACCTCGAAGTTCTCCCTCGTCGAGGTCCCCGAGTCCGAGGTGGACACCGTCATCAGCGCGCTGCGGGCCAGCGTCATCAAGGGCCGCAAGGTCTCGGTCCGCCGCGACCGCAACGCCTGACGGGTCTCAGCTGGTGGGGACCACCAGGACGGCGCAGGGGGCCTTGTGGGCGACCGTGTTCGGGACGCTGCCGAGCTTGCCGCGCAGACCCGTCATGCCCTGGTTGCCCACCACGAGCAGGTCGGCGCCGACCTCGCGGGCGACGTCGAGCAGCGCCTTGGCGGGGGCTTCCTCCGCGGCGTAGGTGCTGACCGGCACGCCCGTCTCGGCGCCCTGCTGCCGGACGTCCTCGTGCAGCCGGGTGACCCACTCGCCGTCGTCGGTCGGGACCTGCGGGCCCACCACGGACGCCGAGCTGAGCACGAGCGAGGGCATCCGGGACCATGCCGTCACGACGTGCACGGTGGCGTCGGTGACCTTGGCGAGCGCGAAGGCGTGCCGGACGGCCGCAGCGGCGGTGTCCGAGCCGTCGGTGCCGACGACGATCGACTGGTACACGGGGACCTCCTTCGAGACGGGCGCCCACCCTGCCCCAGAGCGCCCCGCGCGCACTGTCAGCCGCCCGACAGTCTTGCAAGACGGATGTACGGTTTGCTAATCTGACCAGGTGCCGAAGGTCGCTCCTGAGAAGCTCGCCGCCCGTCGTGGCGAGATCCTCGCGGCGGCCCGCCGGGCCTTCGCCCGGCACGGCTACGAGGGCGCCACCGTCAAGGTGCTGGAGGCCGAGACCGGCCTGTCCAGGGGCGCGATCTTCCACCACTTCCGCGACAAGGACGCGCTGTTCCTCGCGCTCGCGGAGGACGACGC
>CAMLIA010000334.1 GCA_946479905.1 uncultured Frankiales bacterium | reverse complement strand
CCTCGGCGGCGGTCTGGGACCGTCGGTCCCGGCCGGTGCTGCCCTGCTGAGCAGCGCGTCCGGGGGTCCGGAGCACGTGCAGCGGGCCTTCGGGCTGCACTTCTCGGCGCTCAACGCGGCGCTGGGGCTGGGCAGCCTGATCGCGTCGGTCCTCGTCGACGTGCGCGTGGCCGGCACGTTCGTGCTGCTCTTCGCGGCCAACGCCGGCGCAGCGGTGCTCGCGGCGCTGCTCCTTCCCGCCGGTGGGTGCCCGGTCCACCCGCGTGAGGAGACCCGGCAGGCCTCCTACCGCGAAGCGCTGGCCGATCCGCTGCTGCGCAGGGTCTGCCTGGTGTCACTGGTGCTCGCGCTCGCCGGCAGCACCTCGCTCGACTCGGGCTTCCCTGCCTTCGCGCGGGCGGAGGGGCACGCCCTGCCGAGCGCCATCGGGCTGGTGTTCGTCGTCAACGTGGCCGTCATCGTCTGCCTGCAGCTCGCAGTCCTGCGCCTGCTCGCCGGGACCCGGCGGACGACGGCACTGGCCGCCACCGGCCTGCTGTGGGCGCTGTCGTGGGCCGTGCTGGGCCTGGTGTCCGTGGCGAGTGACGCGGGACGGCTGGCCGCGCTGCTGGCGTTCGGCGCGCTGTTCGGAGTGGGCGAGATGCTGATGGCCCCGACGATGCAGCCGCTCGTCAACGTCATCTCGACCGACCGGCTCAGGGGCCGCTACAACGCGCTGTCGGGGATGACGTTCTCCGTCTCGCTCATGGTCGCGCCGGCGGTCTCGAGCGCGCTCATCGGCCACGGCCTCGGGCTGCTCTGGATCGGCGGGATGGCGGGCGGCGGCGTGGTCGCCGCCGTGCTGGCGGTTCGGCTGCGGGGTGCCCTCACCGACGCGCAGGACGGTCTGCGGCAGGTGCCGTCGCCCGACGTACTTGCGCATGGTGCCAAAATGGTGCCATGATGGCACCATGGAACTCACGCCCTACGTGGATGCGCTCCTCGAGGAGGTCGCGGCCGCGGCCGAGGCCGGGGGCGAGCAGACCCGGGCCGTCGCCGAGCGGCTGCTGGCCCCGCTCGAGTCGGCGCTGCGGCTGACCCTGCTCGAGGCGCTGTCGGCCGCGGCCGGCGAGATCACCAGCGAGCTGGCCCCCGGGTCGGTCGACGTGCGGCTGCGGGGCCGGGACCCGAGCTTCGTGGTCAGCCTCCCGCCCGCCGAGCCGCTGGCGGAGCAGGCCGAGCCGGTGCCCCTGGCGGTGCCGGGCCGCGGGCTCGTGGAGGGCGACGAGAGCTCCCTGGCCCGCATCAACCTCCGGCTCCCGGAGGACCTGAAGGCGCGGGTCGAGGAGTCCGCCCGGCAGCTCGGCCTGTCGGTCAACTCGTGGCTGGTGCGCGCCGCCGCGGCTGCCGTCGCCGCCGACAGCCGGGGAGCCGACAGCGGCCGGGGGCCGGCACGTGGCGGCGAGCGGCTGAAGGGCTGGGTGCGCTGATGACCGTCTTCAGCACCCCCGGACCCGTCGAGATCACGGTGGAGATCGAGATCGGCGCCGTCCGGGTCGTCGCGGGCGATCGTGCCGACACCGTCGTGGACGTCGAGCCGTCCGACCCGTCGCGGCCCTCCGACGTCAAGGCGGCCGAGCAGACCCTGACCGACTGCGTCAGCGGCCGGCTCCAGGTCCGGACGCCCAAGCAGCGCACCGCCGGCCTGTTCGGCAAGCCCGGCTCCGTCGACGTGACCATCCAGGCGCCGGCAGGGTCGCTGCTGCAGGGCTCGGCCGCCGCCGCGAGCTTCCGCACCTCGGGTGACCTCGGGGCCTGCCGGGTGCGGACGTCGGCTGGCGACATCTCCCTCGAGCACGCCGGTGCCGTCGAGCTGCGCACCGGCATCGGAGCCGTCAGCGTCGACAGCGCGGACGGCCCGGCCGACGTCCGGACGGGCACGGGGGACATCCGGCTCGGGTCGGTCACCGGGCCGGTGAACGTCCGCAACTCCAACGGCGGCACCTCGATCGAGCAGGCCGGAGGCGAGGTCCGCGTGAAGGCCGCCAACGGCGACATCGTCGTCGGGCGCGCAGCGGCGGGTGTCTTCGCCAGCACCGCCAACGGTGACGTGCGGGTCGGCGAGATCGGCGCCGGCTCCACCAGCCTGCGGACGGCGGTGGGCGAGATCGAGGTCGGCATCGCCGAGGGCGCCGCGGCCCGGCTCGACGTCAGCACCTCCTACGGCAGGGTCCGCAACCTGCTCAGCACGATCGACAGCCCCGGGGAGTCCAGCCGGACGCTCGAGGTGCACGCCCACTCCAGCGCGGGCGACATCGTCGTCCGACGCGCCTGACCCGGAAGGACTGACCCATGACAGCGGCGATCCGCCTCAGCGGGCTGCGCAAGACCTACGGCGAGACGGTGGTGCTCGACGGCATCGACCTCGAGGTGCCCGCCGGCACCACCTTCTCGCTGCTCGGTGCCAACGGCGCCGGCAAGACCACGATGGTCAGCATCCTCTCGACGCTCATCGCGCCCAGTGGTGGGCGCGCCGAGGTCGCGGGGTACGACGTGAGCTCCGCACCCGATGAGGTGCGGGCAGCGATCGGCGTCACCGGGCAGTTCTCCGCGGTGGACAACCTGCTCAGCGGGGAGGAGAACCTGCGCCTGATGGCGGACCTGAACCACCTGTCGAGGAGCGACGGCAGGCGAGCGGTCGCTGCGCTGCTCGAGCGGTTCGACCTCACCGAGGCGGCCGCCCGGCCCGCGTCCACCTACTCCGGGGGGATGCGGCGGCGGCTCGACCTGGCGATGACGCTGGTCGGCAGCCCGCGCGTCATCTTCCTCGACGAGCCGACGACCGGTCTGGACCCGCGCAGCCGACGGGAGGTGTGGCGGATCGTGCGCGAGCTGGTCGCGGACGGGGTGACCGTCTTCCTCACCACGCAGTACCTCGAGGAGGCCGACGAGCTGGCCGACCGCGTCGCGGTGCTGGACGGCGGCAGGCTGGTCGCCGAG
>CAMLIA010000333.1 GCA_946479905.1 uncultured Frankiales bacterium | reverse complement strand
GAGTACTACCGTCCGCCTTCCACTCATCCGGCGGTACCGATTTGGCCCTGCAAACCCGCAGGTCAGCGTTGGTGGCTTACTCCCACTCGATGGTGCCGGGTGGCTTGCTCGTGACGTCGAGCACGACCCGGTTGATCTCCCGCACCTCGTTGGTGATGCGGGTGGAGATCCGCGCCAGCACGTCATAGGGCACGCGGGCCCAGTCGGCGGTCATCGCGTCCTCGGACGAGACGGGACGGAGCACGACCGGGTGCCCGTAGGTGCGACCGTCTCCCTGCACGCCAACAGATCTCACATCGGCGAGCAGCACCACCGGGCACTGCCAGATGTCGCGGTCCAGGCCGGCCTTCGTGAGCTCGTCGCGCGCGATCGCGTCCGCCTCGCGCAGCAGCTCCAGCCGGTCGTGCGTGACCTCGCCGATGATGCGGATGCCGAGGCCGGGGCCGGGAAACGGCTGGCGCCAGACGATCTCCTCGGGGAGGCCGAGCTCCAGGCCGACGGCGCGCACCTCGTCCTTGAACAGCGTGCGCAGCGGCTCGACGAGGGCGAACTGCAGGTCGTCGGGCAGGCCGCCGACGTTGTGGTGCGACTTGATGTTGGACGTGCCCGCGCCACCGCCGGACTCGACGACGTCCGGGTAGAGCGTGCCCTGGACGAGGAAGTCGACGGGCTCGTCCGCCGAGATCTCGCGCGCTGCCTCCTCGAAGACCCGGATGAACTGCGCGCCGATCGCCTTGCGCTTCTCCTCCGGGTCGGTGACGCCGGCCAGGGCGTCGAGGAAGCGCTTCTGCGCGTCGGCGACGTGCAGCTTGACGCCGGTCGAGGCGACGAAGTCCTTCTCGACCTGCTCCGCCTCGCCCTTGCGCAGCAGTCCGTGGTCGACGAAGACGCAGGTGAGCTGGTCCCCCACGGCCTTCTGCACCAGCGCGGCGGCCACGGCGGAGTCCACTCCTCCGGACAGCCCGCAGATGACCCGACCGGTGCCCACCTGGGCCCGGATCGCCGCGACCTGCTCCTCGACGACGTTGCTCATCGTCCAGGTCGGCCGGCAGCCCGCCGCGTCCAGCAGGAACGCCCGCAGCACGGCCTGACCGTGGTCGCTGTGCAGCACCTCGGGGTGGAACTGCACGCCGTACAGGCCGCGCTCGACGTTCTCGAAGGCCGCGACCGGCGTCGCCTCCGTCACCGCGGTGACCGTGAAGCCCGGCGGCGGCTCGGCGACCGCGTCGCCGTGCGACATCCAGACCGACTGGTGCTCCGGCAGGCCGGCGAACAGCCGGCCGCCACCGCCGACCACGTCGAGGGAGGTGCGGCCGAACTCAGCGGCGCCGGTCTGGGCCACCCGGCCGTCGAGGGCCTTCGCCATCGCCTGGTGGCCGTAGCAGATCCCGAACGTCGGGACGCCGGTGTCGAAGAACCCCGCGGGGACCTGGGGGGCACCCTCGGCGTACACCGAGGAGGGACCGCCCGACAGGATCACCGCCTTCGGCGCCCGCGCCCGGATCTCGTCCGCCGTGATGGTGTGCGGGACGATCTCGGAGTAGACGTGGCACTCGCGGACCCGGCGCGCGATGAGCTGCGCGTACTGGGCGCCGAAGTCGACGACGAGAACGGTGTCGAAATCGGGCTGTGGTGATGCTGTCACCTCGGCAATCCTAGCGGTCATGACCCCCGCCCCCGGCGCCCTCGCCCGACAACGCGCCGCCGCTGTCGCGGTGTGGCGCGCCGACGTCGCGACCCGGCCGGGCGGCGCCTGGGCCCAGCTGCGCGACGTCGCCGTCCACACCACGGGCATCCCCGTCCGGCACTGGAACGGGGCGCACGTGACCGGGCCCGATCCTGACCTCGGCGCTGCTGCCGCCTGGTTCGCGGACAGGGGCATGCCGTGGGCGGTGCTGGTCCCCAGCGAGAGCCGCTGGCAGCCCGCGACAGCGCTGCTCACCGAGCAGCCGGTGATGCTGCGCGACCTGACGGGGCTGCCGCCGCTGCCGGAGGCGGACCTGCGCTGGGACGACGCAGGGGGCGCCACCCTCGTGCAGCAGGAGGCGTTCGACGACGAGCTGGCCGGCGAGTTCGTGCCGCCGAAGCTCCTCAACCCCGCCTGCGCCGTGGTCACGCTGCACGACGGCGGGCCCGTCGCGACGGCCACGCTGGTCGTCGTGGACGGTGTCGCGGCGGTCTTCGGCGTCGGCACCCTCCCCGACCACCGGCGCCGCGGCCTGGGCGCTGTCGTGACGCTCGCGGTGCTGCACGAGGCGAGGGCCCGAGGGTGCGACCTCGCCTACCTCAACCCGAGCGACATGGCGTACGGCGTGTACAGCCGCCTCGGCTTCGCGCCCGTCGCCGGGTGGCGGGTGCACGCAGCGCCCTGAGCGAACCGCCGAGAGCGCCGCACCCTTGCTCCGGTGCGGCGCTCCCGACGTGGCAGGCGTGGCCCCCCGACCGACGTCCGCCTGGTGGAAGCGCCGCCCCCGCAACGCTTCCGACCGCATTCCGGCACAGAACGCCGGGGAACGGAAGCCAGGTGTCAGGAAGGCGACAGGCTCAGGACGCGAAGGTGCCGAGCCCCTGGGCGCGCTGGAGGTCCTTGCCCTCGGTCCGCAGCGCCGGAGCGACCATGACCTCGACCTTCTGGAACTCCTTGATGGAGCTGTAGCCGGTCATCGCCATCGCACGCCGCAGGCCGCCGAAGATGTTCGTCGCACCGTCGTCGGTGTTGGCCGGCCCGACGAGGATCTCCTCCAGCGTCCCGACCGGTTCGGTCCGGACCCGGGTGCCGCGCGGCAGCACGGGGTGGTGGCTCGCGTGACCCCAGTGCCAGCCGCGGCCGGGCGCCTCGGCGGCCTTCGCCAGGCCGCTGCCCATCATCACCGCGTCGGCGCCCATGGCGATGGCCTTCGCCACGTCGCCACCGGTCTTCATGCCGCCGTCGGCGATGACGTGCACGTAGCGGCCGCCGGACTCGTCGAGGTAGTCGCGC
>CAMLIA010000332.1 GCA_946479905.1 uncultured Frankiales bacterium | reverse complement strand
CCGCTGCGGCGCCAGAGCACCGCCCGCAGCACCCGGCCGCCGTCGAGCGGAGCGGCGGGCAGCAGGTTGAAGACCGCCAGCACCACGTTGATGCCGGCCAGCCAGCCGAGCCCGGCGACCAGCAGCTCCGGGGCGCCCAGCCCGGAGAGCGCGCCGGCCAGGGCACCGGAGCCCACCGCGACGCCGACGCTCGCGAGCGGCCCGGACGCGGCGATGCGCAGGTCCGCCTTCGGCGTGGGCGGCTCGTCCGCCAGCTGCGCGACCCCGCCGAGCATCCACAGGGTGATGCCGTCGACCCGGACGCCGTAGCGCCGGGCCACGACCGCGTGCGTCAGCTCGTGCGCCAGCAGCGAGCCGAGGAACAGGACCCCCACCGCCACACCCGTGACCCAGTAGGCCGCCGGTGCCGCGTCCGGGACAGCCGTCGGCAGCGTCCCGGTCGCGGTCATCGCCACCACCAGCGCGAGCATGACGAGCACGCTGGCGTTCAGGCCCACCGGGACACCGGCGACCCGACCGAGGCGGAGGTGCTCGCGCATACCCCCAGGCAACGCCCGGCCCCGTGCCCGTGCCAGGGCCTGAGGACCGGGACCTTCGCCCCTTCCTCCGTGGGGCGCGTCGACGTTGCATGGACGGCGGTGAGACCTCGCCGCACGCGCACAGAGACGGGCCGGCTGATGAGCATCCCCGCCGCAGCTGACCACGAAGCCGGGAGCGCCGCCGGGCTGACCGCCGGGCAGGTCGCCGAGCGGGTCGCCGCCGGGCGCACCAACGACGCCGCCGTGCGGACCAGCCGGACCGTCAGGGAGATCGTCCGTGCGAACGTCCTCACCTACTTCAACGGCCTGCTGGGGACGCTGCTCGTCGTGACCCTCGCCACGGGGCGCTGGCAGAACGCGCTGTTCGGCCTGGTCATCGTCGCCAACTCCGGCATCGGGATCGTCCAGGAGGTACGCGCCAAGCGGGCCCTGGACCGACTGGCGGTCCTCCAGGTCACCACCGCCCGGGTGGTGCGGGACGGCACGCTGGGCAGCGTTCCCCTCGCCGCGGTCGTGGAGGACGACCTCGTCGAGCTCGTCGCAGGCGACCAGGTGCCTGCCGACGGCGTGGTGCGCAGCGCGGTGGGGCTCGAGGTGGACGAGTCGCTCCTCACCGGGGAGGCGGAGCCCGTGGGCAAGGGCCCAGGGGCGTTCCTGCAGTCCGGGTCGTTCGTGGTCGCGGGACGCGGCCGGTTCCAGACGACGGCGGTGGGCGCGCAGGCCTACGCGGCCCGGCTGGCGGCCGACGCGCGACGCTTCTCGCTGGTGCACTCCGAGCTGGCCGCGGGGACCACGCGGATCCTGCGGTGGATCAGCGGCGTGCTGCTCGTCGTCGGCCCCGTGCTGCTGTGGAGCCAGTTCCGCAGCCACGACAACGAGGGCTGGCGCGACGCCGTCACAGGCACGGTCGCCGGGCTGGTCGGCATGGTGCCCGAGGGGCTGCTGCTGCTCACCAGCCTGGCGTTCGTGGTGGCCACCGCGACGCTCGCCCGCCAGCAGACGCTGGTCCAGGAGCTGCCCGCCGTCGAGGTGCTGGCGCGGGTCGACGTGGTCTGCCTGGACAAGACGGGCACCCTGACCTACGGGTCGATCGCCTTCGACGAGCTCGTCGTGCTCGCCGGCGAGCGGACCGAGGTCGAGGCCCCCCTCGGCCTGGTCGCGGGAGCGGCCGGTGACAACGCCACCGCCGCGGCCGTGGCCCAGGCGTTCCCTGCGCCGGCGTGGCAGCTCCGCTCCGTCGTCCCCTTCAGCTCCGCCCGCAAGTGGTCCGCGGTCGACGCCGGCGAGCGCGGCACCTGGGTGCTCGGCGCTCCCGAGATGGTGCTGCCCGACCCGCGGACCGCGCAGCAGCAGCAGGCACGGGAGACCGCGAGCCGGTGCGCGCAGCAGGGCCACCGGGTCCTGCTGCTGGTCCGCACCGACCGCCGGCTCACCGCAGACGGGACCACGCCCTCGCTGCCCGGCGGTCTCGAGCCGGTCGCCCTCGTCCTGCTGGTCGAGCGGGTCCGGGAGGACGCCGCCGAGACGCTGGCCTACTTCGCCGCGCAGGGCGTCGAGGTGAAGGTGATCTCCGGCGACCACCCGCAGACGGTCGCCGCGATCGCCCGGGCCGTGGCGGTGGCCGGCGCCGACCACCCCGTCGACGCCCGCGACCTCCCCACCGACCTCCCGGAGCTGGCGGAGGTGATGGAGCGCCGCTCGGTCTTCGGCCGCGTCAGCCCGCAGCAGAAGCGCGCGATGGTCAAGGCGCTGCAGTCCAGGGGGCACGTCGTGGCGATGACCGGCGACGGCGTCAACGACGCGCTCGCGATCAAGGACGCGGACATCGGGATCGCCATGGGGAGCGGCTCTGCCGCGACCCGTGCGGTCGCCCAGATCGTGCTGCTCGACAGCAGCTTCGCCCGGCTGCCCTCCGTCGTCGCCGAGGGCAGGCGGGTCATCGCCAACATCGAGCGTGCTGCCAGCCTGTTCCTCATCAAGAACACCTACTCGCTGGTGCTGGCCCTGATCGCCGCAGCGACCCTCGGCGCCTTCCCCCTGGCCCCGATCCAGCTGACGCTCATCTCGGTGCTGACGATCGGCCTCCCCGGCTTCGCGCTCGCGCTCGCCCCCAACGCGCGGCGCTACGTCCCGGGGTTCGTGCCTCGCGTGCTGCGCTTCGCCGTCCCCGTCGGAGCCGTCACCGCGCTGGCCGGCTACGCGGGCTACCGGGTGACGCGGTTGCTCGACGCCGGCGGAGGTGTGGTCGAGGGCAGGAGCACAGCGACCTTCGTGGTCCTGATCGTGTCGCTGTGGACCGTCGGCGTGCTCGCCCGCCCGCTCAACGGCTGGAAGCTGGGGCTTGTCGTCACGCTCGCCGGCTGCGCCGCCGTGGCGGCCTGGGTCCCCGTCGTGAGCAGTGAGGTCTTCCTGCTCACCACCACCCCCGTCGACCTGCTCGTCGCCG
>CAMLIA010000331.1 GCA_946479905.1 uncultured Frankiales bacterium | reverse complement strand
CGACTTCCTCGCGGGGGTCCGCTCCGCAGCGGCCGTGGCCGCCGAGCACGTCGACGACGTCGACCGCGAGGCGCGCTTCCCCCGGGAGGGCATGGACGCGCTGAAGGACGGCAAGGCGCTGTCCGCGCTGGCGGACGGGGTCCCGTTCGACGAGGTCGCCGAGGCCTGCCGCGTGCTGGGCCGGGCCTGCTCGGCCACCGGCATGGTCTTCGCGATGCACCAGATCCAGGTGGCCTGCCTGCTGTCCACCGGCGACTGGCCGTGGGCCAAGGACTACCTCGCCGACCTGACCCGTGAGCAGCGCCTGATCGGGTCGGTCACGTCCGAGATCGGCACCGGCGGCGACATGGGCCGGTCGATCTCCTCGGTCGACCCGCAGCCCGACGGCAGCTGCTCGCTGGTCAAGCAGGCACCCACGGTCTCCTACGGCGAGCACGCGGACGACTTCCTCACCACGACCCGCCGCGCCCCCGAGGCGGAGGCCGGGGACCAGGTCGCGGTGCTGCACCTGGGCAGCCAGACCACCATGCAGAAGAACGGCACCTGGGACCCGCTCGGCATGCGGGGGACCTGCTCCCCCGGGTTCGTCGTGACCGCGAGCTTCGCCCCGGAGCAGGTGCACCCGACGCCGTACGTCACGCTCGGGGCCGAGACGATGGTCCCGGTCTCCCACCTGCTCTGGAGCAGCCTCTGGGTGGGCATCGCCGTCGAGGCCTTCGAGCGCGCGAAGAAGTCGGTGAAGTCGGCCGGTCCTGGGGGCAGCTCGGTCAAGGCGCAGCGGCTGTCGGAGCTGCACGGGCAGCTGTCCGCCACCCGCGCCCAGGTCGCCGAGGCGGTCGAGCGCTGGCAGCGGGAGTACGCCGAGCCCGGCCGTCCCGAGCTGCAGACCATGGGCGCGACGCTGCGCCACAACGCCCTGAAGACGTCGGTGTCCCGGTCGGTCGCCGCCATCTGCCAGGGGGCGCTGGAGATCACCGGCATCGCCGGGTTCCGCAACGACTCGCCACTGGCGATCGGCCGGCTGCTGCGCGACTCGCTGTCGGCGTCGCTGATGGTGAGCAACGACCGGCTGCACGAGACCAACGCCCAGCTGCTGATGGTCGTCAAGGACAGCTGATGGCGGCGTCCGCGCACGACGTCCCGCAGGCGACGGGGAGCCAGGGGGAGTTCCGCGAGCGCCTCGTCGCGGCCGGGGTCCTGCTGCCCTCGCGGGTGCCGGGCGTCACCGGCCAGGGGCCGGTCTTCGTCGACCTCCGCCGCCGGCTGGACGCGCGGCTGACGCGGCTGTTCGCCGACGAGCAGGCCGTGAGCATGGAGTTCCCCCCGGTCGAGCCGCGGCACGACATGGAGTCGGTCGACTACCTCACCTCGTTCCCGCAGCTGACCGGGTCGGTGTTCGCGTTCACCGGTGACGAGGGGCAGGCGCTCGAGCTCGCCGACCAGGCGCGCCGGCACGAGGACTGGAGCGGCCACCTGACGCAGTCCGGCGTCGTCATGGTCCCGGCGGCCTGCCACCCGGTCTACCCGGCGCTCGCGGCGCAGCCGATCCCTGCCGACGGCCTCACCGTCGACGCGGGCGCGGCCTGGGTGTTCCGGCACGAGCCGAGCGACGACCCCTGCCGGATGCAGGCCTTCCACCAGCGCGAGGTGGTCCGGGTCGACGGGCCCGAGCAGGTCGCGGCCTGGCGGGACCGCTGGCGCGACCGGTCGCTCGCGCTGCTGCAGTCGCTCGGGCTGCCGGCGGCCTTCGACGAGGCGAACGACCCCTTCTTCGGCCGCTCCGGGAGGGTGCTCGCGCGCAGCCAGCGCGCCCAGAAGCTGAAGTTCGAGATCCTCGTCCCGATCGGGGGCGACAACCCCACCGCGGTCGCCTCGTTCAACGCGCACGGCGAGCACTTCGCCCACGTCTTCGGGCTGCACCGCACCGACGGGCAGCCGGTGCACACCGCCTGCCTCGGCTTCGGCCTGGAGCGCTGCGTGCTCGCGCTGCTGTTCACCCACGGGCTGTCGGTGGACGCCTGGCCCGCCGACGTGCTGGCCGAGCTCGGCCCGTGACCTCCCTGCTCGGGCTGGACCCACGCAGCTACGTCCCGCACCCCGTCCACGGGCCGGAGTTCGGCTACCCCGAGACCAACTGCTGGACCGACGTCGTCATCGAGCTGCTGCACGCGCACGGCCGCGAGCCGCTCGCCGGGCTCGGCTGCGCGCTCTCGCTCGACCACGAGGGCGACCAGTTCACCTTCTTCAAGCCGCGCCAGGACGAGATCGAGGCGCTGTTCGGCATCGACATCCACGAGCTGCAGCCCTACCGCTCCTTCACCTCGCACCTCGAGAACCAGATGGCGCAGGGCAACACCCTGATCGTCGAGGTCGACGCGTGGTGGCTGCCGGACACCGCGGGCATGAGCTACCGCAGCGCGCACGTGAAGACCTCCATCGCCGTCGACACCCTCGAGGACGACCGGCTCGTCTACTTCCACGGCAGCGGCCTGCACGAGCTCACCGGCGAGGACCGCGAGCGGGTGCTGGTGCCGGACGGGCTCCCGGGCTACGTCGAGGTGGTCCGGTTCGACGCAGGCCCGCAGCCCGCCGGTGAGGAGCTGCGCACCATCTCCCGGGAGCTGCTGCGGGAGAACCTGCTGCGCCGCCCGGACCGGTCGCCCTTCCTGGCCTTCGGCGAGCAGCTCGGGCGCGAGCTGGACGGCGTCCTCGCCCTCTCCCCCGAGGACGTGCACGTCTTCGCCTTCGCGACCACCCGGATGGCCGGCGCCGCCATGGCGCTCGCCGCCGCGCACGTCCGCTGGGTGCTCGGCGAGGCCGGCGGCGAGGCGGCCGACGCGCTCGACGCGGTCTCCGCCACCACCCGCACCCTCACGATGCGGCTGATGCGGCGCAAGCCGTTCGACCCGCAGCCCCTCGTCGGCGCCCTCGACGCCGACTGGTCCCGCGCCATGGACCTCCTCGACACCGTCGCCTGAGCCGTCTGCTCGG
>CAMLIA010000330.1 GCA_946479905.1 uncultured Frankiales bacterium | reverse complement strand
CGCGCAGGACATCGCGACGTCGACGCCGTCGGTGACCGGGGACGCGCAGGTGCGTGCCGAGCAGGTGCGCCGCCGCACCGAGGCGCTGTTCGTCGTCGTCACCGACGCCCGCGGCATCCGCTACAGCCACCCCAACACCGACCTGGTCGGGCAGCGCGTCAGCACCGACCCGTCGCAGGCGCTGGCCGGCCGCGACGTCGTCGCCCTGCAGCGCGGCACGCTCGGGCTGTCCGCCCGCGGCAAGGTGCCGCTGCGCGACAGCTCCGGTGCGGTGGTCGGGGAGGTCAGCGTCGGCATCGACGCCCGGGCGATCCACCAGCGGCTCGTCCAGCTGCTGCGCGGAGCGGCGGCCTTCGGCGTCCTGGCCCTGCTCGCCGGTGGCGCCGGTGCGGTCTGGCTGGCCCGTCGCCTGAAGCGGCAGACCCTGGGACTCGAGCCCGCGGAGCTCAGCGAGCTGGTGCGCGAGCACGAGGCGGTGCTCCACGGCGTGCAGGACGGCGTCGTCTCGGTCGACGGCGAGGGCCTGGTGGGGATGGCGAACGGGGCCGCGCGGGAGCTGCTCGGCCCGGCGGTGGTGCCCGGAGCCGCTGTCGCCGACGTGCTGCCTGCCCGGCTGGCCGATCTGGTGCGGTCGCGGTCGGAGACCACCGAGGACCTGGTGCTCGCGGGGGAGCGGGCGCTGGCTGTCACGCTGCGGGTCGTGCAGCACGACGGTCGCGACCTCGGAGCGGTGCTGACGCTGCGCGACCGCACCCACCTGGAGGACCTCGGCCGTGAGCTCGACACCGTGCGGGCGCTGTTCGACGCGCTGCGCGCGCAGTCGCACGAGTACACCAACCGGCTGCACACGCTGGCCGGCCTGCTGCAGCTGGGTGAGGTGGCCGAGGCGCAGGACTACCTGCAGGAGCTGAGCGACGACCCGGTGGTCGACGGCGGCCGGCTGCGCGACCCCTACGTCAGGGGACTGCTCGCGGCCAAGGCCGCCGCCGCGTCCGAGCGCGGCGTGCAGCTGCGGCTGACCGAAGGCAGCGAGCTGGGCGCCGCGCTGGTCGCACCGCTCGACACGGTCACCATCCTGGGCAACCTCGTCGACAACGCCGTCCGCGCCGCCGCCGCGGGGACCCGCCGGCCGGCCTGGGTGGACGTGGCACTGGCCCTGGACGGGGACACGCTCAACATGGCGGTCTCGGACAGCGGCGACGGGGTGAGCGACGACGCCGCCGAGCGGGTCTTCGAGGACGGGTGGACGACCGCCGCAGACGACGGCCGGCCGCACGGCCTCGGTCTGGCGCTGGCCCGGCTCGCGGCCCGCCGGCACGGCGGCGAGGTGCGCCTGGTCGCGGCGTCCGGCCCCGACCACGGGGCGGTGTTCGCCGCCGAGCTGCGCCATGCCGTCGGGGTCGTCGGAGCCCTGCCGTGATGCGGGTGCTGGTCGTCGACGACGACTTCCGGGTGGCCGAGCTGCACGCGCAGTTCGTGCGCGCGGTCCAGGGCTTCGAGGTCGTCGGGGTGGCGCACACCGCCGCCGCCGCGCGGCAGGCAGCGCAGGAGCTCGCGCCCGACCTCGTGCTGCTCGACATGTACCTGCCCGACGGCCTGGGCAGTGACCTCGTGCCCGAGCTCGGCTGCGACGTCATGATGATCACGGCTGCGTCCGATGCCGCGTCGGTGCGGTCGGCGCTGGGCCGCGGGGCGGTGAACTACCTGGTGAAGCCGTTCACCCGCAACGACCTCGCGGACCGGCTGCGGGCGTACGCGAAGTTCCGCGAGACGGTCGCGGGTGAGCGGCCGCTCGCGCAGGTCGACATCGACCGGGCGGTCCGGGTGCTGCGCGAGGGCGACACCGTCGGCGGCGCCGTCCGCAAGGGACGCTCACCGCAGACGGCTGCCCTCGTCGTCGACCTGCTGCGTGCGGCACCCGAGGCGCTGACCGCCCAGGACGTCGCGACCGCGCTGGGCATCTCGCGCCCGACGGCGCAGCGCTACCTGGCCGACCTGTCCGACGACGGTCGCGTGACCGTGTCGCTGCGGTACGGCACCACCGGCCGGCCCGAGCACCGCTACACGTGGACCGACCGCTGACCACCGCCCACCCTCCCGCCATGCACGCGCCGCCCGCCCGAGCCACCCGCGCTGAGCGTGCGGGAGGGCCGGCGGGACGGGCGGGTGTGCACGAGCGAAGGGACCGCGCCTGACCGCGCCTAGCTGAACAGGCCGAGGAGGGCGACGATCTCGTCCTGCGTCGACTGCGGGACGATGTAGCCCTCCTCCTTGGTGATCTGCTCGTAGTTCGCGGCGATGTCCTCCGCCGTCACGTCCGCGCCCTTGCCGGCGAACCAGCCGGGCACCAGGCCCGTGAAGACCTTCGCGTAGCGACCGCCTGCCGCGGAGAACGCGCCGTGCGTCGTCGTGTTCGCCTCCGAGCACAGGTAGGTGACCATCGGCGTCACCGACTCCGCGGTCAGCAGCTGGCCGGCGTCGCCGAGCAGCTCCTCGGTCATGCGCGTGTAGGCCACCGGCATGATCACGTTGGAGAGGATGTTGTTGCGCGCGCCCTCGACCGCGAGCACGTTCGACAGGCCGATCAGGCCGGCCTTGGCGGCGCCGTAGTTGGTCTGACCGAAGTTGCCGAAGGTCGCGTTGGAGGCGGTGAAGACGAACCGGCCGTAGTTGTTCTCCTTCATCACCGCGAAGGCCGGCTGGGAGACGTAGAAGGCGCCCTTGAGGTGCACGTCGAGCACCGCGTCGAGGTCGTCCCACGACAGCTTGAGGAAGCTCTTGTCGCGCAGGATGCCGGCGTTGTTGATGACGATGTCGACCTTGCCGAAGGAGTCGACGGCGGTCTTGACGATCGCGGCGCCGCCCTCGGGCGTGGACACCGAGTCGTACGACGGGACGGCCTCGCCACCGGCGGCCTTGATCTCGTCGACCACCTTCTGCGCGGCGGTGTGCTCGCCGCCGGTGCCGTCGACGCTGCCGCCGAGGTCGTTGACGACGACCTGCGCGCCACGGCGGGCGAGGTCGAGCGCGTACGTGCGGCCGATGCCGCCGCCGGCGCCGGTCA
>CAMLIA010000329.1 GCA_946479905.1 uncultured Frankiales bacterium | reverse complement strand
CGCTGACGGCGAACTGGCCGCGGGCTTCCATCGCGAGGTGCCGGGAGATCCGGGTCAGCTCGAGGTAGGCGTGGCGGTCCTGCTGCGCCTGGTCGGTGGTGTTTGTCATCTTGCTCGGCTCCTAAGCGGGTGCGATGATCAAGGGGCTTGGCTCCAGAGCGCCGTCCGGTTGCAGCGGGCGGCGCTCAGCCGTTTACGCGGTGCTGCGGGCGCGGGACGAGGCGAGCGCCATGCGGGTCATGTGGGCGCGTTTCGCGGCCTCGGGGTTCGGGGCCTCGTCCCACTTCGCGGCGAGGCCGTCGCGGGCTGCCTGGGTCGCGGCAGTCCGGTCCGTCGTGTTCGCCCAGCGAGTCAGGGCTGCGAGGCGGGCCTGGGTGCTGCGCTGCTCGGGGGTGAGGTTGCTGCGGCGGAGACTCATGCTGCGTCCTTCTGCGTGGACGGTCGTCCGCGACGGACGGACGGCGCGGGCATGAAAAGGACACTGGTGGGGACCCCCAGCACCTCCGCGATGCGGTCGCCGAGCGCCTCGGTGCAGGTCGTCTTCGTTCCCTTGGACAGGGCACCGACCATGCTCTTGCCGCAGGGGAGCCGGTCGGCCATGTCGCGCACGCTGAGTTCCTTGGCTCGCATCAGCTCGGCCATGAGGGTGGCGGAGCGGAGACGGACTGTGGTTGCCACGTGGCGCCTTCCTCGTCGTCTTGCGATGTACTGCACCTTGGCACCTCCTCGGGTGACTGTCCACTACTGGCGGACGTGTGTCCACTGTCGTGGACGGCAGATTCCCGTGTCAATAGGTGGACGGCACTGATCGAATTACAACGGGAGGAGACAGCACGTCGCGGGGGCAATCGGTGGACTCGCCGGGGTTATTGGTGGACGGTTGTCCCCGGTCGTCCACAGGGGTGGGGCATCATGTCCGGCGTGTCGAACACAAGACGGCTACGGACCCTGATCCAGTCCGTGCGGGACCAGACCGGATGGTCCTACGACGAGATCAGCAAGCGCGCCGGCAGGAAGATCGGGAAGTCTCTCGTCCACAAGCTCGCGACCGAGACGAGCCGGGACGACCTGCTCCCCGTCGACCAGATGCGAGCCCTCGCCGAGGGCCTCGGGGTGACCTTCGCGGAAGTTCGCTTCGCGGCTCTCGCCGACCTCGGTTGGCTCGACGACGAAGAGGTCAGGGTGGACGTGCCGGCAGTGATCCGCAGCGACACGGCGCTGCTCCCCGAGGCCCGTGAACACTTGCTCAAGCAGTACGCGTTGCTGCGGCGTCTGACCGCGGCGCCGGCCACGGAGGACGAGCTCAGACGGCAGATGATCGCCGATCTTGAAGCTGTCGATGAGGACGGCGAGCACGACCTTACCGACGAGTAAGGGGGGCGCGAACCGTCCGAAGTGGGGCGTATGGTACGCCGCTGAACGACGCCCGGGGACTTTCCCATCCCGCCTCGGGTCGGCCCTCGCCCCGGAGGCATCACTCGATGCACCGCCCGACCCCAGCCCGCTGCTACGTCCAGATCCGGTTCCTGCCGGACGCCTGCCGCCCTGCCTACGTCATCCGGCACCGCGGCAAGACCCTCGTCGCCGTCGACCCGCGCTCATCCCGCAGGGAGGTCTCCGAGTGGGGGCCCGAGCACCTGACCTTCCCGGAGCGGGACATTCTTCGCCGCGCCTACGACCAGCCCCCCGCTGATCTCCCCATGGGCGACTGGATCAGCGACCTACCGATCCCCGCATCTGTCCCCACGCCCTTACGGCTGCCCCGGCGTGCACGCGCGAGGGCGTCCTAGAGCCGGTCGCCCAGCCCCATCCGGCGGTGCGCGTCCCGCGCCCGCTCCGCCGCGGCGCTGGCCGCGTAGCGGCTCAGCATCTGCCGGGACCGCCACCCCGCGATCTGCATCAGGTCACCCTCCGAACCGTCCTCCGACAACCACCTGTGGGCGAAGGTGTGCCGGAACTGGTGGGCGTGCAGATCGGGCATCCCGAGTGCCCGGCCGTGCCGCTTGATGATCTGATGGACCCCGTTCGGAGTGAGGGCGCCCTTGCCCTTCTCGCCGAGCCACAGGCCCGGTTCGGCGGCGCGCCGGTCGGCCTTGCGGGCACGCAGGTAGCGATCGAGCGCCTCGGCGGTCTTCACCCCGAACGGCAGGGTCCGGGGACGGCGGCCCTTCCCCACGACCTTCGCGGTGTGGGCGTCGAGGTCGACGTCGCTGACCTTCAGGCGGCTGATCTCGTCGAGCCGGCCACCGCTGTCGATGAGCAGCCGGAACAGCGCCATGTCACGCCGGTCCACGAGTCGGCGGCCGGCGCAGCGGGCCAGCAGCGCCCGAAGCTGGTCCTCGGTGAGGACCGGGACGGGCTTCTCGGCGACGATCGGGGCCTGCATGGTGGCGGTCGGGTTGCTGTCGAGCTCGTCTTCCCGGACGAGCCAGCCGAACCACTGCTGCAGGGCGCGGTAGGTGAGGCTGACGGTGGAGTCGGCGCGGCCCCCGTCGAAACCGGCGAGGTCGCCGGTGGCCTTCCCGGCGGCGTAGGTCTCGAGGAAGCCCTCCATGTGCTCGCGGGTCAGCCCGGCCGGCGGGACCTGTGGCCACTCGGCGGCGAGGTAGGCGCTGAACTGGAGCGCGGCGCGTTCGTAGAGCGCTTGGGTCTTGGGGGCGGTGTTGCGGGCCCGGAGGCTCCGCAGCCAGCTCTCCCGGAGCCCGTCGTACAGGGCGGTGTTGTCGACCATCAGCGACCAGTTTCTTGGCGGCACCCGCAGGGACCGTTGTCTTGTCTGTGGACGCTGTACTGTCGCACGAGCCGCCGTCAACGACCTAAAACCGCAGGTCAGAGGGGGTAAGGCGCACCCGGCAGGACTCGAACCTGCGACCGACCGCTTAGAAGTTAGCCTGGCCTGTCCTGTGTGCTGTAGGCGTGCGTCTTGGGGCGTTGTGCTGTCCAGTAGTCCTGTCGCTGGACGCGGCCGACCTGAAAGGCGGCTGGTCGCTGACCTTGGCGGTCTGACAGACGGAGGGTAGCGCGTAGGTCTAGGGTGCGGCGGTATGACGGTCGACCAGCACACGACGGTGCAG
>CAMLIA010000328.1 GCA_946479905.1 uncultured Frankiales bacterium | reverse complement strand
TCCCAGCCGCCAGCACGCCGGCCCAGCAGGCGGCCGCTGCCAAGCAGCCGGTGAAGGTCGGGTTCGTCGTCTCGACGGGCAGCTTCGACGCTGCCGCGAAGGCCGCCGGCCTGTCCGCGCTGCAGACCGGTGACCAGCGGCCGCAGGCCCAGGCGGTCGTCAACGACATCAACGCGCACGGCGGCCTCGCCGGGCACCCCGTCCAGCCGGTGTTCAACACGCCCGATGCCAGCGCCGGCAGCCAGGACGAGGCCGACAGCAGGACCTGCGCGGCCTTCACCCAGGACACCCACGTCGCCTTCGTCATCTCGGTGCTGGCCCACAACCCGATCCTGCACGAGTGCCTGGCCAAGAAGGGCGTGCCGCTGCTGGACGACGGCCTCTACCTGTACGACGCGAAGGTCGTGCACCCGGGCTACCTGTTCATGCCGTCCGGTTGGCTGATGGACCGGCTGATGCGCAACCAGATCGACGCGCTCGCGCGCATCGGGTTCTTCCAGGACCCCGGCAAGGTCGGGGTGCTGCTGTACGACCTCCCGATCCCGAAGCGGGTCCTGCAGGACACCGTCCTGCCCCGGCTGGCCCACTACGGCAAGACCCAGGTCGACGTCGCGACCAGCACCTTCGACACCGCCGGCTACGCCAACCAGCAGGGCAACGTCCTGAAGTTCCGCAACGACGGGGTGACCCGGGTCATCGAGCTCGGCATCCTCCCGGTCGGGTTCATGACGTCGGCCGAGTCCCAGGGCTACCGCCCCCGCTACGCCGTGGACTCCTCCGTGGGCCCGACGCTGATCGCCGGCTCGGCACCGGCCAACCAGCTGAAGGGCATGGTCGGCGTCGGCTGGATCCCGAGCGCGGACACCGGCGCCACCTCGCCGGTCACGACTGCCGGCAGCAGGTGCCTGGCGGTGATGAAGAAGGCCGGGCTCGACACGAGCAACAGCACCACTGCCAGCCTGATGGAGCAGTTCTGCGACGCCGGCTGGTTCCTGCAGGCGGCGACCACTGCGGTCGGGGACGCCAGCGTGTCCGGTCTGCAGCGCGGGGCGCGGCTGCTCAAGGGCTACGTCTCCGCGTCGAGCTTCAGCGCGGACATGGCCGCCGGCCGGCCCGACGGGCTCAGCGGCTACCGGGACTTCGCCTACCAGTCCGGCTGCAGCTGCATCCGGTACGTCGGCGGGATCCGCACAGCCTCGTGACCAGCAGCGACCTGCGTCAGGACACGCCTGCGAGCCTGGCCTGGCAGGCGGAGCAGGACGCCGCCGCGAGGGCGTACCTGGCAGGGCTGCCCGCCGTTCCGGTCTTCGAGGAGCGGCTGCTCGCGCAGGCAGCGCGGGGGCGGCGCTGGGCGCTGCGCCGGCGCGGTGACCGGTGGTTCCAGCTGAGGATGCGCTCAGCGGACGACGAGCTCCCCGTGGTCACCGTCCGCTCCGACCTCGCCGACGAGCCGCGCGTCGTGTTCGACCCGAACGAGGTCGCCGCCGCGCGCGGTGTCCCGGTCGCGCTCCAGTGGATGTCCCCGTCACCGGACGGTCGGGCCGTCGCCGTGGGGGTCCAGGCAGCGGGGACGGAGCAGGTCGAGGTCACGCTGCTGGACGTCGAGACCGGTGCCGCCCTGCCCGACAGCATCCCGTGGAACGTGCTCTTCCCCGTGTCCTGGCTGCCCGACAGCTCGGGCTTCTGGTGCGCGGGACGCGAGATCGTCGACGGGGCGCCGGCCATGCCGCTGTACCGCCACACGCTGGGGGCGGCGCCCGCGACCGAGCCCTGGCCGGTGCCGGGCGGGCTGCTGTTCCCCCGCCCCAAGGTGTCGAGGGACGGTCGGCACGTCGCGATCGAGACGGGCAACAGCCTGCTCCGGCTGGACCACGTCATCACCCCGGACGGCCAGGTCCGCCCGCTGCTCCCGGACCTCGAGGGGGGTGTCTGCGGCCGCTTCCACGGCGGGGACCTGTTCGCCGTCGTCACCGGTGACGCCCCCCGTGGCCGGCTCGTCCGCATCCCCGTCGCGACCGCCTCAGACCGAGGCAGCTGGACCGAGCTGCTGCCCGAGTCCGACGACGTCCTGCAGTGGGTCGAGCTCGTGGGCGACCACCTCGCCGTCGGGTACCTCCGCGACGCCAGCGCAAGGCTGCGGATCCTCTCCCTCGACGGCCGGGAGGCGCGCGAGGTCGCGCTCCCCGGGTCCGGAGCGCTCGGGGTGACCGCAGCGGGGGCTTCGCACTCCTCGTTCGCGATGTTCGAGGCCGGGGACGACGAGCTGTCGTTCGTCTACTCCGACTTCGCCACCTCGCCCACGGTCTACCGCTACCTCGTCGGCGAGGACCGCCTGGAGGTGGTCGACCCACCTGCACAGCGGGCCGACGGACTGACGGTCACCCTCATCACGGGCACGGCCCAGGACGGCACCCCGGTGCCCGCCCACGTCGTGCACCGCGCCGACCTCGACGTGTCCGTGGCGCGGCCCACCCTCGTCACCGGCTACGGCGGGTTCAGCATCTCGATGCTCCCGTCGTACCTCGGCGACCACCTGCCCTGGGTCGAGGCCGGGGGGGTGTTCGTCCTCAGCCACCTCCGCGGCGGCGGTGAGCACGGGCTGGACTGGTGGCGGGACGGTTCACGGGCCCACAAGCAGCACACCTTCGACGACCTCTTCGCGGTCGCCGAGCAGCTGGTCGAGCTCGGCATCGCCGCGCCGCAGACCCTGGCTGTGTACGGCGCCAGCAACGGCGGTCTGCTGGCCGGGGCCGCAGTGGCGCAGCGCCCGGACCTGTGGGCCGCCGTCGTCGCCGACGTGCCGCTGCTCGACCTGCTCCGGATGCACGAGGACCCGTTCGTGCACGAGATGGTCAAGCGGGAGTACGGCGACGCCAACCTGCCCGAGGAGCGGGCATGGCTGCAGGCCGGCAGCCCCCTGGAGAACCTCGCGAGCGGCCCTCACCCGGCCACGCTGGTCATCGCCGGTGCCAACGACCCCCGCTGCCCGGCCTGGCACAGCCGGGTCTTCGTGGACCGGCTCCGTCAGCTCAGCACCGGGCCCGGACCCATCCACCTGCGCGTCCATGCCGACCAGGGGCACGGCGCCGCCGGCGCCCGGGCCACCGCCCGTCGTACCGCGGAGTGGCTCGGCTTCTGCGCCGAGCACACCGGCCT
>CAMLIA010000327.1 GCA_946479905.1 uncultured Frankiales bacterium | reverse complement strand
GTCCCGTGCGGTGCCTCCACCGATGCTCCGGCAGGAAGCCGCAACCGGTCGTTCATGAGGTCCGGCGCGGCCTCTCGGAGGAAGTCCGAGAAACTGCTGGATCCGGGCGCGGTGAAGTGAGCTGGTAAACGCCCGTGGAGACCAAGGTCCGCTGCCACGTTGTCCTCTCGAGGTAGTCGATCGCGTTGAGAAACAGCTTGGTGTCGTCCTGCAGTTGGCCGAGGGCCACGTTGCAGGGAAAGCACAGCACACCACGAACCGTTCCGAGCACGTGGTCATGGTCCACGTGCACCGGCTTCCGCAGCTCGCAGATGGCGCAAACCCCGCCTTGAGCCGCGACCATTGCTGCCAGTTCGTCAGCGGCGAGGCCGTACGTCCGCTGAAGATGCGCGTCACGGTTCTGGATGCTTCGACATGACTTGCAGTACGTGTTCAGCCCATCCCATTGAGTCTTGTGCGCATGAAATGCAGATTGCGGGAGGGTGGCACGGCAGCGGGAGCAGCGCTTCATCCCCGGCGGCGAGCAGTCGGGCTCTCGAAGCTCGAAGCCTTGCTTCTCCCGTCGGGCCTTGTAGTAGGCGCGGCTCTTGTTCCGGTTGCACTCGAGGCAGTACACGCTCAGGCCGTCTGACGTCGCACGGTTCTTGCCAAACTCGGTGCGGTCTTTGCGCTTCTGGCAGCTGATGCAGAGCTTCACGCGCCAGACTTTGCCAGGCGGTACCGACAGCTTGGCCAGCTAAAGAGTCAGACCAGGGCTGAGCAGACTGCGTAATATTCAGCATGAACCAAGCAATTTGCTCATCTATTGGCCCCCTTTCTGAACATAGCCCTTAACGAACTCCTCGGCGTTGCTCTCTAGCACGTCATCGATCTCGTCCAGCAGGTCGTCGACGTCGGAGGTCAGCTCCTCGACCCGCTCGTGGACGTCGGTGCTCGTCTCGGCGACGACCTCCTCGGTCTCCTCGGTCGTCTTGCTGGCGCGCTCCTGGCCGCCGCTGTCCTTGCTCGCCATGACTGCTCCTCGTTGCCGGATGGCTCTGGCGTCGAACCTATGTCACACATCGGCCGATGACGCGGCAACAATGAGCGGGTGGACCTCTACGCGCTTCCGCCGGAGGAGTTCACGGCCGCCCGCGATGCCGCGGCGAAGGAGGACAAGGGGCTCAAGGCGCTGCGCAAGCCGAGCGTCGCGGCGTGGGTGGTCAACACACTGGTACGCCGTGAGCCGGCGCTGCTGGAGCAGCTCGTGGACCTGGGCGGGGCGCTGCGGGAGGCGACGTCGGCGCGCCAGGGCGAGCAGCTCAGGGAGCTGACCGAGCAGCGGCACCAGCTCGTGCAGGCGGTCACCGAGCAGGCCGTGGGCCTGGTGGACCGCGACATCACGCCTGCCGTGCGGACCGAGGTCTCGCAGACCCTCGAGGCGGCGATGGCCGACCCGGCGAGCGCCGAGGCGGTGCAGTCGGGGCAGCTGGTCCGGGCGCTGAGCTACGCAGGGTTCGGCGGTGTCGACCTCGAAGGGGCCGTCGCAGACGTGCCGGCGAGCAGGCCGAAGCCCCCGCGCAAGCCCGACGTGTCGAAGAAGCTGCAGAAGCTCGAGGCGGCCGCGCTCGACGCACAGGGCGCCCTCGACGACGCCGTCCGGCTCGCTGAGCGGACGACCAAGGCCTACGACAGCGCTGAGCAGCAGAGCGCGAGCGCGGCCGAGCAGCTGGCCCTGCACGAGGAGCGGGTGACTGACCTGCGCGAGCAGCTGAAGCAGGCGGAGCACGACGCGCAACAGGCCCGCTCCCAGCACAGCAGGGCGACCCGGGACCTCGAGGACCTGCACCGGAAGGCGGAACGGGCCGCGAAGGCCGTCGCCGAGGCGCAGGACGCCTTCGACGCAGCGCGCAAGGCCCTCGACGAGGCTCGCCGCTCCTAGCGGCGCCCGGCCAGGGTGTCGACGAGGTCGAGGGCGTTCTCGCAGTGGTCGAGCAGCTCACCGACGTGCGCCTTCGTGCCACGGAGCGGCTCGAGGGTCGGCACCCGCTGCAGGGACTCCCGTCCGACGTCGAAGATGACGGAGTCCCACGACGCCGCGGCGACCTGGGTGGGGAACTGCTGCAGGCAGCGCCCGCGGAAGTAGGCCCGGGTGTCCTCGGGAGGCGAGGTGAGCGCCCGCTGCACGGCGGCCTCGGTGACGAGGGTCTTCATGGAACCCCTTGCCACCAGGCGGTTGTAGAGCCCCTTGTCCTGCCGCACGTCGGAGTACTGGAGGTCGACGAGGTGCAGCTTCGGCGCGTCCCAGCTCAGGCTCTCGCGCTGCCGGTAGCCCTCGAGCACCTTCAGCTTCGCGACCCAGTCGAGCTCGTCGGCCAGCGACATCGGGTCGGTGGCGAGCCGGTCGAGCGTCGTCTCCCACCTGCTCAGCACGTCTGCCGTGGTCGCGTCGACGTCGGAGCCGACCCGGTCCTCGACGTGCTTGCGGGCCTGCTCGCAGTACTCCATCTGCAGCTGGACGGCGGTCATGGTCCGGCCGTCGCGCAGCGTCACCTGGTGCTTCAGCGACGGGTCGTGCGACACCGCCCGCAGGGCCGACACCGGTCCGTCGACGGACAGGTCGATGCCGTTCTGCTTCAGCCAGCCGTCCTCGATCATCGCGAGGACGAGGGCCGTGGTGCCGACCTTGAGGTAGGTCGAGATCTCCGACAGGTTGGCGTCGCCGATGATGACGTGCAGCCGGCGGTACTTCTCCGGGTCGGCGTGCGGCTCGTCGCGGGTGTTGATGATCGGGCGCTTCAGGGTGGTCTCGAGGCCCACCTCGACCTCGAAGAAGTCGGCGCGCTGGCTGACCTGGAAGCCGTGGTCGCGACCGTCCTGCCCGATGCCGACGCGGCCGGCGCCGACGACGACCTGCCGGGAGACGAAGAACGGCGTGAGGTGCCGGACGATCTCGGCGAACGGCGTGGCCCGCGCCATCAGGTAGTTCTCGTGCGTCCCGTAGGACGCCCCCTTGTTGTCGGTGTTGTTCTTGTACAGCTGGATCGGGACGGTGCCGGGGACCGTGAGGGCACGCTGGGCCGCGAGCTCCATGACCCGCTCCCCCGCCTTGTCCCACAGCACCAGGTCGAGCGGGTTGGTCACCTCGGGCGTGGAGTACTCCGGGTGGGCGTGGTCGACGTAGAGCCGGGCCCCGTTGGTGA
>CAMLIA010000326.1 GCA_946479905.1 uncultured Frankiales bacterium | reverse complement strand
CCTGAGGCGGGTCATCCAGCCATAGCGGTGTCTCGCGCATCTTTGCGACTTCGTCTGTGTCCATCCACGCGGGTAGCGAGTCCGCGATCAAGAGTTCGGGGTAGGCCGCCTGGATCGCCTCGATGGAGGGCGCTATGAGGATGCCCCACAACCCACTCATGCGGGGCATGTCGTAGCAGACGAGATGTTCGCCTGGCTTCAGCAGCGCAGAGAGCACGTGGTCCGGCACGGCAGGGATCCAACCACAGCGTGGCTCTGGAAGCGTCCGCATCTCGGCAGGTTCGGTCGACGCCGCGCGGCGGTGAGGTGATGTGGGCAGCCCAGCCTTCCGCTCGGCAGCCGCGAAGGCCGCCGCGGCGCCGGTGGGCGGGGGCCCGGCGGCCGATCGTCCTGCCGGTCGTGACGTTTGCCCCTGCCCACCCGGGCCGACGGTCACGAGGATCGGGGCATGAGCACGACGATGGATCGCGGTGCCACCGGCTCCCCGCACCGGCAGCGGCTCGGTGTCCAGGACGCCCTGTGGATCGAGATGGACACCCCCGGCAACCTGATGGTCGTCGACAGCCTGTTCTGGACCGCCGAGCCGATCGACTGGGACCGCTACCTCGCCGACATACGTGAGCGCCTCTGGGACCGCTACCCGGTGTTCCGGAGCATCGCCGTTCGCGACGACGACGGCTCGTGGTGGTGGGAGGAGCAGGAGGACGCCGACCTCGGAGCCCGGTACGAGCACGTCGTGCTCCCGGCCCCCGGCGGCGACGAGGAGCTCCAGGCCCTCGTGGCCGAGCAGCGCGTCGCGCCGCTCGACCCGGACGAGCCGCTGTGGCGGTCGGTCCTGGTCGACGGCTACCGCGGTGGCAGCGCCGTGCTCTTCCGCGCCCACCACGCGATCGCCGACGGAATCAGGATGGTCCTCAGCGTCTTCGACACCAGCCCGGACGGCGGGCAGGTCGTCCCGCCGAGCGCTACCGCCTCCGCGACCGGTGCGACCGGTGCGACCGACGACCGGGACCGGCACCCGGGCCTCCTGAGCCGGGCGAGCGCCACGGTCGGCGCCTCCGCGCAGCTCGCGCGCACCGCGATGACCAACCCGCTCGGGGCCGCGCACACCGCACTCACTCTCGCCGGCGCCGCAGCCGGCGCCGTGGGCGCCCGCGCGTTCAGCACGGTCCCGGGCGACCTGGACACGGTCCGCAAGCTGACGCTGGGTACCCGCAACGACAACGCCGGCTGGACCGGGCACGTCGGCGACCGCAAGGTCATCACCTGGTCCGAGCCGCTGTCGCTGGCGGACACCAAGCGCGTCGCCCACGCCCATGGGGCCACCGTGAACGACGTCCTGGTCACCTGCGTCGCGGACTCGCTGCGCGCCTACCTCGACGCCCACGGGACGGTGTGCCACAGCGTCACCTGGGACGTCCCGGTCAACCTGCAGCCCTTCGACCCGGCCCTCCCGATCGAGCTGGGCAACGGCTTCGCACTCGTGCAGCTGGAGCTGCCGACCAACCTCGGGGACATCGACCACGCGCTGCGCACGGTGCAGGACAGGATGGGCCGGATCAAGCGCGGCCACGAGGCCGCCGTCGACTTCGGCATCCAGGCGTTGATCGCCCGGATGAGCAAGGGGCTCTACCGGGCCACCATCGACCTGCTGGCCAACCGCGCGGTCGGGGTGCTCACCAACGTGCCCGGCCCCCAGGTGCCGCTGTACGTCGCGGGCCGGAAGGTGGAGGCGATGATGGGGTGGGCTCCCCTCGCGGCCGACCAGGCGATGAGCATGACGATCTACAGCTACGAGGGCCGGGTGTTCGTCGGCCTCGCCGCCGACGCGGGCCTGGTGCCCGACGCGCACCGCATCATGACCGGGTTCGTGGATGCCTTCGAGCGCCTGAGCGAGGCCTCGTCCGGCCGCCGCTGAGCGAGACGGGCGTTGACCCGGCTCCAACCGTGACAGTTATGCTGTCACAATGAAGCTCTCCACCCCGCTGCTCTACTCCGGCAATCCCCGCGAGGCGGCCGACCAGGTCGCCGGGCTCGAGAAGGCGGGGCTGGACACCGTCTGGGTGGCCGAGGCCTACGGCTTCGACTCCCCCACGCTGATGGGCTACCTGGCCGCCAAGACCGAGACGATCGAGATCGGCGCCGGCATCCTCAACGTCTTCTCCCGGACGCCGAGCGCGCTGCTGCAGACCGCCGCCGGCCTCGACAACGTCTCCGGCGGCCGCGCGGTGATCGGCCTCGGCGCCTCCGGCCCGCAGGTCATCGAGGGCTTCCACGGCCTGCCGTACGACAAGCCGCTGGGCCGCACCCGCGAGGTCATCTCGATCATCCGCCAGGGCCTGCGCCGCGAGCGGCTCGAGCACGACGGCAAGATCTTCACGCTGCCGCTGCCGGCCGACCAGGGCCTCGGGCTCGGCAAGCCTCTCAAGATCCTCACCAAGGTCGAGCGCAACAGCGTGCCGATCTGGGTCGCCGCGCTCGGCGACGCCAACGTCGCGATGACCGCCGAGGTCGCCGACGGCTGGCTGCCGTTCCTCTTCCTGCCCGAGAAGGCCCACGACGTCTGGGGCGACGCTCTCGCCAAGGGCACCGCGAAGCGCTCCGCCGACCTGGCCCCGCTGGAGATCTCGGCCGGCGGCATGGTCGCGATCGGCGAGGGCGAGGACACCAAGAAGCTGCTCGACTTCATGCGCCCGATGTACGCGCTGTACGTCGGCGGCATGGGCGCCCGCGGCAAGAACTTCTACAACGAGCTCGCCTGCCACTACGGCTACGAGAAGGAGGCCAAGCAGATCCAGGACCTCTACCTCGACGGCAACAAGCGTGACGCCGAGGCGCTCGTGCCCACGGAGTGGCTCGAGGCGGGCAACCTGGTCGGCCCCGCGTCGTACGTGCAGGAGCGGATCGCCGCCTTCCGCGAGGCCGGCGTCACCAACCTCCAGATCAGCCCGGTCACCGAGGACCCGGCCGCCACCGTCGCGCAGATCAAGGAGTGGGTGTCCTGATGACCGCCCGGCCCAGCATCTACGAGCAGGAGCACGAGGACTTCCGCACTTCCGTGCGCGCCTTCATGGAGAAGGAGGTCGTCCCCCACCACGACCAGTGGGAGAAGGACGGCCAGGTCAGCCGCGAGGTCTGGCTGAAGGCCGGCGCGGCCGGGCTGCTCTGCTTCGACGTCGACGAGGAGTACGGCGGCGC
>CAMLIA010000325.1 GCA_946479905.1 uncultured Frankiales bacterium | reverse complement strand
GGAGCCGGCTGCTGGCCCCCAGGACGTCCATGGCGTCCGACACCCTGCGCCGCACCGTCCGCTCGCTCGCGCCGAGGTAGCGGGCGATGCCGGCGTCGGTCATGCCCGAGGCCAGCAAGCGGACCACCTCGACCAGCTGCGGGTCGGTCCCCGTCACCACGGTCGCGTCGAGCTGGAGCGGCAGGGCCCGGGCCCACAGCGCCTCGAAGAGCGCGACCAGGGAGTCGAGCAGCACGGACGGGCGGATCACCAGTGAGATCTGCTCGTCGCGCTCGTCCGGGACGAGCAGCGGCACCATCGCCATCGTCCGGTCCGCGATCGCCAGCTTCAGGGGCAGGTCGTCCATCACCCTGCCCCGCACCCCGGCGTCCAGGTCCGCCTTGACCCGACGGAGGATCCCGGCGTCGTCGAGCATCGTGGCGTCGTAGATGCCGCGGTAGACGACCCCGTCCGCCATCCGCTCGTCCTGGACCGGGTTGCTGCCCACCCCGCCGGACCGGGGGTAGGGCGGCCGGTCGAAGACGAGCACTTCCCGCTCCGCGGAGCGCTGCAGCTGCTCGAAGTGCGCGTTCACGCCCTCGTTGCCCTCCGCGATCGCGACGAGCTCCTCGGGGCGCCTGCGCAGCGACTCCTGCTGGACGCGCTCGGCCAGCGCCTGCGCGTGCGCGCGCACCCGGGCCAGCGCCTGCTGCTGCTCGTGCACGAGCGCGTCGAGCGCCGGCTCCGGCGGGGTCATGGCCCAGCGCCGGTCGTTGCCCAGCAGCGCCTCGACCAGACCGCGGTCACGCAGCGCGGCCATGGCGGCGGTGACGTCCCGCGCGGACAGCCCGGTGCGGCTGGCGAGCTCCCGCTCGGACGCGGAGCCCAGTGCGGTCAGCACGTCGTACACGCGGTGCTGCTTGTCGTCCAGACCGAGCACCGACAGCACTCCCATGGCCGCACGATAACCAGCCGCTGTGGCCGGAACCAGCAGTGGCCGCGAACGGACAGCTGAGACCCGCGAGGTGACCCCTGCTCCGCCGTCATCCTTCGCAGCACCCCACCTCTGCACAGGAGATCCGATGCGCCTCCAGGTCACCGTCGCTGCCGTCGCCACCGCGCTCATCAGCGCTTCGCTGGTCACCCCCGCACACGCCACCAGCGCGGCCTCCACCCCTGTCGTGGCGGTCATCGACTCCGGCGTCAACGCGTTCCACCAGGAGTTCGACTACCAGGGAGCGGGATCGACGACCGACCAGTTCGTCGGCTGGTGGGACTTCACGCCGGACAGGAAGGGCAGCCAGGTCCTGCCGCTGCCCGGGCAGACCTGGGACCCGGCCGTCACCGATCCGTACGACGACTTCGGCCACGGCACCATGAGCGCGGCCATGGTGGGCGCCAAGGGCGCCAGCGCGCAGGAGACGCCGGCAGCCGCACCGGGCGCCAGGCTCGCCATCGCCAAGGTGCTCACCGGCACCGGCAGCGTGGGCAGCAACGCCGACATCGTCGGCACCGCCGTCCGCTGGGCGGTCGACTCCGTGCACGCTGACGTCATCAACATCTCGATCGGCTCCATCGTGCCGGTGCCCGCGCTGCTCTACACCGCGACCTTCCAGGCGATCACGTACGCGCGGAGCAGGGGCGTGCTCGTGACGGTGGCCAACGGCAACGGCTTCGGCGACGCGCTGGTCCCCGGCGACCCGGGCTGGGCCACTCCCTATGCCTGCTCCCCCGACGTCCTCGCCGTCGGCGGTGAGGACCCGAACCAGGTCTACACGGCGGAGTCGCTGCTGCTCTCGACCGACCCCGAGGTCGTGGCTCCGTTCGTCATCACCTACCCCAGCAACACGAGCAACAGCGCGTACGTCTCCGGGGCCGGCACGAGCGCTTCCGCACCGTGGGTCGCGGGGTTCGCGGACGCCGTCATCGCCGCGGCCCGAGCGGCCGGCCGGCCGCTACCGGTGGACCGGCTCGAGACGCTGCTCAAGTACGCCAGCAGGGACCTGGGCCTGCCCCCGCAGTCCCAGGGGTACGGGGCGCTGACCCTCGCCGAGCTCCCGTCGGCGAAGGCGCACGCGGCCGCCGGCACGCTCCCCACCCGGCCCAGCCCCGACCTCGACGGCACCTACGTGGAGACCGTCAGCGGCACCCTGCGCCAGACCTGGTGCAGCACCCTCGACCTCGTCTGAGAGGACACCGTCATGATCCGCACCCTGCTGCGCCGAGCAGCTGCCCTCGCTGTGCTCGCACTGTCCGCCTCGCCGCTGGTCGCCGGGTCGGCGCACGCGGCGACGAGCCTCCCTGTCATCGGCCTCATCGACACCGGCGTCAACGCCGCCCACCAGGAGTTCGCCCCCGGCCAGCTCGTCGGCTGGTGGGACTTCACGAGGGACAACGGGACGCACAAGCCCGCCGCCGGCCAGACCATGGACCCGGCCGTGGCACCGTTCGACCCGATCGGGCACGGCACCCTCACGTCGTCGATGGCCGTCGGCCTGAACGCCTCCTCGCAGAAGACCCCGTCGTTCGCCCCGGGCTACCCGTTCGCGATGGCCAAGGTCTTCAGCGACACCGGCCTCGGCATCACCGGCGACGTCGGCGCAGCGATCCGCTGGGAGGTCGACACCGTCGGCGTGAAGGTCATCAGCATCAGCATCGGCAGGGTCGTCCCGATCCCGCTCGAACCGGCGATCGACCCGGTGTACAAGGCGATCGACTACGCCCGAAGCCGCGGGGTCCTGGTCGTCGTCGCCAACGGCAACGGCCTGGGCGACAGCGGAGCCGTGCCCAGCGACGGCGCCTCGACCGGCTACTCCGAGTCGTCCAACGTCCTCGCGGTCGGCGCCGACGGCATCAACGGCCTGGTCAACTCCTACAACCCGGAGGTCGTCTCCACCTACACCGTCGTCGGAGCCTCCAGCACCAGCAACAGCGGATACGTGAGCAGCAGCGGTACGAGCTTCGCGACGCCTCTGACGGCGGGGTTCGCCGATCGGTTGCTGGCAGAGGCAGCTGCCCACGGGCTCGCGCTCCCGGTGGACCGCCTGGAGACCCTCGTGAAGTACTCCGCGACCGACACCGCCCTTCCCCCGGTGACCGAGGGCTACGGCCAGGTCGACAGCACGGCGCTGGCCGTCGGGCTGATGCACGCCGCTGCCGGCACGCTGCCGTCGCGTCCGAACCCGGACCTGAGCGGCAGCTACGTCGAGCAGGTCGCCGGCACGGAGCGGCAGCTCAACAGCTCG
>CAMLIA010000324.1 GCA_946479905.1 uncultured Frankiales bacterium | reverse complement strand
GCTCGGCTCCGCCGAGACGCACGACCCGCTCGGCTCCGCCGAGACGCATCAAGTCCTGGAGGGCTCGTGAGGCACGCTCTCGTCCTCGCGGGAGGTTCGGGCACCCGGCTGTGGCCCTACTCGACGTCCGGCACCCCCAAGCAGCTCGTCCCGCTCTTCGAAGGCCGGTCGCTGCTCGACATCGCCGTCGAGCGGGCCGCTGCCGTCGCCCCGGACGTCTGGCTCGCGACCGGCTCCGCGCTGAAGACCGCCGTCACCAGCGTCGACGGCCTGTCGGTCGAGCGGCTGGTCCTCGAGCCCTCCGGCCGGGACACCCTCCCGGCCCTCACGCTGGCCATGACGCGGATCTGCCAGGCCGACCCGGACGCGGTCGTGGCGGTGCTCACCGCCGACCACCTCATCGAACCGCTCGGTGCCTTCGTCTCGACACTCGAGCGCGGCTTCGCCGTCGCCGAGGCGCACGACGACGCGCTGGTCACCTTCGGGGTCGTCCCGGACCACCCCGCGACCGGCTTCGGCTACCTCGAGCTCGGGGAGCCACTGACCGGTGACGCCCTCGTGGTGGCCCGGTTCGCCGAGAAGCCGCAGCGGGAGCGGGCCGAGCAGCTCCTCGAGCAGGGCGCGCTCTGGAACTCCGGCATGTTCGTCTGGCAGGCCGCCACGTTCCTGCGCGCCGTCGCCGCCTTCGCGCCCCAGACCCTCGCCCTGGTCGAGGAGGGCACCGACGAGGCCTGGCAGCAGATCCCCAAGGTGAGCGTCGACTACGGCGTCATGGAGCCGGCATCCACCTCACCCGACTTCACCGTCGCGGCCATCCCGCTGGCCGCCCGCTGGATCGACGTCGGCTCCTGGCCGCAGTACGGCGACGCGCTCGGTCGCGGCCACGACGGGAACTCGCTGTCCGCCCGCACCGTCCTGGTCGACGCCCACGAGAACGTCGTCGCCTCCAGTGACCCCGACCACCTGGTGGCCCTTGTCGGGGTGGAGGGCCTGATCGTGGTGCACACCGAGCGTGCCACCCTCGTCGTACCCATCGAGCAGGCGCAGCGGGTCAAGGAGCTCCACCAGCAGGTGGTCGAGCAGCAGGGGGACTTCGCGTGAGAGCGCTCATCACCGGCATCACCGGTCAGGACGGGCTGTACCTGTCGGAGCTGCTGCTCGCGAAGGGGTACGAGGTCTTCGGGCTGGTCCGCGGGCAGAACAACCCCAAGTACGACATGGTCCGCAAGCAGGTGCCCGGCGTGCAGCTGCTCACCGGCGACCTCACCGACCTGTCCTCGCTGATGCGGGCCTTGGAGACGGCCCAGCCGCAGGAGGTCTACAACCTCGGGGCGATCAGCTTCGTCGCCTACTCGTGGGAGAACGCCCATGTCACCACCGAGGTGACCGCCAAGGGCGTCCTCAACATCCTCGAGGCCACCAGGCTGTTCTGCGGCTCCGACCCGGGAGCCGTCCGGTTCTACCAGGCGTCGTCGTCGGAGATGTTCGGCAAGGTGCAGCAGGTGCCGCAGTCCGAGCAGACCCTGCTGTGGCCGCGCAGCCCCTACGGCGTGGCCAAGGTGTTCGGCCACTACATGACCATCAACTACCGCGAGTCCTACGGGATGCACGCGTCCAGCGGCATCCTGTTCAACCACGAGTCCCCGCGCCGGGGGCCGGAGTTCGTGACCCGCAAGGTCTCGATGGCTGTCGCCCGGATCGCGCTCGGCCTGCAGGACAAGGTCGCGATGGGCAACCTGGACGCCCGGCGGGACTGGGGCTTCGCGGGTGACTACGTCGACGCGATGCACCGGATGATGCAGCAGCCGGTCGCCGACGACTACGTCGTGGCCACCGGGGAGACGCACTCCATCCGGGAGCTGCTCGACGTCGCCTTCGCCCGGGTCGGGATCGACGACTGGTCGCGTCACGTCGAGCTCGACAAGCGCTTCCTGCGACCGGCGGAGGTCGACCTGCTCATCGGCGACGCGTCGAAGGCCCGGTCGGTGCTCGGTTGGCAGCCCACCGTCTCCTTCGAGCAGCTCGTGCACATGATGGTGGACGCCGACCTGGAGGCTGCCCGCTCGTGAGAGCGCTCGTCACCGGCATCACCGGGCAGGACGGCGGGTACCTCGCGGAGCGCCTGATCGCAGACGGGTACGAGGTGCACGGGCTCGTGCACGAGGGCGACCCGCACGTCTCGGACCTGCTGCGGCGCTGCCCCCCGGTCACCCTGCACAGCGGCGACCTGCAGTCCGGCCCGTCGCTGTCGGCGGCGATGGCCGCCGCGCAGCCGGACGAGGTGTACAACCTCGCGGGTGTCAGCTCGGTCGCGTTCTCCTGGGAGCAGCCGGTCCTGACCGCCGACATCACGGCGCTGGGTGCGGCGCGGCTGCTGGACGAGGCCCGGCTTCTCCAGCAGCAGCACGGACGGGAGGTCCGTTTCGTGCAGGCGTCGTCGGCGGAGATCTTCGGGAACGTGAGCGGGGTCCAGGACGAGTCGACGCCGCTGGCGCCGACGTCCCCCTACGGCGCGGCGAAGGCCTATGCCCACCAGCTCTGCGGTCTCTACCGGTCCGTCGGGGTCTTCGCCGTCTCCATGGTGCTGTTCAACCACGAGTCTCCCCGCCGGCCACCCACCTTCGTGACCCGCAAGATCACGCAGACCGTGGCGCGGATCGCCGCCGGCCAGGCCACCGAGCTGGTCCTCGGCAACCTCGACGCACGCCGGGACTGGGGCTGGGCTCCCGACTACGTCGACGCCATGGTGCGTGCCGCCCGGGCGGACAGCCCGGACGACTACGTGATCGCCACGGGGGAGGCGCACTCGGTGCGGGAGTTCGCCCACGCCGCCTTCGCCCGCGTCGGCATCAGCGACCCCGACTCCTTCATCCGCGTCGACCCTGCACTGGTCCGGCCGGGGGACCCGCCCGTGCTGGTCGGGGACGCCAAGAAGGCCCGGACCGTTCTGGGGTGGACGCCCACGGTGACCTTCGAGGAGCTCGTCGGCCGGATGGTCGACGCCGACCTCGGCTGACTGTCGCCGGGTGTAGCAGGTCGACGGGGCCCGGAGCCGCGCTGCCGCAACGCTGTGGCCGTGGGCCTGTCCTGGGGACATAAGAAGAACGCCTCGCCGTGCGTCGGCAGAATCTCTCTGAGAAAAGATGTTGGAAGGGTGTTTACACGGCATGGTGTTCGGTTATATATTCGAGTGATGAACGAGATCCGGGCTCCGCTGACACGGCCG
>CAMLIA010000323.1 GCA_946479905.1 uncultured Frankiales bacterium | reverse complement strand
GTGGGAGCCCTTGATCTCAGCCGGCATCCACCCACGGTACGTCGAGGGTCCGACAGCCTCAGCCGGCGGCGTACATCTTCTTGGCGTGCGACAGGGCCCGCCACTGCTGGCCGCCGGTCGTCTCCCAGGACCACAGCGACACCGACCGGGCGCCCCACTGCTTGGCGGTGAGCAGGAAGGACCGCACCGACAGGTACGGGTGCGGGTCGGGGTGCAGGTACGGCGCGTCGAGCCGGCCGTCGTACCCCTGACCGACCGGCATGACCGGCTTGTGGAACTTCTTGAAGTACGCCATCGACTGGGCGGTCACCGCGGCCGGCGAGCGGTTGTACCAGTAGGCCATCGGCACGATCGCGTCGGCGCGGCGGGCGGTGCTCGCATAGGGGTAGTGCCCGCGGCGCACCTCGCTCGGCCACGGCACGGTCGCGAGGATCGAGACGTCGCTCGGCAGCCAGTGCCGCAGCTCGTCGTAGTAGCGGATCACGTTGCTGCTGTTGATGCGGGTGCCCTCGGCGGCCGTCTCGATGTCGGGTGCCACGGCCGCGATGCGCGGGCAGCCCCCGCACCGGAAGCGGGCCGCCATCGCGAGCCGGCGGGCGTCGCGCTCCGGGTTGCGGAGGTTCGCGAAGTCCCAGGCGATGACCCGGATGCCGGTGCCCTTCGTGGCCGGGAGGATCCGGCGCAGCGCAGGCGTGCCGATCGGGCCCTTGTGGCTCGACCCGGTCTGCACGAACAGGTGGGTCAGGCCGGCGGCCCGGGCGCGCGCGACGATGGCGTGACCGTTGCCGCCCTGCGAGCGGTCGAAGTCGTGCAGCCACATCCCGGTGCCGGTGGGCAGCCACCGCACCACCTTGCGCGCCGGCTTGCGGGCGACGTGCTTGACGGGAGGAGCCTTGTGGACGGCCTTGCGGACCGGCTTGGGCGCGGCGGGCTGCAGCGTCACGATCCGCGGCGACACCTCGGAGGTCAGGCGCAGCGACGCCTGCTGCGGTGCCGCGGCAGGCACCGGCGCGCGGTGCTGCAGGCTCCCGAGCCCGGTGGCGAACACCGCGAGGATGAGGAAGGCGAGGTAGCGAACGCTTCGCTCGCTCGACCAGGCGGGCGCGACGTGTCTCGGGGGCGGCACGGAGGCAACGCTAAGCGACGTCTCGGCGTGATCGTGCCGAAACGCTCGTCTCGTCAGCGCTACGAACCTGTTGCCCACACTGTGGTGTCGGCCAAACCTGCGGCCGACGCAATGTCACGCGTGGGTGAGGCCCAGCTCACCGGCGAGCGCGACGACCTGCTCCTCGAGCTGGGCGACCGTCCCGCTGTTGTCCAGAACGCGTGTCGCACTGGCCAGCCGCACCTCGCGATCGGCCTGCGCGGCGATCCGGGCCCGCGCGTCCGCCTCGGTCATCCCCCGGAGCTCCACCAGCCGCTGCACCTGGACCTCCACGGGGACGTCGACGACCACGACCTCGTCGTAAAGGCCCTCGAGGTGCGACTCGACGAGCAGCGGCACGTCGTGGAGCAGCACCCGCGCCCCGGCGGACTCGGCCTGCGCGAAGCGCTGCCCGGAGAGCTCGCCGATGAGGGGGTGCAGGATCCCGGACAGCGCCTTGCGCCGGACGTCATCGCCGAAGACGAGCGCGCCGAGCGCCTCGCGGTCCAGGGTGCCGTCCGGCCGGAGGACCTCGGGACCGAACTCCTCGACGACCGCCGCGAGACCTGGGGTGCCAGGCTCGACGACCTCCCGGGCGAGCAGGTCGGCATCGACGACCACCACCCCGGGGTACGACGACAGCAGTCGCGACACGGTCGACTTGCCCGACCCGATGCCACCCGTGAGACCGACCTTCAGCACGGGTGCGAATCTAGGCGGATGAGCTTCCTGGACCTGCACGCACCCGGCCGCCCGCTGCTGATCCCGAACGCGTGGGACGCCGGGTCGGCGCGGCTGTTCGAGAGCCTCGGGGCCCGGGCGGTGGCGACGACGTCGTCCGGCTTCGCCGCGACGCTCGGGCACCGTGACGGCGACGTCACGCTCCCTCAGGTCCTGGAGCACTGCCGGCTGCTGTGCGAGGCGGTGGGCGTCCCGGTGTCGGCGGACCTCGAGAACGGCTACGCCGAGGACCCGGGACCGACGTACGCCGCCGCCGCGGGGTGCGGCCTCGCCGGCGCCTCGATCGAGGACTGGAGCGGCTCGGTGCTCTACCCGCTCCCGGAGGCCGCAGCCCGGGTCGCTGCGGCACGGGCCGCCGCCCCGGACCTCGTCCTCACCGGCCGGGCCGAGGGGTACCTGCGGGGCGAGCCGTCGCTGCGGGACGTCGTCGAGCGGCTGCAGGCCTACGCCGCCGCGGGAGCGGACGTGCTCTACGCGCCCGGGATGTCGGACCTGGACGAGATCCGCACCCTGTGCGCCGAGGTCGGGCGGCCCGTCAACGTGCTGCTGCTGCCGGGCATGTCGGTCGCGTCGCTCGCCGATGCCGGGGTCGCGCGGGTCAGTGTCGGCGGCTGGCTCGCGTGGACGGCCTGGGAGGCGGCGGCGACGTCGGCCCGCGCCTTCCTGACCGGCGAGACCGACTGGCTGGCCCGCGCCCAGGCCGGCCGGGAGGCAGCCCGCCCCGTCCTCGGCTGACCCGCTGCTCCCCGTCACTTCCCTGAAACCACGTGCACCTCGCAGCCTTCAACCGCGCCCGGCTGAGCGTGCGCACACCTGGGTGATCGCCCTCGCGTGCACGCAGTTTCAGGGAAGTCACGCAGATTCAGGGAAGTGGGGGTGCGGAACGCGGAGCGGCCCCCCACCTGACGGTGAGGGGCCGCTGACGCGCTCGGGGGCTACTGGCCGCCGGAGAGCTTGTCGCGCAGGGCCTGCAGGGCCTCGTCGGACGCGAGCGCACCGGACGGGCCGGGCGCCGGGGCACCGCCGGCCTCGGGGGCCTCGTCGTCCTCCTCGCCGGACTCCGAGGAGTACGACGTGGGCTCGGACGCCGCAGCGTCCTCGGCCGCCATCCGCTTGATCTGCTCCTGGTGCTGCTCGAAGCGCTTCTGCGCCTCGGCGTACTGCCGCTCCCAGGCCTCGCGGGCCTCGTCGTGGCCGGGCAGCCACTCGTTGGTCTCCGGGTCGAAGCCCTCCGGGTAGATGTAGTTGCCCTGCTCGTCGTAGGACGCCGCCATGCCGTACTGGGCGGGGTCGAAGTGCTCGACGGCGATGACGCCGTTCTCGTTCGCCTGCTTCAGCGACAGCGAGATGCGGCGGCGCTCCAGGTCGATGTCGATGACCTTCACGAGCAGCTCGTCACCGACGTTGACGACCTGCTCCGGGATCTCGACGTGGCGCTCGGCCAGCTCGGAGATGTG
>CAMLIA010000322.1 GCA_946479905.1 uncultured Frankiales bacterium | reverse complement strand
GCCCTCGTCGAGCGGCCGCTGTGGGACTGGGGGCTGCACCTGCAGGCCGACCTGCTGCCGTGGCGGCAGCTGTCGCGGGTGCTGCCGGTCGTGCTGGAGGACGCGGTCCCCAACCTGCTGCGCAACCCGCACACGGTGTGGCGCGTCGGACAGCTGGCCCGGCGCTGCGACCTGACGGCGGAGCTCGCCGAGCTGCGCCGGCGCAGGGTGCCGGTCGTCGTCGTGTGGGGCAAGGACGACGAGGTGCTGCCACGCGGCTGCATGACGTCGCTGTGCATGGCACTGGGCGATCCCGAGGTGATCACCGTGGACGGCAGCCACTCGTGGCTGATCTCGGACCCCCGCGTCTTCACCGAGGTGCTGACCAACGTGGTCGGACTCACCCTGCCCGACGTCGCCTGACGCTCAGGCTGTGCGTGGGAACGCGAGTCGTGCTGCTGCCGCGATCGCCGTGGTCGCGTCGCCGGTGCAGTCGACGGGGACGGCCTCGGGCCACGCGTCCCAGCTCGCGCCGAGGGCGGCGCGCACGGCCGGGGTGGCCTCCGAGGTCCCGGCGGCCCGGGTCCGCAGCCGCTCCACCGCCACGCTGTCCGGGGCGGTGCAGACCAGCTCGACGGTCCGGGCGCGCACCGCGTTGCCCAGCGCCCGCGCCTGCTGCCGCCAGCCGCTGCGGTTGAAGGTCGCGTCGAGGATGACGTCCTCACCGTGCACCAGGGCCTGCCGCGCGAGGTCGAGGACCGCGTCGTACACCTCGCCGCGCGCTGCGTCGGTGTAGCGCTGCGCCACCGCCTCGAGGACCTCGGTACGCACGTCGTCGGTGGACACCAGCCGCGCGCCCGATGCCTGCGCCAGCCCGGCCGCCACGGTGCTCTTGCCGCTGCCGGGCAGGCCACCGACCAGGACGAGCGAACCGGTCGCCGCGTCGAGGTGGTCGCGGCACAGGGCGGCGAGCAGCAGTGCCTGGGTCGCGGCGTGCTCGTCGCCCTGCCCGGCCCGCAGCACGGCGACCTTCGCCCTGACGAGCGACCGGTAGGCGATGAAGAAGTGCTCGAGGGCTGCGGGGGCGTCGTCCTCCGCCAGCGCGCGGTAGCTGGCGACGAACCGGCGACCCGCGTCGGCCGCCCCGACGCGCTCGAGGTCCATGGCCAGGGAGCAGGCGTCGTGCAGCCCGTCGACGGTGCGCAGCGCCTCGTCGAACTCCAGGCAGTCGAGGGCGCGCGGGCCGTCGTCGAGGACGAACACGTCGTCGGCGAGCAGGTCGCCGTGACCGTCGACCACCCGCTGCTGCTTGCCGCGGCGGGTGAGCAGCGGCTCGTGCGCCGCCAGCCACCCGAGCCCGTGCTCGCGCAGGTCGGTCGCGAGGTGGCGGGGTACGTCGGGTGAGGCGTCCAGGACGTCGCAGCCCGCCGCCCACAGGCGGGCGAGCGCCTTCGCCGAAGCGTGCTCACTGCCCGCCGGTGCCGGGTTCCCCAGGTGCAGGGCGTGCAGCTGACGGGCGAGCGCGTCGAGCGCCGGCCCCACGTCCTCGCCGGTCCGGACGAGGTGCGACAGCCTCCGTTCGTCGGGCAGCCGGCGCATCACGACCAGTGCCTCGCACGGGTCGCCGTCGGGGCCGAGCACCGTGGCCACGCCCTCGTAGACGTCGGGCGCGAGCCGGCGGTTGAGCCTGACCTCCTCCGCGCAGGCGCGCTGCCGCGCCTCGAGGGTCCGGAAGTCGGAGAAGCCGAGGTCGAGCGGCTTCTTGCACTTGTAGACGTGGTCGCCCAGGAACAGCAGCGTCGAGGTGTGGGTCTCGACGACGTGCGCGTCCATGGCCCCACCACACAGGAAGTTCGGACGTCCGGCCAGAGTCCTTCGTCCCTGGCCGGGCCCGGCCCGCCCGGCGACGCTGGGGTCGGACGTGAGGAGGCAGCCATGCAGGCAACCGCAGGTGACCGCATCATCGTGCGCTCCACCCATGTGGGCGAGCCCAACCGGGACGGCGAGGTGGTCGAGGTGCGTGGCCCCAACGGCCAGCCCCCGTGGGTGATCCGCTGGTCGGACAACGGCCATGAGGGCTTGTACTTCCCGAGCTCCGACACGGTGGTCCACCACGCCGAGTCGTGACGACCGGGCACGCCCCGGGGCTCACCAGCCGCGAGGCGGCTCGTCGCCTCGTCCAGCACGGCCCGAACGCCCTGCCCGAGCCGGCGACGCGGTCCTGGGTCGGTGAGCTCGCCGGGCAGGTCCTGCACCCGCTCGCCCTGGTGCTGTGGCTGGCCGGCGCCCTGGCGGCGCTGACCGGAGCGCTGCCGCTGGCGCTGGCCATCGTCGCCGTGATCGGGCTGAACGCGGCCTTCGCGCTGGCCCAGGAGCACCAGGCGGAGAAGGCGGTGCAGGCTCTCGCGTCGTACCTGCCGGAGCAGGCTGCGGTCGTCCGGGACGGCCAGCGGGTGCTGGTCCCGGCGGTGGACCTCGTCCCCGGAGACCTGCTTCTCCTCGAGGAGGGCGAGCGGGTGTCGGCGGACGCCCGGCTCGTCGACGGTGCGGTCGAGGTGGACATGTCGGCGCTCACCGGGGAGAGCGTGCCGCTGGCGCGGACCGCCGACCCGAGCCCGCCGGTCCCCCCGTTGCAGCGGACGGACCTCGTCTTCTCCGGGTCGCTGTGCACCGGCGGCAGCGCCCGCGCCGTCGTCGCGGCGACCGGGGCGCAGACCGAGATCGGCCGCATCGCCGCGCTGAGCGGACGGACCCAGCGCGAGACCAGTCCGCTCGAGCAGCAGATCACCAAGGTGGCCTGGCTGATCGCGCGGGTCGGCGTCGCGGTGGGTCTCGCCTTCGTGCCGCTCGGTCTGCTCGCCGGGCTGACGCCTCGCGACGCCGGCCTGTTCGCCATCGGGCTGCTGGTCGCCAACGTCCCCGAGGGGCTGCTCCCGACCATCACGCTCGCCCTCGCGGTCGGGGTCCGCGTGCTGGCCCGGCGCGGCGCCGTCGTCAAGCGGCTCAGCGCCGTCGAGACCCTCGGGTGCACCACCGTGATCTGCACGGACAAGACCGGGACGCTGACGGAGAACCGGATGACCGGCGTCGCCGTGTGGACGCCCACCGGCGGTCGGCGCGCCCTCGGACCGTCCGGCGAGCCCGACGTGCGAGAGCTCGCCCAGGCCGCCCGCGGCAGCACCGTCCTGGAGGTCGGTGACCGGGCCGGTCACGACCCGACAGAGCTGGCGGTGGCGACCATGAGCGACCAGCTGCTGGGCACGTCGGGGCCGCCGGTCCTGCCGCCCGGCGCTCGGGTCAACGCCTTCGACGCCCACCGCAAGCTGGTGTCCGTCGTGCTGCCGGAGGGCGAGGGGAGCAGGGTCGTCGTCAAGGGCGCACCGGAGCAGGTACTGGCACGGTGCACCGCCCTCGACCCCGCGGCCGCCG
>CAMLIA010000321.1 GCA_946479905.1 uncultured Frankiales bacterium | reverse complement strand
CATCGTGCCGATCCAGTTGAAGAACTTCACGCCGGTCGGCACCGCGATGAGGAAGCTCAGGAAGCTGAAGAAGGGCAGCAGCACCGCGCCGGTGACGAACATGTGGTGCGCCCACACCGTCATCGACAGGGCCGCGATGCCGAGCGTCGCGAAGACCAGGCCCTTGTAGCCGAACAGCGGCTTGCGGCTGAACACCGGGATGATCTCCGACACGACGCCGAAGAACGGCAGCGCGACGATGTAGACCTCGGGATGGCCGAAGAACCAGAACAGGTGCTGCCACAGGATCGCTCCGCCGGTGGCGGAGTCGAAGACGTGGGCGCCGAGGTGCCGGTCGGCCTCCAGCGCGAAGAACGCCGCCGTGATGACCGGGAAGGCCATCAGCACGAGGATGCTCGTGACGAGCATGTTCCAGGTGAAGATCGGCATCCGGAACATCGTCATGCCGGGCGCGCGCAGCGTGAGGATCGTCGTGATGAAGTTGACGGCGCCGAGGATCGTGCCGAGACCGGCCGTGACGAGCCCGATGATCCAGAGGTCGGAACCGACGTTCGGCGAGTGCACGATGTCGTTCAGCGGCGCGTAGGCGAACCAGCCGAAGGAGGCCGCGCCGTCCGGGGTGAGGAAGCCGCTGACGACCGTGAGGCCGCCGAACAGGTAGAGCCAGTACGAGAAGGCGTTCAGCCGCGGGAAGCTCATGTCCGGCGAGCCGATCTGCAGCGGCATGATGTAGTTCGTGAAGCCGTAGGCCAGCGGCGGCGCGACGAGGAACATCATGATCGCGCCGTGCATGGTGAACAGCGAGTTGAACTGCTCCGGCGACACGATCTGCAGGCCCGGGCGGGCCAGCTCGGCGCGCATGATCTCGGCCAGGATGCCGGAGAACAGGAAGAACCCGAAGCCGGTGCACAGGTAGAGCAGGCCGATGACCTTGTGGTCGGTCGTCGTCAGGACCTTGACGATCTTGGACCCGTGCCCGGGGGACGGTCGCCGGTTCGCCGCGGGGGCGTGCGCCTCGGTGAGGACGGCCATGTCAGTTGTCTCCGGTCGTGAGCGCTGCGCCGAGCGAGTTCGGGGCGTGCTGTTCGGGGTGGGCCTGCAGGTCCGCGATGTACTTGCGGTAGTCGTCCTCGGAGACGACCCGCACCTCGAAGTTCATGGCGGCGTGCTTCTCGCCGCACAGCTCCGCGCAGCGACCGACGTAGGTGCCGATCCTGGTGGGGGTGAGCTCGAACGCGTTGAGGCGTCCCGGGACCACGTCGCGCTTGAAGAGGAACGCCGGCACCCAGAACGAGTGGATGACGTCCGGCGAGGTCTCGATGAACCGGATCTTCTTGTTCACCGGCAGCACGAGCACAGCCTGCTGGCCGGCCGGCGGCGCACCGGTGACCTGGACCTTGTCGTCGAGGTAGTTGAACTGCCAGTTCCACTGGAAGCCCACGACGCCGATCCGCACGTCGGGGTTGGCGGTGAGCTTGTTGACCTTGTTCTCACCGACGGCGGTGTAGAAGAACAGCACCGCGATGATCACGAACGGCACGATCGTGTACAGCACCTCGATCGGCAGGTTGTACCGGATCTGCGGCGGCAGCTCGTCGTCCTTCTTGCGGAACCGCACCCACGCGTAGCCCATGAGGACGTACATCCCGAAGCCCACGGCAGCGGCCGCGGCCGTGGTGCCGAGCCAGATGTCGTACATCGTCTTGGCCTCGGTGGTGACCGGGTGCGGCCAGCCGAGACCGAAGCTGTTCTCATAGGCCTCGCGACCCGTGCAGCCGCTGGTGAGCAGCGCCGTGGCGCCGGCGGCCAGCGCGAGCCGGACCGCCCTCGAAGAACGGGTTCTCAAGCCAGGGACCCTTCGTGCGGGACGGAGAACAACAGCGTCGGCGAGGCTATCGCAGAGCCCGTGAACGCTCCTGCTGAGGGGTGGCGTGTCTAGGGTCTGCCTGTGGTGAGCTTCGACGCAGCGTCCGGCCTTGCGCTCCACCCGCTGGCACGCGAGGCCTGGCTGGCGGCGCTCGACGACGGCTGGGCCGACCCCACGCGGCTCTACGGGAGCGCGCGCCGGGCCCGGCAGCTGCTCGACGGGGCGCGGGCCGCCCTGGCCGGCCAGCTGGGCTGCCGGGTGGACGAGCTGCACCTGGCGCCCAACGGCACCCAGGCGCTGTACGCCGGGGTGCGCGGGGTCCGGGCCGCGCGGGCCCGCACGGGCGCGCACGTGGTGCACAGCGCGGTCGAGCACTCCGCGACGCTGCACGCCTGCGCCGAGGGCCCCGCCACCGCGGTCCCCGTGGACCTGGTCGGCCGCGTCGATGTGGACGGATTCGCCGCTGCTGTCCAGCCGGACACCGTGCTGGCGTGCCTGATCGCCGCCTCGCACGAGGTCGGGACCCTCCAGCCGGCCGTGGACGTGCCGGTGCCGCTGCTGGTGGACGCCTGCCAGCTGCTGGGCCGGGGCGCGCTGCCCCGCTGGGACCTGCTCGTCGGGTCCGCCCGCAAGTGGGGCGGACCGGCGCTGGGCCTGCGGGCGGTCCGCACCGGGACCCGCTGGGTGTCGCCGTGGCCGGAGGAGGGCGGCTTCCCCGGCGCGCTGGACCTGCCGTCGGTGCTGGCGGCGGCGGTCGCGCTGGAGGCGGTGGCGCAGGAGCGGGTCGCGGAGGACGCCCGGCTCCGGCCGCTGGTCGGGCGGATCCGGGCGGCCGCCGCCGCGGTGCCCGACGTCGAGGTGGTCGGCGACCCGGACGAGCGGCTGCCCCACCTCGTGACGTTCTCGGTGCTCTACGTGGACGGCGAGGCTCTCGTGCGCGCCTTCGACGAGGCCGGTTTCGAGGTCTCGAGCGGGTCGTCGTGCACGTCCTCGGCCCTTGAGCCCTCGCACGTCCTGGTCGCCATGGGGGTCTCGACGCACGGGTCGGTGCGCGTGTCCTTGTCGCGCGACACGACCGCGGACGACGTCGACCGGTTCTGCGCGCTGCTGCCCGACGTCGTGGCGGGGTTGCGCGGGTGATCCTCGACTGCCTCGGCAAGAGGTGCCCGCTGCCGATCATCGAGCTCGCGCGGGCGCTGCCGACCGTCGAGGTCGGAGCTGCGGTGACGGTGCTGTCCGACGACCCGGCCGCGGAGCCGGACCTCAGGGCGTGGTGCCGGTTGCGCGGCCAGTCCTACGAGGGCCGCGAGGGGACCGCGTTCACCATCCGCCGGCTGTCCTGACCCGGCCCGCCCGTTGCGGTGATCAACAGGCGGTCACGCGGCCGGCGCGCCGGCGTGGCGCGCCAGCGATCGCGTGTTGATCAAGAGCGTGCTTCCGTTGCTGTGATCAACAGGCGGTCACACGGCCGGCGCGCCGGCGTGGCGCACCAGCGATCGCGTGTTGATCACCGGGGCGGAGCAGGGTCCACACGCACAGCAGGTCGATGACCCCGGCTCCGGCCAGGACGGCGTGCGCTG
>CAMLIA010000320.1 GCA_946479905.1 uncultured Frankiales bacterium | reverse complement strand
GACCTGCCCCTCGTCGAGGATGGTGGTGGTCAGCTCCGAGCGGCCGCGCCGGGCGACGAACACGCGACCCGGTTCGTTGACCCAGATCTCCTCGACCGTCGGGTCGTCGAGGTGGCGCTGCAGCGGCCCGAAGCCGGCGACCGCGTCGTAGACGCTCCTGGCCGCTGCCTGCGGGTCGCCGAGCGGCGCGAGGTTGCTGGTCAGGGCCCGCTCGTCGTAGTCGGCGACCACCTCGTCGACGAGCCGGCGGACCGTGGCGCGGTCGCTGACGGGGTCGATCCCCCGCCGTCGGACCAGCTCGCGCACCTCGTGCTCGACGGCCTCGATCGCGCGTGGACCCCCCGTCATGTGCAGCAGGCTAGGGCTCCCCGCGAGGCCGGTGCCAGGGAGGTTGTGGACAACGCCTCTCGCCCACATTCCCACAGTGGGCTATCCTGCTCGCATGGGCATCCTCGTCGAGACCGACGGCCGCAGCCGGGTCGTGCTCCCGGGCCACAGCAACCAGTCCTTCGTCATGCGGGAGAACGCTGACGGCAGCATCCTGCTCGAGCCAGCCCGGGTCGTCACCGACGCCCAGCACGACTACGACACCGACCCGGAGCTGCGTGCCCTGCTCGAGCGCGCGACGACCTCGCCGACCGTGCGGCGGACCCGCGCGCGCCGCGGCGCGTGAGCTTCGAGGGCGACTACTCCGCGGTCGCCGACGCCCAGCTCGACGAGCTGGAGGCAGGGGACGCGGACCGCTACGACGCGGTGCTCGCCGCCTGCGAGCTGATCTTCGCGGCGCCCCAGGTGGCGCAGAGCTACAGCGCCGCCGTCACGACCAGCAGCGGGATCGTGCTGCGCCTCCCGGTCGCCGGCCACCCGCCGTACAAGGTGTTCTGGACCAGCGCCGGACCGCGCGTCGAGGCGGTCTTCCCGCACCCGTGACGGACCTGGTGGCGAGGCTGCGGGCGGCGGGCTGCGTGTTCGCCGAGCAGGAGGCCGCGCTGCTGCTCGAGGCCGGCGCAGCTGACCTGGTCGAGCGCCGGTGCGCCGGCGAGCCGCTGGAGCACCTGCTGGGCTGGGTGCAGTTCGCCGGGCTCCGGCTCGCCGTCGGGCCAGGGGTCTTCGTCCCGCGCCGGCGGACCGAGCTGATGGCGCGGGAGGCGGTCGCCCGCCGGCCCGGCGTCTTCGTGGAGCTCTGCTGCGGGGCCGCCCCCGTGACGGCCGCCGTCGAGGCGGCGCTGCCCGAGGCTCGCACCTGGGCGGTCGACATCGACCCGGTGGCCGTCCGCTTCGCCGCCCGCAACACCCGGGGTACGACGACGGTCGGCGACCTCGACGAGGGCCTCCCGGACACGCTGCGCGGCCGGGTGGACGTGGTCGCCTGCAACGCGCCGTACGTCCCGAGCCGCGAGGTGCGGCACCTGCCGCCCGAGGCCCGTGACCACGAGCCGCGGGTGGCCCTCGACGGCGGGGACGACGGGCTCGACGTCGTCCGTCGGGCGGCTGTCGCGGCCGGGTCGCTCCTGCGCCCGGGCGGCGCGCTGATGGTGGAGGTGAGCGAGGGCCAGGTCACCGCCGCAGCGGACGCCTTCGCTGCAGCGGCACTGCGGCCCGAGGTCGTGCGGGACGACCTGGGCACCCTCCTCATCGGTGTGTCCACAGCTCAGATCCTCGATCCCCCAAGGGAAGTCGCCAGCTCCTAGCGTCCTCGGTCCCTCGACCGGAAGGACCGCCCTCATGCTCCGCGCCCTGCTCGCGCCGCTGCCGCTGCTCCCCCTGCTGCTCGCCGGACCCGCGTCGTCCGCCTGGGTCGTCAGCACCCCCGGCGACCCGCGGCCGGTGCTCCACGAGCTGCACGCCACGCCCTCGCACGTCTACGCGCGCGGCTTCGCCGCCCGCCTCGACCCGGCGCAGGTGCGACGCCTGCAGGGCCGGCCGGGGGTCACCGCCGAGCCGGACCGTCCGCTCGCACTGGCCTCGACGACGTCGACGACGAGCAGCTGGGGACTGGACCGCATCGACCAGCGCGCGCTGCCGCTCAACGGCCACTACCGGTACGCGAGCACCGCCCGGGAGGTGCACGCGTACGTCATCGACACCGGCATCGCCACCGCGCACCCCGACTTCGGCGGTCGGGCGGAGATCGCGTTCGACGCGCTCGGCGGTGACGGTCAGGACTGCAACGGGCACGGCACCCACGTGGCCGGAGTCGTGGGCGGCACGAGGTACGGCGTGGCGAAGCGCGTCCACCTGGAGGCGGTGCGCGTCATGGACTGCAGCGGGCGCAGCACCACGGGCGCGGTGCTCGCCGGCATCGACTGGGTGCGGCAGCACGCCGTGCGGCCGGCGGTCGCCAACCTCAGCCTGGGCGGGACCTTCTCCGCAGTGCTCGACCGGGCGGTGGACGATCTCGCCGACAGCGGGGTCGTCGTCGCGGTGGCGGCCGGCAACAGCGCCGCCGACGCCTGCCAGTCCTCGCCCGCGGCAGCGCGCCAGGTGCTGGCGGTGGCGGCCAGCGACCGCACCGACACGCGCGCCCCCTGGAGCAACGTGGGCAGCTGCGTCGACCTGTACGCCCCTGGCGTCTCGGTCCTCTCGGACTGGCCGGGCGGTGGCACCCGGGTCGAGTCCGGCACGTCGATGGCGACCCCCTTCGTGACGGGCGCCGCCGCGCTCTACCTGGCCAAGCACCCCACCGACACCACCGCCACCGTCGTGGCCTGGCTCGAGCAGCAGGCGACCGGCGGGCGGATCAAGCGCGACCCCCGCGGCACGCCCAACCGGTTGCTCTACACGGGCTCGCTGTGACCTCGGCCGCGAGCCCGGGTGCGTGGCGCACACTGGGCCCGTGCTCCTGGTCCTTCGCCGCAAGCTGGTCTGGCTCACCCTGCTCGTCCTCGTGGCCCTCCCGTTCGTCCCGCAGGGGGTCATGCGGCTGGCCACCTGGGGCGAGCGGCACTCCCGGGCTGCGGACACCCCGACCCGGTCGGTCGCGATCGTCTTCGGCGCCGGACTGCGGCCGGACGGCACCCCGTCGCCGTTCCTCCAGCAGCGCCTGGACCTGGCGCTGGACCTCTACGAGCGGCACCGGGTCCGGGCCCTGCTGGTGACGGGGGACAACGGCCGCTCGAGCCACGACGAGCCGGCTGCCATGAAGGCCTACCTCGTCCTGCACCGGGTGCCCGCGGCCGACATCGCGATCGACGACGCGGGCTTCTCGACCTACGACTCCTGCTACCGCGCGAAGGCGGTCTTCGGCATCAGGGACGCCGTGGTGGTGACTCAGGGCTACCACCTGCCGCGGGCGGTCTTCACCTGCCGCCGGCTGGGCATCGACGCGGTCGGTCTCGGCGGCTCCGAGCTGCACCAGTTCCGCTCGAAGACGCTCAGGTTCACGGCGCGCGAGGTGCTCAGCAGTGTCAAGGCGTCGTGGCAGCTGGTGACGCGGCCGCGGCCGCACTTCCTCGGCCCGCACGAGCCCGCCCT
>CAMLIA010000319.1 GCA_946479905.1 uncultured Frankiales bacterium | reverse complement strand
GTACAGCCTGGTCATCTACGCCGCCAAGCGCGCGCGCCAGATCAACGCCTACTACAGCCAGCTCGGTGAGGGCCTGCTCGAGTACGTCGGCCCGCTCGTCGAGACCGGCGTCCAGGAGAAGCCGCTCTCCATCGCCCTGCGCGAGATCAACGCCGGCCTGCTCAGCCACGAGGCGGGCGTCGACACGCCCGACAACAAGGGCTAAGTGCCCAGGGTCGTCCTCGGCGTCGCCGGGGGCATCGCGGCCTACAAGGCCGTCGAGCTGCTGCGGCAGCTCACCGAGACCGGTCACGACGTGACCGTCGTCCCCACCGACGCCGCGCTCGAGTTCGTGGGCGCGCCGACCTGGGCCGCCCTGTCCGGCAAGCCGGTCAGCGCCAGCACGTGGGACCGCGTGCACGAGGTGCCGCACGTCCGGATCGGGCAGGAGGCCGACCTCGTCGTCGTCGCGCCGGCCACCGCCAACCTGCTCGCGAAGGCCGCCCACGGGCTGGCCGACGACCTGCTCACCAACACCCTGCTCACCGCCCGCTGCCCGGTCGTCATGGCCCCCGCCATGCACACCGAGATGTGGGAGCACCCCGCAACCCGGGACAACGTCGCGACCCTGCGCAGCCGAGGCGTGCTCGTCGTCGAGCCGGCGGTCGGCCGGCTCACCGGTGCCGACTCCGGCAAGGGGCGGCTGCCCGAGCCGGAGGAGCTGGCGCACCTCGTGCGGCAGGTGCTCGCCCGCGGGACCGCGGACCTCGACCTCTCGGGGCGCCGGGTGGTCGTGAGCAGCGGCGGCACCAGAGAGCACCTCGACCCCGTGCGGTACCTCGGCAACCGCTCCTCCGGCCGGCAGGGCCACGCCCTCGCCCGGGCTGCCGTCGCCCGCGGCGCCGAGGTGGTGCTGGTCAGCAGCAGCGGCCTGCCGGAGCCGGCCGGAGTCAAGGTCGTCAAGGTGACCAGCGCCCTCGAGATGCACGACGCCGTCCTCGCCGAGGCCGCCTCCGCCGACGCCGTGGTGATGGCTGCGGCGGTCGCCGACTACCGGCCCGCCGAGCGGTTGGCGACGAAGCGGAAGAAGACCGACACCCTGAGCGTGGAGCTCGTGCAGAACCCGGACATCCTGGCCGACCTCGTCGCGATGCGGCGCCCCGACCAGGTGCTGGTCGGGTTCGCCGCCGAGACCGGCGACGACCACGCGTCGGTGCTCGAGCACGGCCGCGCCAAGCTCGCCCGCAAGGGCTGCGACCTGCTCGTCGTCAACGAGGTGGGGGAGGCCGGGCACCCGACCGGCTTCGAGGGCACCCACAACGCCGCCACGGTCCTCGGCGCCGACGGCAGCACCACCGAGGTCCCCCTCGTGACCAAGGACGCCCTGGCCGACGTGATCTGGGACCTCGTCGCCGCGCGCCTGTAGGTCCCAGCGTCGGTCCGGGCACCCGGCCCCGGCACCAGCCTTGCGCTGTCCGGAATCCGAGGCCGTGAGCGCCGTCGGATTCCCGAGAGCGCAAGCCTGGTCCACGGCCCACAGACGGGGCCCACGGGCGTCTGGCAGCCTGACCGGCATGCGCGCGCGAACCGTCGTACCCCTGGTCCTGCTCGTCGCCGGCTGCTCCGGGAGCTCCGGCACGAAGCCCGAGCCGACGCCCACCGTGACGCTGCCCACCCCGGACGCCACCACGGAGGCGCCGACCCCGACGATCGGCCCATCGCCCAGCCCGACCGCGACCGCGGCCGCGCGCACCGTCCCCGCGGCCGACGGCGACGTGGACGGCGACGGGCACCGGGACGTCATCCAGCCGTCCGCGACGCTGCTCAGGGTGACGCTCTCGTCGACCGGCAGGGTCGTCACCGCGCCCATCCACGCCGAGAGCCCGCGGCCGGCGGCGTTGCTGGGCACGGCGGACGTCGACCGCGACGGGCGGGCCGAGGTCTTCCTCGAGACCGTGCAGGGCGCCTCGACGTCGTTCGCCACGCCGTACCGCTTCGACGGGACAGCGCTCAGGGAGCTGCAGCTCGACGGCGGGCCGGCCCGGCTGGGCATCGGGGGCAGCGTCACGCACGGCGACGGCTTCCGCTGCCTGCCGAGCGGCCTGCTCGAGGTCCGGCAGGCCACCAGCAGCGACGGCAGCACGTTCACGGTGCGCGCCGACCGCTACGCGATCGTCGGCGTCCAGCTGGTGCTGCGGAGCAGCAGCACCGGCAAGGGCGCGCAGGGCACCCCGAGCGTCGAGAGCGCCTACACCGCCGACTGCGGGTCGGTGGGCGACTAGACTCGCGAACCAGTCCCCTCAGACCCTCTCAGGAGCAGCTGTGTCGCGTCGCCTCTTCACGTCCGAGTCCGTCACGGAAGGGCACCCGGACAAGATCGCCGACGCCATCTCCGACGCCATCCTCGACGCCCTGCTGGCGCAGGACCCGAAGAGCCGGGTCGCCGTCGAGACGATGATCACGACCGGCCAGGTCCACATCGCCGGTGAGGTCACGACCGAGGGCTACGCCAACATCGCGAGCATCGTCCGCGACACGATCCTCGAGATCGGCTACGACTCCAGCCGCAAGGGCTTCGACGGCGAGTCCTGCGGCGTCAGCGTCTCCATCGGCGCGCAGAGCCCCGACATCGCGCAGGGCGTCGACACGGCGTACGAGACCCGCGTCGAGGGCGAGACCGACGAGCTCGAGCGGCAGGGCGCCGGCGACCAGGGCCTGATGTTCGGCTTCGCCTGCGACGAGACCCCCGAGCTGATGCCGCTGCCGATCGCGCTGGCGCACCGCCTCGCCCGCCGCCTCACCAAGGTGCGCAAGGACGGCGTCGTGCCCTACCTCCGGCCCGACGGCAAGACCCAGGTCACCATCGAGTACGTCGACGGCAAGCCCACCCGGCTCGACACCGTCGTCGTGTCCAGCCAGCACGCCGAGGACATCGACATCGCCTCGCTGCTCACCCCCGACATCCAGGAGCACGTGGTGGCTCCGGAGCTCGAGGGCCTCGGCATCGAGACCGACGGCTACCGGCTGCTGGTCAACCCGACCGGCAAGTTCGTCATCGGCGGCCCGATGGGCGACGCCGGCCTCACCGGCCGCAAGATCATCGTGGACACCTACGGCGGCTACGCGCGGCACGGCGGCGGTGCCTTCTCCGGCAAGGATCCGTCCAAGGTCGACCGCTCGGCCGCGTACGCGATGCGCTGGGTCGCGAAGAACGTCGTCGCCGCCGGGCTCGCCACCAAGTGCGAGGTGCAGGTGGCGTACGCCATCGGCAAGGCCGAGCCGGTCGGGCTGTTCGTGGACACCTTCGGCACCGGCACGGTGGAGGACAGCGTGCTGCAGGCCGCCATCACGGAGGTCTTCGACCTGCGGCCGGCCGCCATCATCCGCGACCTCGACCTGCTGCGCCCGATCTACTCCGCGACGTCGGCCTACGGGCACTTCGGGCGCGACGACAAGGACTTCACCTGGGAGGCCACCGACCGGGCCGAGCTGCTCAAGAAGGC
>CAMLIA010000318.1 GCA_946479905.1 uncultured Frankiales bacterium | reverse complement strand
GGGGTCGGGCCGGAGCCCTCGGCCAGGCCCTCCGAGGGCGCTACCCCGACCCCTGGCGCGTGGTGACGCGCGGCCCGACCGTGGGGGTCGGGCCGGAGCCCTCGGCCAGGCCCTCCGAGGGCGCTACCCCGACCCCTGCGGGGCGCGGGCGGCAGCTGTCGTGCCAAGCGAAGGAGTTGAACCTTGGCGCGGCTACCAACCCCGCCCACCATCCGGAGGCCTTCCCCCGGCAGCGCCTGGCACGTCCCATCCTGCGCGGGTCGCACCGCCCCGGGACAGGGCCGGAGGTCCTGGCCGCGCGGTGCTGGAGTGCTCAGGGGCGGCGGACCTTGTCGCTGTACATGCCCGCATCCGCCTGAGCCAGCAGCTGCTCCAGTGAGCTGCCCCCGGGCGGGCGCTCGGCGAACCCCGCCGCCACCGCCAGCTCGAACGGGAGACCGGCGCTGCGGTTGAGCTCCGCGAGCGCCACGCAGAACCGCTCGAGCGCGATCTTGGAGCCGTCCGCGTCACTGCCGGCGAACAGCACGGCGAACTCGTCCCCGCCGATCCGTGCCACGACATCCGCCGTGCGGAACGTCGTGTGCAGCAGGCGCCCCGTCTCCGCGATGGCCCGGTCACCCGCCTCGTGCCCCAGCTCGTCGTTGATCTGCTTGAGCCCGTTGACGTCGAAGAACCCCAGCGTCATGGTGACCCCGGCCCGGTCGGCGAGCTGCAGCAGCTGCTCGGCGGCACGGCTGAACCCCTGCCGGTTCTGTACACCTGTCAGCTCGTCGACGGTCGCCCGCAGCCGCGAGGCGATGACGTCCTCGACGACCGCCGCGAGGTCGAGCAGCGGCTCGAGGTCTGCGGGCAGCGCGTCCCGCGGCTCGCTGTCGAAGACGCACACCGTCCCGATGGCGTGCCCGCCAGGAGACCGGATGGGGACCCCGGCGTAGAAGCGGACCCCCTCGTCGGCGAGCACGTGCGGGTTGTCGTCGAAGCGGGGGTCCTCGCGGGCGTCCGCGACGACCAGCGGCTGCCCATCGGCCACCACGTGCTGGCAGAAGGTGACAGACCGGTCCGCCTCGGTGGCCTCCACCCCCAAGCGGGCCTTGTACCACTGGCGGTCGTGGTCCATGAACGAGACGAGCGCCGACGGGACCGAGAGCAGCCGCTTCGCCAACCGCGCGACGCGGTCGAACTCCTCCTCGGGCCCGGTGTCGAGGATGGACAGCGCGTAGAGCGCAGCCTGCCGGCGCAGCTCCGCAGCCTCGTCTGTCAGCTGGGTCACGGCGCCATTGAATCCGCTGACCCGCTCGGGCTCAACGACCCGGCTGGTGCGTCGATCACCGGCCGACGGGGCCCGCCTCTGACCGTGACGTCACTGCAACAGCCAGAGGGGCCGCCTGACCGCGCCCGCTGGCCCGCACGCTCAGACCCGTCTGCCCCCGCGTGAGGTCGTTGCAGTTGCGTCAGGCGTGCCCCAGGGGCCCACGGCGTGGGTCAGCTGGCGCACTGCTGCGCGAGGCCCAGCAGCAGGCCCTCCGGCCCACGGACGTAGCAGAGCAGGAAGACGTCCTCGTAGTTCACGACCTCACGAAGCACCTCGCAGCCGAAGGGCCGGAGGCGCGCGAGTGTGGCCTCGAGATCGTCGACCGCGAACATGACGCGCAGGTATCCGTAGGTGTTCACCGGACGCGGCTCCGGCTCACCGGGCGTCTCGGGCCGACGGAAGCAGGACAGCTCGAGCTTGCTGTGACCATCCGGGGTGCGCAGCATGGCGATGTCGCAGGCGGCGTCGTCGATGTCGATGCAGCCGTCCATCCACGGTCCCTCTACCGTCGCCTCGCCCTCGAGCTCCAGACCGAGCTCGGTGAAGAAGGCGATCATGCGCGGCAGGTCCTGGACGACGATCCCGACGTTGTCCATGCGCTGCACCACCATGCGGCGACCCTACGGCGAGCACGTCAAGACGTCGCCGCGACGCAACAGGGCGTTGCACCCGTCCGCGCCTTGACCTCCCTGCGCGAGCGGATGCAGCCTCACCTGACCGGGTCAGCGCGGGGGACGAGGAGGGGCCGTGAAGGACGACCAGCGAGTGCGGCTCATCGCACCGGCGGAGCGCTCACAGGGCCAGATGACGCCTGGCATGCGTCGGGAGCAGGCAATCAGCACGGACCGCAGCTGGGCCGGCCACGTGACAACGGACGCTGACACGGTGTCCGGCTGGCATCACCACGGGGACTACGAGAGCCACATCTACGTCCTGTCGGGAGTCATGCGGATCGAGTCCGGGCCCGACGGGCAGGACGTCCTCGACGCGCAGCCCGGTGACTTCGTCTTCGTGCCGCCTCACACAGTGCATCGGGAAGGAAATCCCACATCAGCCGAGTCGACGGTGATCGTCGTCCGAGCAGGACACGGTGACGCCGTCTTCAACGTCGACGGACCTACTCGCGGCTGAGGTGCGTCACACGTTGAAGCGGAACTCCACGACGTCGCCGTCCTGCATGACGTAGTCCTTGCCCTCCATGCGGGCCTTCCCCGCGGCACGGGCGGCGGCCACCGACCCGAGCTCGACCAGGTCGTCGTACGCGATGACCTCGGCCTTGATGAAGCCCTTCTGGAAGTCGGTGTGGATCACGCCGGCCGCCTCGGGAGCGGTGGCGCCGACCTTGATGGTCCACGCCCGGGACTCCTTCGGACCGGCGGTCAGGTAGGTCTGCAGCCCGAGCGTCGCGAAGCCGATCCGCGCGAGCTGGTGCAGGCCGGACTCCTCCTGGCCCATCGACTGCAGCAGCTCCAGCGCGTCGGCCTCGTCCATCTCGATGAGCTCGGACTCGACCTTGGCGTCGAGGAAGACGGCCTCCGCGGGGGCGACGAGCTCGGCGAGCTCGGCCTTGCGCTCCGGCGACAGCAGCTGGGCCTCGTCGAGGTTGAAGACGTAGAGGAAGGGCTTGGCGGTGAGCAGCGACAGCTCGCGGAGCACGGCGAGGTCGAGACCGGCGGCGAACGCCGTGACGCCCTTCTGGAGGGCCTCCTGCGCGCGGAGCACCTCGTCGAGGAACGGCTGGCGGTCCTTCTTCAGGCGCGCCTCCTTCTCGAGGCGGGGCAGCGCGTTCTCGATGGTCTGGAGGTCGGCGAGGATGAGCTCGGTGTTGATGGTCTCGATGTCGCCGAGCGGGTCGACCCGGCCGTCGACGTGCACGACGTTGTCGTCGGCGAAGGCCCGGATGACCTGGCAGATGGCATCCGAGGACCGGATGTTCGCGAGGAACTGGTTGCCGAGCCCCTCGCCCTTCGATGCGCCCCGGACGATCCCGGCGATGTCCACGAAGTCGACGGTCGCGGGGATGATCTTCTCGCTGCCGAAGATCTCAGCGAGCTTCGCGAGCCGCTCGTCGGGGACGCCGACGACGCCGACGTTCGGCTCGATGGTGGCGAACGGGTAGTTCGCCGCCAGCACGTTGTTCTTCGTCAGGGCGTTGAACAGCGTGCTCTTGCCGACGTTCGGGAGGCCGACGATGCCGAGGGAGAG
>CAMLIA010000317.1 GCA_946479905.1 uncultured Frankiales bacterium | reverse complement strand
GCCGCCGGAGTAGGACTTCAGGAAGTCGCGCAGCCAGACGATCGAGTCCGCGTCGAGGTGGTTGGTGGGCTCGTCGAGCAGGAGCGTGTCGGCCTGGCTGAACAGGATCCGCGCGAGCTCGACCCGCCGCCGCTGGCCGCCGGAGAGCGTCTTGAGTGGCTGGCCCAGCAGCCGGTCGGTGATGCCGAGGCTGTGCGCGATCGTGGCCGCCTCCGCCTCCGCGGCGTAGCCGCCGCCGGCATGCAGCTCGGCGTCCGCGCGCTCGTAGCGGCGCATGGCGCGCTCCCGCACCGCGGGGTCGTCGCTCCCCATCTCCTGCTCGGCGGCCCGCAGTCGTCGTACGACGTCGTCGAGGCCGCGGGCGCCGAGGATCCGCTCACGCGACAGCTGCTCGGGGTCGCCGGAACGGGGGTCCTGCGGGAGGTAGCCGACCTCGCCGGAGGAGGTCACGCTGCCTGCGGCGGGGATCCCCTCGCCGGCGAGGATGCGCGTGAGCGTCGTCTTCCCGGCGCCGTTGCGGCCGACCAGGCCGACCTTGTCGCCGGAGGCGACGCGGAAGGAGACGTCCTCCATGAGGAGCCGGGCACCGGCTCTGACCTCGAGCTGGTGAACCGTGATCATGACGGCTCGATTGTCCCACCTCGACGGTGCCGGGCCGAAAACGGCGCTGTCGCTAGGGTGCGACTGTGCGATTCAACCCGAAGGCTCGGCTCGATCGTTCTCGGATCCGCGACGTGGGGCGCGGCGGCGGTGGCGGCGGTGGCGGTATCGGCGGCCCCGGCATGCGGCTCCCGATCCCCGGCGGCGGCATCGGCGGGGGCATCGGCGGCGTCATCCTGCTGATCCTGCTGTTCGTGCTGGCCCAGTGCGCCGGTCTCGACCTGTTGGGCGGCGGCACGTCGTCGAGCGCCTCGGGCTACTCGGCCAGCCGGATGGGCGACAGCCAGGACACCGGGCGCTACGACCACTGCGAGACGGGCGAGGACGCCAACAACGACCCCGACTGCGCGCGGGTGGCGATCGAGAACTCGCTCAACGACTTCTGGGGCGACCAGGGCATCAAGGGCTGGCGCACCGAGAACGAGCTGATCACCTTCACCGGCTCGATCCAGACCGGCTGCGGCCCGGCGGACTCCGCGGTCGGCCCGTTCTACTGCCCCGCGGACGAGAACATCTACTTCGACACCTCGTTCTACGACGACGTGCTCGAGCGGCAGCTCGGCGGGCCTGACGGCGGGTTCGTCGAGGCCTACGTCATCGCGCACGAGTACGGCCACCACATCCAGAACATCCTCGGGACGATGGGCAGGGTGACCAGCCAGGAGACCGGGCCCAACAGCCCGAGCGTGCGCCTGGAGCTCCAGGCCGACTGCTACGCCGGCATGTGGACGAAGTTCGCGACCACCACCAAGGACGCGTCGGGACAGGTGCTGATCCTCGACCTGACCCAGCAGGACATCGACCTCGCGCTCGAGGCCGCCGCGTCGGTCGGTGACGACCGGATCCAGCAGAAGACGCAGGGTCAGGTGGACGCCGAGACCTGGACGCACGGCTCGGCCGCGTCGCGGCAGTACTGGTTCACGCAGGGCTACACCAAGGGCACGCTCGACGCGTGCGACACGTTCTCGGTGCGGAACGTCGAGGTCTCCTGAGCTCCTGACGGCCTGACGCCTAGGAGACTGCTGAACAAAAGGCGCGCCTCCCGCGATCCTCGAGTGGGCCTGAAATCCTGTGGGCATGCAGGGTGAGTCCGATCGGCAGCGTGAGCTGTTGGACGTGGAGTCGGTCGCTGGGCATCTGCTCGAGCCGGGCAGCGTGTTCGCGTTGCTGGCTGAGCACCGGGACCGGTTGTTCCCGAACGAGTTGTTCGCCGACCTGTTCCCCACCGGTCGGGGCCGGCCGTCGATCCCTGGTGAGGTGATCGCCTCGGTCATCGTGCTGCAGTCGCTGTACGGGCATTCGGACCGTGAGGCTGTCGATGCGTTGACGTTCGATCTGCGGTGGAAGGCCGCGTGTGGGTACGCGATCGACAAGCCGGGCTTCGATCCCTCGACGTTGACCTATTGGCGGCGCCGGTTGGCTGCGAGCGACCGGCCGCAGCGGATCTTCGAGGTGGTCCGCGACGTCATCAACCAAACCGGGGCGGTGGCGGGCCGGCAGCGTCGGGCACTGGATTCCACGGTCCTCGATGATGCGGTGGCCCGGCAGGACACGGTGACCCAGCTGATCGCCCAGATCCGGCGGGTGGGCCGTGAGGTGCCTGCCGCCAAGGACCTGATCACCGAACACTGCACCCGGCTGGCGGCGTTGACCGGGCAGGGCTACACCGCGACCGGGAAGCCGCCGATCGCGTGGGACGACCAGGCTGCCCGCGACGATCTGGTGTCCGCGCTGGTCGGTGACGCGCTCGCCCTGCTGGCCGTCCTCGATGTCGAGGCCATCGCCAAGGCGGGCGGGAAGCCAGCTGATGCGGTCGCGCTGCTGGCGCTGGTCGCCGGGCAGGACGTGGAGCCGGCCGAGGACTCCGATGGCACCGACGGCCGGTGGCGCATCGCGCGGAAGACCGCGCCGGATCGGGTGATCTCGACCGTGGACCCGGACACCCGGCACGCCCACAAGACCCGGGAACGGCGCCAGGACGGGTTCAAGGCGCACGTGGTCGTCGAGCCGGACACCGGACTGACCACGGTGTGCGCGTTGACCAAGACCAACGGACCGGCCAACTCCGATGCCAACGTGGGCGCCGGGCTCGTGGTGGCCGACCCGACCATCGGCGAGGGTCAGCGGGTCGAGGTGCTGGGGGACTCCGCCTACGCCACCGGCGACATGCTCCACGAACTGGACGCCAAGAAGTGGCTACCGCTCCTCAAACCGTGGCCCCTGCGACCTGCTGTCGAGGGCGGCTTCACCATCGACGACTTCGTCCATGACCCGGCCACCCGAACCCTGACCTGCCCCGCAGGCCTGACCCGTCAGATCACCAACGCGGGCAACGCCACCTTCGGGACCGCCTGCGGCGACTGCACCCTTCGCGCGCGGTGCACCACCGCCAAGGACGGCCGCACCGTGCACGTCCACGAGCACGACCTACTGCAACGCCAGCACCGGACCCGCGCCGCCGACGACGACTTCCAAGCCGACTACCGACAGCACCGCCCGATGGTCGAGCGCTCGATCGCTTGGCTCACCCGCGGCGCCCGGCGCGTGCCCTACCGAGGTGTGGAGAAGAACAACAACTGGCTCCACCACCGCGTCGCCGCCCTCAACCTGCGACGCCTCCTCGCCATGGGCCTGACCCTGCAGAACGGATCCTGGACCCTGGCCTGACCGGACCGCCCGGGCCGGGCTACCCCCTTGCAGCAGACACCTACCACCGCACAGCACTAACCGAAGGCGGGGCGGAACGACCCCGTTGTCACCCAGAGTGCTGACCAGAAATGCCGCTCGACGGCCATGGCGGCGTTCCGCCCGCCACCCACGCCATCACCACCACCCAGATGACGCCTTGTTCAGCAGTCTCCTAG
>CAMLIA010000316.1 GCA_946479905.1 uncultured Frankiales bacterium | reverse complement strand
GCCTCGATTGTCGAGCGCACCGGCGCCCAGGTCGGCCGCGCCTCGATCGTCGGCGGGGACCTCGTCATCGACGTCATCACCACCTGGGGCATCGACCCCGTCACCGGCCCCTACTACGACGAGGCCGGCGCCGACCCGGGTGAAGAGGCCGTTATGAACATCGCCTTCGACGGCTCCCTGTCCTGGCACCTCCTGTCGGACATCCACTGAGAACGGAGACACGCAGATGACTCGCATCACCTTGTCCGACCTGATCCTTGAGGCGGCGATCGACGCGCCCGCCGGGGCCTACATCGCGGAGATGACTGCCCTGCGGGACGAGACCGCGGACATCAGCGGCATCTCGACCTCCGACGACGTGGTGTCGAACCTCGTCAAGAACACGGGCGGTGTCGGCCCGAAGACGATCGCCGCTCTGAATGCCGCGTTCGTGATGCCCCCGGGCGCCGGCGCGACGGGCCACGAGGTGCAGTTCACCGCCGTGAAGACCGTCACCGACGGCTCGAACGTCGGCTTCGTGAAGTCCACCGGCACCGGGGACAACGGCACCCGGGTGTACGTGCTGCCGCCCGCCACGCCCACCTCCGGAGCCGGTGGCGTGCTGAAGATCTTCGCCGACCCGTTCCACCTCGACACGTCGGTCTACCGCGACCTCGGCCTGTACTTCTCGGCCGACCAGAAGGGCGACACCGGCTCGCAGGGCAACGGCATGTTCTTCATCAACAGCAAGGCCGCCGTCGGGTCCATCCACGACGGGAAGAACTGCGACATCGCGGTCACGTTCCAGGACGGCGACCAGTACGCCGCCCGGTTCCAGTTCCTGCCCGCGGCTGCGTTCGGCGGGTCGGACCGGGCCATCCTGATCGCCGGGAAGCTCGCGTCCCGATCCGGTGCGGCGGCCACCAACGCGGCGCTTGAGGTGCAGGGCGACATCGCGTTCGACGACAAGACCACCACCGCCCAGGGTGGGTTCCCGGGCCGCTCGATCCGCTGGTGGGGCACCAGCAGCATGAACCACGCGGTGAGCTTCAACCAGGCCGACCTCACGATCAAGATCAGCGCCAAGCAGGCTCTCAAGCTGAAGCCCGCCGGTGGGGTCGTGCTGGGCGACACCTCGGCCGAGATCGCCGCGTCGGCGACCACCGGCCACCTGGAGATCCCGACCGTGGCGACGGCGCCGACCGGCGCGTTCACCCCGGAGACCGGGCACGCCGGGATCGTGTTCTGCCGGGCCGACAACAAGCTCTACGTCAGGGTCGGTGGCGCGTGGCTGGCCGGGGCGGCGTTCGCATGAGCCAGCAGCCCAGCCAGCTCCGGCTCCTGAAGGTGATCGTCCAGCCGATCTTCGTCGAGGACGACGGCGAGACGCTGACCGAGCGACCCGGCGAGACCGTCTCCCTGGCGCCGGCCGAGGTCGACCACTTCCCCGCCGCCTTGCGGGCCCAGATCGAGGCCCACAACGCCCGCGAGGGCGACGGCGGCGAGGAGACACCCGGCGCGCCTTGAGGGCGTCCGTAAACCCCATTCGGCCGGGAGCGGTGACACGGCGTCAGTACCTTTACTCGCTCACGGCTCATACGCTGTCGCGGTGTCACCGCAACGCAAGGGCCTGCTTCGGCCGGCCGACGAGGAGCGGGTGCAGCGGGCGATCGAGATCCGCGCGCTCGCCGAGCTCGAGCTGGTCGACGCGGTCCTGACGGCCATGCGCCACGGCGGCTCGATCCGCGAGGTCGCCGCGGCGTCCGGCCTGTCCGAGCGGACCATCATCCGGTGGCGCAAGGGCCAGGGCCTCCCGACGCTCGAGGACTACCAGCGGCCGTCGCGCGAGGCCCGGGAGCGGCTGTACGCCGCGTACCCAGGTCTGCGCGAGGTGCACCGGATGCTCCAGGAGCTCAAGAGCGAGACGTAGACCCGACCAGGAGGGGCGCCGATGATCGAGGACCACCCCGTCCGGCCGAACGGCGGCTACATCACGCGCCCCGAGCTCTGGGCCCTCGACGAGGCGTGCAAGCCGCTCCGCGCAACGTTCCCCGACTACGGGCCGTACCTGGTCGGCTCAGTCCTCGAGCGCCCCACGTACCGTGACGTCGACGTCCGGCTGATCCTCAGCGACGAGCAGTACGACCGCCTGACCGATGACGAGTGGGGCCTGCTCGGCTTCATCACGAGCCGGCACCTGGCCGCAGTCACTGGGCTACCGATCGACTTCCAGTTCCAGCGGCAGACCGAGGCGAACGCCGCCTACGGCGAGAAGATCCGCACGCCCCTCGGCCTGCGTGGTGAGGGCTACTGGTTCGGCGACCAGCGCCCGCCCGCCGCGTAGTCACCACCTCGCCGGCTGCACCTGGCCGGCCGGGATAGTCCCCACGCCCCCGCTTCACCTTCGGGTGGAGCGGGGGCCTCTTTCGCATGCCCGCGTCAGCGGCGCGGAGTACCGTACCGGCCATGCTCCGGTGGACCACCCGGATCCTCGCAGCGCTCGCCCTCGCCGCAGCGCTCGCCACCCCTGTCCACGCTGCGCCCGAACACCGGCCCAAGATGCCCACCGAGCTGCCCTGGGTCTTCATCGGCGACTCCCTCACCGTCGGATTCCGCGTCGACCCGCGGTACGCATACCCCGCCGTCTTCGACCGCGCCACCCACGGCGTCACCGCGATCAACCTCGCCCGCTCCGGCTCCTGCCTGGTCACCCCCGGCTGCTACGCCTGGCGGCCCTGGGTCGACGAGTTCGACCACATCGCCCTCGACAACGGCCGCACCCTCCCCGCCCGCGTCATCGTCATGCTCGGCTCCAACGACGTCTGCCACTCCAGCACCGGGGCGATCGAGGCCGGCTACCAGCGACTCGCCGGCATCGCCGCATCCCGGTCGACCCCGATCACGTTCCTCACCATCCCGCCCCAGGCGCCCCCGCACGCCGAGTGCGAGCCCACCCGGCTCGCGGTGAACGACTGGCTGCTGCACGCCTCCGGCCTCGACGTCGTCGACGTCACCACCCCACTCGCCAACGAGGCTGGCCAGCTGCAGCCGGCGTACGACACCGACGACGGCCTTCACATCAACGCCGCCGGCCAGCGAGTCGTCGCGGACACCATTGAGTCCTGGCACAACGGACTCTGACCACCCATCATGAAGCCCCGTTCCTCCACAGCGAGGAGCAGGCCCCTTTTCGTCTTCCGGACGGCGACGTACGCTGTCTGGTCCAAGTAAAGAAGCGGCCCCCACCCGGTGCTGGAACACCTGGTGAGGGCCTTGACACCACTACCTGACATCGACAGGAGCAGTGACCATGACGCACGCTATCGCGCTGCCACTCCCATCTCGCCTCGCCGCCCTCACCGATCTAGAGCGGATCGCGTTCGGGTACCTCGCCGACTACGAGGGCACCACCCGGGACGCCTACGAGTACCACCTCAACCAGTTCCTGACCTGGTGCCACACCTTCGGTGTTGACGCTCTCGCCGCTGACCGCACCACCATCGCGTTGTACGTCCGCCACCTCTCCGAAGAGCGCGGCCTCCGCGGGTCCACGGTGAACACCGCCATGACTCCGATCAAGGGCTTCTACCGGTGGGCCATGCTCGAGGGCTTCATCGACCGGGACC
>CAMLIA010000315.1 GCA_946479905.1 uncultured Frankiales bacterium | reverse complement strand
CGGCTACCGCTGCATGATGAGCCACCGCTCCGGCGAGACCGAGGACACCACCATCGCGGACCTCGCGGTCGCGACCGACTGCGGCCAGATCAAGACCGGCGCGCCGGCGCGCTCGGAGCGGGTCGCGAAGTACAACCAGCTGCTGCGCATCGAGGAGGAGCTCGACGACGCGGCACGGTACGCCGGTGCGGCCGCCTTCCCGAGGTTCAGCGCTCGCAAGGCGTAGCGTTTCGGGGTGCCCTCCAAGCGTCGACCGCCGAGCAGCCGCGTCAAGCGGCAGGTCAACGCGGTCCGTCGCACCAAGGGCCCGGAGCCGTCGGCGCACAAGACCGGGCTCACGACGCGCGCCGCGGTCCTCGGCCTCGTCCTGTGCGCCCTGGTCGTCAGCGCGGCCCTGCCGTTGCGGGAGTACCTCTCCCAGCGCAGCCAGATCCAGGCCGCGCGGGAGGAGCTGCAGGCGAAGAAGCAGCGGGTCACGCAGCTCGAGCAGCGCAGGCGGCTGCTGGAGGACCCCGCCTACGTCCGGGAGCTCGCCCGGACCCGGCTGCACTACGTGCTCCCCGGCGAGATCGCGTACGTCGTGCTGAGCCCGTCGCCGTCACCGGCGCCCCCGGGGACGGTCGGCCGCCAGGGCGTGGCGGCGACCGGCCCCGAGGCACCGTGGTACTCGCAGGTGTGGGGCAGCGTCCGGGCGGCGGACCGGCCGGCACCGCTGCCCACCGTCACGCCGTGACGCTCGACCCCCGGGACGTCCGTGCGGTCGGCCTCCAGCTCGGCCGTGAGCCGCGCGCGATCCGCTCGGTCGCGCACCGCTGCGGCTGCGGGCTTCCCGACGTCGTCGAGACCAACCCGCGGCTGGAGGACGGCACGCCGTTCCCCACGCTGTACTACCTGACCTGCCCGCGGGCGGCCTCGCTGATCGGTCGACTGGAGTCGTCCGGGCTCATGAAGCAGATGACGGAGCGCCTCGCCGAGGACCCGGCCCTGCAGGCGAGGTACGACGAAGCGGCGCGTGACTACGTCGCCCGCCGCGACGCCCACGAGGTGCTCGAGAACGTCCCCGCCCAGGGCGGGATGCCCACGCGGGTCAAGTGCCTGCACGTCCTCGTCGGGCACGCGCTGGCGGTCGGCCCAGGGGTGAACCCGTTCGGCGACGAGGCCCTGGCAATGCTCGAGGACTGGGCGGCCAAGGGTCCCTGCGTCGACCCCGACTCCGACGACGTCCCGCACAAGAGGACGCGCTCGTGAGGGTCGCGGCCATCGACTGCGGCACCAACTCCGTACGCCTGCTCGTCCGGGACCTGCCGGGGGACGAGCTGCACCGCGAGATGCGGGTGGTGCGGCTGGGCGAGGGCGTCGACGAAACGGGATCCCTTGCCCCACAAGCGATCTCGCGGACTCGCGACGCCCTGACGGACTACGCCGGGATCTGCACCTCGCTGTCGGTCGACAAGATCCGGATGGTCGCGACGTCGGCGACCAGGGACGCCGCGAACCGCGACGAGTTCGTCGCGATGGTGGTGGAGACGCTCGGGGTCGAGCCGGAGGTCGTCAGCGGCGACGAGGAGGCGGCGCTGTCGTTCCGCGGTGCGACCGTGGGGCTCGACGCCGCGACCGGTCCGTTCCTCGTCATGGACATCGGCGGGGGATCGACCGAGATCGTCCTCGGCACCTCCTCGGTCGAGGCCGCCTGCTCCGTCGACGTCGGGTGCGTGCGGCTGACCGAGCGGCACCTGCGCTCCGACCCGCCCACCGCCGCGGAGGTCGACGCGGCCGTCGCCGACGTCGACCGGGCACTGCGCTCGGTCCTGGAGGTGGTGCCGGCCGCCCGCGCCCGGACGGCGGTCGGCCTGGCCGGTTCCGTGACGACGGTGGCCGCACTGGCACTCGAGCTCCCGGCATACCAGCCCGAGGCCATCCACCTCAGCCGGGTGTCGCGTGCCCAGGTCCGCAGGATCACCGCCGACCTGCTCGCCATGACGCGGCAGGAGCGTGCCGCGCTGCCGGTCATGCACCCCGGGAGGGTGGACGTCATCGGGGGCGGCGCGCTCGTCCTGGACCGGGCGATGGAGCTGCTGTCGCTGGACCCCGTGGTCGTCAGCGAGTCCGACATCCTCGACGGGATCGCGCTGAGCATGGGGGAGACGTGAGCAAGGCCGACTGGGTCAGCGCCGTCCGACGCGTCGACAAGCCCTGGGGGCACGAGGAGATCTTCGCCCTGGTGGACGGCAAGTTCTGCGGGAAGGCCATCCACATCAACGACGGGCACGCGCTCTCGCTGCAGTACCACCGGGAGAAGGAGGAGACGATCTCCGTGCAGTCCGGGCGGCTGCGCGTGGAGATCGGCGTGCACGAGGACCAGCTCGAGACGTTCGAGCTGGAGCCCGGGGAGTCCATCCACCTCACGCCCGGCGTCCGGCACCGGGTCACCGCGATCGGCGACACGGTGATGCTGGAGGCCTCCACGACCCAGTTGCTCGACGTGGTGCGCCTGGAGGACCGCTACGGCCGGCAGGGCACGAGCGCACCGTGATCCGACCGGGCAGCGGCTTCCCCACGGACAAGGCGTCCGCGACCACGCCGGTGGCGCACGACGCCGCCGACGTCGTCCGGCTCGCCGGCTCCGCGCCGTCCCTGGACCATCTGGACGCCCGGTCGTCGGTGTGCCGAGCGTGCCCGCGGCTGGTCGAGTGGCGGGAGAAGGTCGCGGAGACCCGGCGTGCGGCGTTCGCGACGGAGACCTACTGGGGACGGCCCGTCACCGGGTTCGGCGTCGCGCGGCCGCGGGTCCTCGTCATGGGGCTCGCGCCGGCGGCGCACGGCGGCAACCGCACCGGCCGGATCTTCACCGGTGACCGCTCCGGGGACTGGCTCTACGCCGCCCTGCACCGCGCCGGCCTGGCGTCCCAGCCGACCTCGGTCGACGCCAACGACGGACTGACGCTCATCGACACCCGGGTCACGCTCCCGGTCCGGTGCGCCCCGCCCGCGAACAAGCCGCTGCCCGAGGAGCGCGCCGCCTGCGCGCCCTGGCTGACGCGCGAGCTGCGCTGGGTGCTGCCGTCGGTGCGGGCCGTCGTGTGCCTCGGCTCGTTCGGGTGGCAGGCGTTCTTCGACCAGCTCCGCGAGCTCGAGCTCTGGGACTCCCGGACCCCCCGGTTCGGCCACGGCGTCGAGGTCGACGCAGGCCGGTTCGCCGTGCTGGGCTGCTTCCACGTCTCCCAGCAGAACACCTTCACCGGCCGGCTCACCGAGCCGATGCTCGACGCCGTGTTCGCCCGCGCGGTGGAGCTCGCCCGCGGCTGACTCCGGTGACCGGCGATATCCCGCGAAGTGCCGATCAGGGGACCTGAAGCACCGCCGAACGGAGCAGTCCCGGGTGCTCCGGATGCTGTCCGACAAGCCAGGACGCCGCCGGCTACGCCTGTTTTCGGCCCCGATCCGGGCTTCCTTGAGGCCCAAACGGGTGAATCTGCTGGTGCTGATGGTACGTATGTCCGGTTTCGCCGGTATCTCGTGGTGGCGCTTCCCTGGAAGCGGCATTTAGAGTCTTCTGCGTTAGGCCGAACGGCTCACGTTTGGCTAGACCACATGCCGGGGGTGAA
>CAMLIA010000314.1 GCA_946479905.1 uncultured Frankiales bacterium | reverse complement strand
GGGGCCGCGCCGGCCCCACCACTAGGGCAGGGCCGGCGCGGGACGAGCTACTTGCGCTTGCTGCTGGCCTTGCGCGGCGACACGGACTTGTTCTCCGCGCCGTCGCTGTCGACCGCCTTGCTACCCGCGGAGGCCCTGTCCGCGAACGTGGTGTTCGCGGGAGCCTTGTCGGCCGGACGGCCGGTGACGGCCACGGCCTCGACGGGAGCGTTGCCCTCCTCGGGCGTCTCGTCCGCCATCAGACCGCGGTGACGGTGCAGAAGGCCTGCGGGTCGAGCACACCGAAGGCCGCCCGCATCTCAGCGAGCACAGCGAGCAGGTTGCGGGTGAAGAAGTCCGCGTGCGAGTCGCTCATCGAGAGCGTCACGCCCTCGCGCTCCCACAGGACAGCCTGGCGGAAGTCACCGACGAGGGCGGTGTTCTCCGTCATGGCCTCGGTCACCACGACCTGCAGGCCCCACAGCTGGTTGAGCTGCTCGACCGACGCCCGCGGGTCACCCACGAGGTAGTTCCCCTGGCTGTCCTTGGCGAGCAGGAAGCCGGTGGAGTACCAGTCGTTCGGGTGGATCACCAGCGCAGTCGGGCGCCGACGGCCGGTGACGCGGACCGTGCGGATCGCGTCCACGATCGCGTCGAGGTCGGTGCCCGCCGAGCCGACCGTGGAGGGGCTCGAGTTCAGGATGCCGGTGAAGTTCTCGCCGGACCCGGAGCCGTTGAGGATCTGGTCCTCGAGCTCCTCGTTGAGGCCGTACTGCAGGAAGTTGTCGACCAGGGTGCGGACCTGCGGGGCGTCAGAGGCGGCCCGCTTCGTGATCGGCATCCAGTGCGCGATCGTCTTGACCGTGGCCGAGACGACCTCCAGGGCCATGCTCGACTCGGGCTTGTACCCACCACCTGCGGCGTTGACGAGAGCGCCGGTGGTGCCGTCCTGCGTCGGCAGCGCGGAGGTGGTGGCCTCAGCGACCGGAGCGGCGCTGTTGGTCTTCGCCGTCACCCGCACGTACTCGACGGTGTCCGAGCCGGTCTGCCCGATGGTGACGAGGTCCCGGACGCTGAGCTCACGCTCACCGATCAGGTCCGTCACCGGGCCGTACAGGTCGTTGCGGACCGCCGCACCAGCCGACGTCGCGGACGCACCCGTGAGGAGCGCCTTCACGTCGGCCTGGAACGGGCTCGACTGGATGCCCTTCACCGAGTTGGGGATGAGCCCGTCACGGCCGGCGTACCGCTTCGTAAAGTCCGCGTAGGCCGGGGAGCTGACGAACAGCTCGCCGAAGGTCTTGCCCTGCGTCTCCATCGGCAGGCCGGACAGGGTCACCGACGGCCGGCTGGGGGCCTTCTCGTCGGCCTCCGGTGCGGGGCCGGCCAGGGACGACAGGAACGCCTTGGCGTCGTCCAGGTTGCCCTTCGCCTCGGCCTCCGTCTTGACGGCGGCGCTGAGGTTCTTGATGTCGGTGAGCATCGCCGTGAGCTTGGCGGTGTCCTCCGCGGACTGGGTGCCGCGTGCGTCGATCTCGTCGGCGAACGCCTGCGTGTCGTGGACCAGCTTCTCGAGCTGCTCGCGCTTGCTAGCCATCGTCAGCCTCCTCGGGCATGACTAGGAGCCGAGCCCCCGAATGGGGTCGGCTGAAGGGGTGGTGCGGGGGAGGTGCTGCTAGACGATGTCGAGCAGCGCACGGGCCGCCGCGAGGCGAGCCTGTGTGACGACGCTTGCCGGCTGCTTGCCGTCCTCGACGGAGGGGGCAGCGGGGGCGGTCGTGTCTGTGGGGGCGGCCTTGACCGCCTCGGGGGTTGCGCACTTGGGGGCAGCGCAGTCCGCGCCGTTCTGCACAGCGAGGTCGTGGATCTGCTGGAGCCGCTCGCCCTTCGTGCCCTTCTCGTACAGGCCCTTCGCGGCGAGCACGCGAGCGTCACGGTTGCTCGGGACCGACACGAACGACACCTCGAGGAGCTCCGCGCTCTTGATCTCGGTCGGTCCGCCCTCGTGCTTCTGCCGGTCAGCGGCCATGAAGCCGACCGAGGTGTGCGCGATGACCCCGTCGTTCACGAGCTGGCGCACCTCCTGGGCGCGGGCGGTGCTCGCGTAGAAGCCCCGCCCGACGAGCTGCCCGGCCTCGTTGTAGGTCGGGACCGCGCGACCGATGGGGTCGTTGAAGTCGTGGAAGGCGTGCACCGGGATGCTCTCGGGCAGCGGGTCGAACGCGCCCTTGACGATGACCTCACCGTCACGGTCGACCGAGTCGGTCGACATGACGATCTCGAACTCGCCGTTGACGCTCTCCGACGCGATGTCCTTGACCGTGGCGAGAGCCTCGGTTGCCTTGCGCTCCACGGCTACTCCTCCACCATCGACATGACACGGTCGCGGAATGCGGCCACGCTGAGTCCCTCACCCTTTGCCGCAGCGAGCGCCGCGAGCACCTTGCTTGTTGATCCGTTCAGGTCGGCCGTCAACGCCGCGGCGTCGACCTCGTCCAGCGACTTCTGCCACGCCAGGCGCCCCGCGACGGACCGGGCGACAGGAAGCGGGAGGGCCTCGACCGGGTCCCGGACCGTGATCGGTTCGGTACCGGTGTGGGCGATGACCGGGATGCCGACGGCCTGGCAGGCGGCGGCCCACTCGGCGCCGGCGCGGAACAGCGCCGTCACCTGCTCCACCTGCTCGCTGGTGACGCGCATCTCGGACGTCCCGTCCGATGCGGCGGTCAGCATCGAGAACGGCTGGGAGGCGGTGTTGATGAGCAGCTCGTCGGTGCCGTCGATGTACGGCAGGTTCTCCACCCGGCGCTTCTCGGCGATCGTCCTCCAGAACGCCTGGTTGAGCGCAGCCGACCGGGTCTCGAAGTCGCCACGCAGCACCTCGTCCATGAGGAACTCGACGTACAGCGCGTCATCGCCGAAGTCGGGCACCAGCTGAGTCATCATCACCGACTCGAGGCGGTGAGCCCACGGGCCGATCGTGTCCCGGTACACCGACCGGAACTGCTCAGTGATGTTGCTGAACGTCGCCCGGTCGAGGATGTGCACAGCCGGCGGGGCCATGTCGTAGGCCGCCACGACCTCCTCGCGGTTCAGCTTCCGCGACTCGATGTACTGCGCCTCCTCAGCCGACAGGCTGAGCACCTCCGGCTCCATGCCCTCCTCGAGCACCAGCGACGAGGCGGTGTTGTCGACCCCCGCGTGCCCAGCGTCGAACTGCGCCTTGAGTCGCCTCTGCGCCGGCTCACTGAGCTGAGCCTTGTGCTTGAGCACGAACGACGGCCGGGCCCCGTTGCGCCAGAACGCCGACGTGGCCCGCCTAGAGGCGTCCTCGTTCTCCAGCGTCCGACGCAGCGGCTCGAGCGGGGACAGGCCACGGCGCGCCGACGAGGGGCTGTAGCGCCGGAAGTGCAGCACCTCGGCGTCATCCAGGTCGAGGTGGACCCGGCCCTTGTCGTACCGCCAGCCAGTGTCGCTGTCGTTACGCGTCATGCACGTCGGGTGCAGCAGCGGGAGCTGGAACGGCCGGCCCCCGGCGTCACGCCGCTTCCACGCGAACGCCTCGCCGTAGATGTCTTCGGTGGAGGACACCCACTGCCACCACTCCATCGCCGACAAGCCAGGCAGCGGGTTGCGGAGCA
>CAMLIA010000313.1 GCA_946479905.1 uncultured Frankiales bacterium | reverse complement strand
TCGCCGCTGCGGTGCGCGTCGCGCGGCACGAGAACCTGCTCGCACCGGCCTGACCCTCAGTCCTGCGGTGTGGCGCGACCTCCTAGGTGCAGGTAGCGGCTGCCGTCGTCCAGGGTGTAGAAGACCGCCGGCAGCCAGCCGTCGACGCCTGGCAGTCGGGTGAGGAACGTGTCCTCCGCGAACGGGATCATCGGACCCTCGACCTCGGCGGTGCCGAGCACCGTGGCGAGCACCCCGCGCGGGCGGGCCAGCAGGGTCAGCCCGTCGCCGCGCTGCTTCGCGACGTAGGTCATGTTCCCTCTGGCGAACGTCCCGACATACGGCCGGACGTCGACCTCGATCGGCCGAGTCGGCGGTTCGAGGCGGGCCGGCATCGTGACGCCGGCGTGCTCGCTCAGGAGCTCCTCGAACAGGTCCTGGTAGAGCTCGCGGCCCGCGCCGCCGTTGGTGACCAGGGCCGCGACGACGTGCGGGGATCCAGGGACGACTCGCAGGAAGGCGTTCTGGCCCACCGTGGACCCGTCGTGACCGAAGACCGGACGGCCCCAGTCCATCAGCAACCACGACAGGCCGACGCTGCCGCCGAGGGTCCAGCGGTCGGGGATGGGCACCTGCGGCTCGCGCATGGCGCGCACCGACTCCGCGGACAGGACCTGGGTCCCGTCGGGAGCCAGCCCCTCGGAGAGGTGCAGCCGGGCGAAGGCGACCAGGTCCTCGACCCTGCCGTGGACGAGCCCGGCCGGTCCGGCAGCGCGGGGGAGAGTCCACTGCGGAGCCACCGTCGGTCCGGCCAGGTGTCCTGCTGCGCTGCCCCACAGCAGCGCCTCCTCGGGCAGCGTGCCGCAGGCCTCGAGGTCGAGGGGTGCGATCAGCCGGTCCCGGAGGACGACGTCCCAGGTCTGCCCCCGCAAGACCTCGACCAGGCGCCCCAGGACCACGAAACCGGCGTTGCAGTAGCTCATCGTGGCGCCGAGCGCGTGGTTCGAGCCGAGGTCGCGCATCTCGTCGACGTACCGGGCCAGGCAGTCGTCGCCTCGACCGGTGTCCGGGAAGAAGTCTCCGTCGATGCCGCTGCTGTGCGTCAGCAGGTGCCTCGCGGTGACCGTGTCCGTCGTCTCGGTGCTGGCGACGCGGAACTCCGGCAGGTACGTCGTGACCGGCGCGTCCAGGTCGAGCAACCCCTCGTCGACCAGCTGCATGACCAGTGTTCCGGTCCACGTCTTGGTGATGCTGCCGAACTGGAAGACGCTGTCGATGGTTGCCGGCTGCTGGGTGCGGATGTTGAGCACCCCTGCGGCCGCAGTGGTGACGTCGTCTCCGACGGCGAGGGCGGCAGCAGCGCCGACCACTCCGTGCTTGTCTGCGAGGACGGTCAGGCGCTCCTGCAGGTGTGACACTCGCTCTCCTAGAGGGTGAAGGGGCGGCCGGTGTAGCCGAAGCAGCCGCATCCGGTGGACCAGGCGAACAGGCGTCCACGGGCAGGCCCGGTGCGGCGACCGCCGCGGAAGTCGATGGCCCCGGCAAGGGCCGTGGCGCTGGCGAAACCGGTGCCGAGCGAGCTGGCTGCGGCGAGCAGCCTGGCTCGCTCGGCTCTGCCGGCCGTTGCCCGCAGCAGTGCGTTGTACAGGCTGATGCCGTCGCACTCCGAGTACGCCGTGAACCGGTCCGCCGGGGACACGGGGCTCAGGCCGCCGGCCCGCAGGTCGCGGGTGCATCGCGCCTGGGCAGGGGACAGCGGCGTCCGCTGCGTCGTGTCGAGGCTCGGCAGCCAACCGAGGCCCGACGCGTTGGCCAGCTGCGCCTTCGGGGTGTTGGCCTCCTGGACCGTGGGCGCGGCCACGCTGGTGAGTGCGTACTTCGGTCGGTACTGCTGGCTCTCTGCGGCGGTGAGGAAGAGCAGGACCACGTTGCCCTCGACGCCGCCTGACACGAACACCACCTCGGTGACGCCGGCTCCGCGGAACTGCAGGACGGCGCTCGACATCTCGGAGGCGAGACCGCCGAGGTCGGAGAGGTTCCGGAAGCAGCGCGCGGTGTACGTCGCCGCCACAGGGACGCCGAGCCTGGTCGCGACAGGGACGACGGTGCGGTTGTAGGCGCGCGTGTTGTACGGACAGCCCTCGACCACCACGCCCAGCTTGTCCCTGCGCGTGATCCGTCCGGCCGCCACCATCCGCTCGAGCAGCACCCGCATGCGGGTGTCGATGGTGAGGGTGGTGGGTGTAAGGAAGCCCGGGCTTCTGGCCAGGTCGTCGTCGTCGCCGAGTGCGTAGTCGCCGGACACGTAGGTGAGACCCGCTGCGGCCAGGCACCGGTCGAAGCCCTCGTCGTAGAGGCCGATGTTGCCGACGACGAGGGCGACCTTCTCGTCCTGGGTCAACCGGGTGCACAGTGCCTGCAGGTCGGCGGCGTAGTTGCTCGAGCTGGAGCGGATCTCGGCCCACACCGGGTCGATGCGCCGACCGGCCAGGCCCCCTCGCGCGTTCCACGCCTGCACGATCGCTTCGAAGGCGCGACGCGAGGTGAAGCTCTCCTGGTTGTCGACACCAGCACCGGCAGCCGCGTCGTTGTTCGTGTAGACGATGCCCAGCTTCACGGGGGAGCGATCGGCTTCTGCCGAGGTCACACGGCTGCTCGTCCGGTCACCGGACGTCGAACTGCTTCCCGGGGTCGATCCGATGTCGAGCGATCCGGTGGAGCCGCCCGTGGTGCTCGCCGTGACGTCCGTGGACGTGCTGGAGGGGGCAGCGGCGGTGGTCCCCGCAGGTGTCCCTGCGAGCTGCTGGGTCGCCCCGAGGGGACCGCCGCCCGACTGCGCGGCGGGAACCGTGGTGCCGCACGCCGTCGCGCAGGCGAGCAGCAACGCGGGGAGTCCGTGGCGTCGCATGCTGGCCCTCCGGTTGATAATGCCGTTACTATTGCGGTCTTCAGGCCGTGGCGTCAAGGGAGTGCTGGTGAGCGAGTCCGCGCAGCAGAGAGGGAAGCCCGGTACCCGCGAGGCGCTTCTCGACGCGGTGGACGAGCTGCTCGCGGAGCGCGGCTGGGCTGCGTGCTCGTTGCAGGCCGTGGCGCGCCGGGCCGGCCTGACCACGGGCGCGGTCTACTCGACCTTCGGCAGCCGTGGCGCCCTGCTGGCGGCGGCGCTGGTCCGCCAGATCGGTGAGCAGGCCGGCCTGCCGAAGGGGGTCCGCGATCTGCGCAAGGCAGTGCGCATCTTCGCGTCGGGCTATCACGCCGCCACACTGCGGACCGAGGGTGTCTACCTGCTGCTGGCACAGCTCGACCTGGTCCGCCTGGCGGCTACGGACCAGGGCATCGCGGATGCCCTGAAGGACGTTCACCAGCGACAGGTCGAGGACCTCCGCCAGGACATCGCCTCCCGCGGTGGCGACGCGAGTCGCACCCAGCAGCTCGTCGCAGTGCTGCAGGGGCTCGCGCTCCAGCAGATCGCGTTCGGCGGTCAGGTCAGCGAGCGGACCTTCGTCGAGGCCGCTCTCCACGCCCTTGACCTAGCCACCTGATAGCGTCCGCGACCCTCCAACTCGCCATCACACAGGAGCCTCGCGGTGACGGACACCACCTGCCACATGTCCATCTCCCTGGACGGCTTCGTCGCCGGGCCGGA
>CAMLIA010000312.1 GCA_946479905.1 uncultured Frankiales bacterium | reverse complement strand
CCCCAGTCCGGGACGTCGGTGGCGTAGAACGCCGGCTCGAAGAACTTGTACTCGAGCACCATCCGCTGGTCGTCGCCGAGCCGGTCGTAGACCTCCCGCAGCGCCGCGGCGAGCCGGTCCTGCCGGGACCGCAGGTCGTCCTGCCCGGGGTAGTTGAGCCCGTCGGCGAACCACAGCTTGAGGTCACGCGAGCCGGTGGCGTCCATGATGTCGACGCACTCGAGCAGGTGGTCGGTCGCCTTCCGGCGGATCGCCGCCGACGGGTTGCAGACGCTGCCGAGCCGGTAGTCGTCGTCCTGGAAGACGTTGCTGTTGATCATGCCGATCCGCACACCCAGGTCGGCGGCGTGCTTGGCGAGGTGGTCGTAGTCGTCGACCTTGTCCCACGGGATGTGCAGCGAGACCGACCCGGCGGCGCCGGTGAAGGCGTTGACCTGCGCGGCGTCGGCCAGCTTCTCGTACGGGTCGCGCGGCACTCCAGGCTGACCGAACACCTTGAAGCGGGTGCCGGAGTTGCCGTAGGCCCAGGAGGGCACCTCGATGCTCAGGGCCCGCAGCCCTGCCTTGACCTGCGCCGTGCTGCCCATGAGCCACCGTCCTGAAACGTTTCATCGCACGATAGGGAGGATAGGGTCGCGGCGTCAAGAGCACATCGCGTGAAGCGTTTCACGAGGGGGCGACGGTGGGCCGACCCGCTGGCATCAAGGCGGTCGCTGCGGCCGCCGGCGTGTCCGTGGGGACGGTGTCCAACGTCCTCAACCGGCCGGCCCAGGTCTCGCCCGCGACCCGCGCCCGGGTGGAGCAGGCGATGGCGGAGCTCGGCTTCGTCCGCAACAGCTCGGCGTCGACGCTGAAGGCGGGCCGGAGCCGCTCACTCGGGCTGGTGGTGCTCGACATCGGCAACCCGTTCTTCACCGACGTCGCCCGCGGCGTCGAGCAGGTGGCGGCGGAGCGGGGGTACGCCGTGCTGCTCTGCAACTCCGACGAGTCCGCGACGCGGGAGGGCACCCACCTCACGTTCCTCGAGGAGCAGCGCGTCGGCGGGGTGCTCATCACGCCGGTGAGCGGCGGCCTGCGGCGGCTCGAGGGCCTGCACTCACGTGGCACCCCCGTGGTCCTGGTCGACGAGCCCGGCGACGACCGGCGGTGCTCAGTCGCCGTGGACGACGTGCGCGGTGGCGAGGCCGCCGGGGCGCACCTGCTGGCGCTGGGCTGCCGCACGCTGGTCTACGTCACCGGCCCCAGCAGCCTGCGCCAGTGCGTCGACCGAGGGCTCGGGCTGGAGCGAGCAGTGAGCCGGCAGCCCGGCGCGTCGGTGCGGCGGGTCGAGATCCCGTCCCTCAACGGGGTCGAAGGGCATCAGGCCGTCGGCGACATCCTCGCAGGTGGGACGCCCGACGGCATCTTCTGCGCCAACGACGTCGTCGCGCTCGGCGTGCTGCGCGGCCTGCTCGAGGCCGGCCTCTCGGTCCCGTCCGACGTCGCGCTGATCGGCTACGACGACATCGACTTCGCCGCCACCGCCGCCGTTCCGCTGTCCTCGGTTCGGCAGCCGGCGGTGCAGATCGGACGCACCGCTGCCGGGCTGCTGCTCGAGGAGATCGCCGAGCCGGAGGAGCACGCGCACCAGCAGGTGCTGTTCCGACCCGAGCTCGTCGTACGCCGGTCCACCGCCGGCTGACGTCAGGCGCCGCGCTCGAGGTCGAGCAGCAGCTGCTTGCGGTCGAGCCCGCCGCCGTACCCGGTGAGGCTGCCGTTGCTCCCGACGACGCGGTGGCAGGGCACGACGATGCTCACCGGGTTCTTGCCGTTGGCGAGACCGACCGCGCGGACGGCCCGGGGGTTGCCGACGCGCTCGGCCAGCTGCGCGTAGGACCAGGTCTCGCCGTACGGGATCTCCGTCAGCGCCGCCCAGACCCCCTGCTGGAAAAGAGTTCCCGCGACGGCGACCCGCACGTCGAAGGTCTTCAGCTCGCCGTTGAAGTACGCCGACAGCTGCTCCTGCAGGTCCGGCAGGACGGTGTCGTCCCGGTCGCCGGGGATCGCAGGCAGGTGCCGGTGCTCGGTCATGTAGACGCCGGCGACGGCGCCGTCACGCTCGACGAGGGTGAGGGGTCCGACGGGGCTGTCGACGACGGCGAAGGTCATCGGGTGCCTCCAGGCATCAGGTTGATGGGGTGGTCGCCGAGCGCCCAGAGGTGCTGCACGGCGTAGGCGCGCCAGGGTCGCCAGAGATCGGGATCGGCGCCGGGCAGCGCCTTCAGGGCGGCGGCGATGCCGAGGTCGGTCGGGAGGAACGCGTCCGGGTCACCGAGGGCCCGCATCGCGACCGTCTCGACGGTCCAGGGGCCGATGCCCTTCAGCGCCGTCAGCTGTGCGCGCGCGGCCTCGCGGTCCACGCCCTGGCCCAGGTCGACGTCGCCGTCGGCGAGAGCGCGGGCCAGCCGGAGGACGGTGTCGCGTCGCGACTGCGGCATGGCGAGGTGCTCGCCCGCGTCGACGAGCTGCTCGGCGGTGGGGAACAGGTGGGTGAGGGTGTCGTCCTCGACCGGCTCGCCGAACGCCGCGACGAGCCGGCCGGCCAGGGTGCGGCCGGCCGCGGTGCTCACCTGCTGGCCGAGCACGGCTCTGACGGCGAGCTCGTGGCCGTCGACGGTCCGGGGCACCCGGCGACCAGGAGCCTTGCGTACCAACGGATCCAGCAGCGGGTCGAGGCTGAGCTGCGCGTCGATCGCGACAGGGTCCGCATCGAGGTCGAGGAGCCAGCGGCAGCGCGCGATCGCCGTCGAGAGGTCCCGCATGTCCTGCAGCCGCACGGTGCAGCTGACGTGCTCGGGGGTCGGCGTCAGGGCCACGACGCCGTGACCGTGGGGCAGCCGGAGCGTCCGGCGGTAGGCGCCGTCCCGCCACTCCTCCACGCCGGGCACCGCCGTGGCCACCAGGTGGCCGAAGAGGTTGTCCGGGAACAGTGGCTGCCGGAAGGGGAGCCGGACGGTGACCGTGCCCTTCGCCGGCGCCCCCGGCTTCGCCTTCGCCCGCAGCTCGCCGGGCGTCGTGGCGAAGACCTCGCGCACCGTGTCGTTGAACTGCCGGACGCTGCCGAAGCCGCTGGCGAACGCGACGTCGGTGAAGGGCAGCCCGGTCGTCTCGATGAGCAGCCGGGCGGTCTGCGCGCGCTGGGCCCGGGCCAGCCCCAGGGGTCCGGCGCCGAGCTCGGCGAGCAGCAGCCGCTCGAGCTGCCGTCTGCTGTATCCCAGGCGATCTGCCAGCCCTGGCACGCCCTCGCGGTCGACGACGCCGTCGGCGATGAGTCGGACCGCCCGGGCGACCAGGTCCCCGCGGGTGTCCCACTCCGGGCTGCCGGGGCTCGCGTCCGGGCGGCACCGCTTGCAGGCCCGGAAGCCGGCCGCCTGGGCGCTCGCCGCCGTCGGGTGGAACTCGATGTTCTTCGCCTTCGGCGGGACGGCCGGGCAGCTCGGGCGGCAGTAGATGCCGGTCGTCCGGACCGCGGTGAAGAACCAGCCGTCGAACCGGCTGTCCTTGGCCTGGACCGCCCGGAAGCACTGATCGAAGTCCCGGCTCATCTGGCTGTGCACGACAACCATCGTGGTGCCCCGCCGCATCGATGTCTGGCGGTTTTGCGACACCAACGT
>CAMLIA010000311.1 GCA_946479905.1 uncultured Frankiales bacterium | reverse complement strand
GCCGGCGCCGCTCAGCACGGCCACGCCGCCCCGCGCCACGAGGTCCACGAGCGCCTCCGACGGGTTCACGCCCCCGACGCTAGATCACCCCGCCTCGTGCTGCTCGTGCCCGCAACCGTCACGACGATCTACGTCATGCTGTCGTCAGGGCCCCGGTGCGATCGCCATCCGGCGAAGATCGTCGAGGGGCTCGTGACGAGGCGCGGCAGGTTGCTGTCAGTGGTCCACCTGGACAGCAACGTGACGAAGATCGCGGCGTGGTGGCGACCGGCCTCCTGCCGGGCGTCAGAGGACGGCGGTGCCGATCAGCCCGTTGCGGGTGACGAGCGCAGCCAGCTCGTCCTCGGGCAGGTCCGCCGGCTGCCGCGGCAGCACCATGTAGCGGGTCTCGGCCGAGGCGTCCCAGACGGTGATGTGCACGTCGTCGGGGAGCACGGTGCCGAACTCGGCGAGCACCGACCGCGGGTCCCGGACCACCCGGGAGCGGTACGCCTCGGACTTGTACCAGGTGGGCGAGGGGCCCAGCAGCGCGATCGGGTAGCACGAGCACAGCGTGCAGACGATGACGTTGTGCTCGGTCTCGGTGTTCGCGACGACCTTGAGCCGCTGCGGCTGGATGCCGCCGCCCATCGACAGCCCGAGCTCCTCGATCGCGCTGCTGCCGTCGGCCAGCAGCCGGTCGCGGAACCCGTCGTCGGTCCACGCGCGGGCCGCGACCCGGGCACCGTTGGCCGGCGACGCCCGGGCGACGAAGGCCTCCAGCGCCCGGTCCAGCTCGGCGGCGTCGATGAGGCCGCGGGCCTCCAGCAGCGCCTCGACGTGCCGGGTCCGCGCGGCGAGCGCGCCGTCCTCGTGGTGCTCGCTCACGCCGGCTCCAGGTGGCTCGACCAGACGTCGACCGTGACGTCGTGGCTTCCCTCGCCGAACAGCTCCCGGGCCGGGAACCGCACGGTGTAGACCTGCTCGACCGTCACGGTGCCCCGCACCCGGTCGTCGGGCAGGGGGTGCTCGCCGATCGGCTCCACGACGGTGCCGACGGCACCACGCACGTAGCGCGGCACCCGGGTGTGGTGCGGTGGGTCGTCGCGGCGGGTGCGGACCCGGTCACCCGTGCTGAAGCTCATCGGCGCTGCACACCCCCTTCTCGACGAGCAGCGTCTGGATCGCGTGCAGCCACCGCTCGTAGTAGCTGGCGGCCAGGTAGTCGGGGGGCGCCATCCGCTCGACGGCGTCGCGGAACTCGTCGAGGTTGTAGACGCCCTTGCCGATGAGGGCGCGGTTCATCGCGAAGACGTGCGCCTCCCAGTCGCTGTGGAAGGGCGGCTCGTCGATCTCCTGGACGACCGCAGGGAACCCCTGCAGGCCGCCGACGTCGTGGATGCGGCTCACCAGGCTGAAACTACGTAGTCCTTGAGGAACACGCCAGCAAGATCGTTGCCGCGCTCGCCCTGGACGATCGGGTCGTAGACCCGGGCGGCGCCGTCGACGAGGTCCAGCGGCGCGTGGAAGCCCTCGTCGTGGAGGCGGGCCTTCTGCGGGTGCGGGCGCTCGTCGGTGATCCAGCCGGTGTCGACCGCGGTCATGAGGATGCCCTGCTCGAGCAGGTCCGGGCCGCTCGTCTTGGTCAGCATGTTCAGCGCCGCCTTGGCCATGTTGGTGTGCGGGTGGCCGGCGCCCTTGTAGCGGCGGCCGAACTGGCCCTCCATGGCACTGACGTTCACGACATAGGTACGACGGTGCGGGCTGCTCGCGAGCGCCTGCCGCAGCCGTGAGACGAGGATGAAGGGCGCGACGCTGTTGCACAGCTGCACCTCGAGCATCTCGACCTCGTCGACCTCGCCCAGCGGCTTGCTCCAGCTGTTCTCAGGAGCCAGGTCGGGGACGAGCCCACCGGCGTCGATGGCCAGCCCCTCCTCGATCCGGGACAGGCTCGCGCTCCCGCTGGTCAGGGCGAGGGCGGTGACCGCCTCCGGCGTCAGCCGGCGGCCGATGGCGCCCTCGATCTCGGCGACGGGGGAGCGGAGGTCGGTGATGGGGACGGTCGTCTCGAGCTGCTCGGCGGCGTGCTCCGCAGCGGCGAGCTGGGCGTAGGACGCCGCCGATCGTCGTACCGTCTGGGCGGCGTTGTTGACCAGGATGTCGAGGTGACCGTCCGCTGCGACGGTGTCGGCGAGGTGCATCACCTGGCCGGGGTCGCGCAGGTCGATGCCGACGACCTTGAGCCGGTGGAGCCAGTCGGCGCTGTCGGGCTGGGCGGCGAACCGGCGGACGGCGTCGTGCGGGAAGCGGGTCGTGATCGTCAGGTCGGCGCCGTCGCGCAGGATGCGCAGGGCGATGTACATGCCGATCTTGGCGCGGCCGCCGGTGAGCAGCGCCCGGCGCCCGGACAGGTCGACGTGCTCGTCGCGCTTGGCCCAGTTGAAGGCGGCACAGGGCGGGCAGAGCTGGTGGTAGAAGGCGTCCACGTCGCGGTAGCGCTGCTTGCAGATGTAGCAGGACCGGGCCCGGTGCAGCCGGCCGACGATGCCCGAGTCGGTGGCGGTCAGCGGGATGCCGGCCGTCTCGTCGTCGATGCGGTCCTTCGAGCCCGTGGCGGTCAGGTTGGTGACGGCCTCGTCGGCGGCCGTGATGGAGGCGCGCTTCTCGCTGCGGCGCCGGAGCTTCACGCTCTTGTACACGTGGGCCGTCGCACGCCGGACCGCGACGGCGTCCGGGTGGTCGGGATCGAGCTCGTCGAGCTCGCGGAGCACCTCGAGCGCGATCCTCAGGCGTTCGGGGTCGATGCTCACCCTTCCAGCGTACGGGGGCCTTGGTGTTTGATTCGGGCCATGAAGGTGCCGTTCAGCACAGCTGACTTCCTGGACCGGGCCGAGCTCTGCTACGGCAACCGCATCGGCGTCGTCGACGAGCCGGGGGACGACCGACTCGGGTCGGTCACCTACGCCGAGCTCGCGCGTCGCACCCGCGCGCTGGCCGCCGGCCTGGACGAGCTGGGCGTCGGGCAGGGCGAGCGGGTCGCCATCGTCAGCCAGAACAGCGCCCGGATGCTCGAGGGGTTCTTCGGCGTCTGCTCCTACGGCCGCATCTACGTGCCGATCAACTTCCGGCTGGCCCCGGCCGAGGTGGCCTTCATCCTGGAGCACTCCGGCGCGTCCGTGGTGCTCGTCGACCCGGAGGTCGCGCACCTCGTCGAGGGCTCGTCGGCCAAGCACACCGTCGTCCTCGGTCCGGAGTACGAGGCGATGCTGCGCTTCGACGTCGAGCCGGCGGCCTGGGACGCGGACGAGGACGCCACCGCCACGATCAACTACACGTCGGGGACGACCGCGCGGCCGAAGGGCGTGCAGATCACCCACCGCAACATCTGGGTCAACGCCGTCACCTTCGCCCTGCACGCCGGGGTCACCGACCGGGACGTCTACCTGCACACGCTGCCGATGTTCCACGCGAACGGGTGGGGGATGCCCTTCGGCATGACCGGCATGGGTGTCCCGCACGTGGTCCTGCGCAAGGTCGACGGCGCGGAGATCCTGCGCCGGGTCGAGAAGTACGGCGTCACCGTCATGTGCGCCGCGCCGGCGGTCGTCGCGTCGATCCTCGAGGCGGCGTCCACCTGGGAGGGCGAGATCCCCGGCCGGGAGCGGGTGCGTGTCATCTGCGCCGGTGCCC
>CAMLIA010000310.1 GCA_946479905.1 uncultured Frankiales bacterium | reverse complement strand
CGCCGGGGTGTTCCTCGCCGTGAGCTTCCCGCTCTCCCACTACATCCACCACCTCGGCCCGCTCCCCGCCGCGATCGGCACGATCGTCGCCGCTGGCGCCGGGTTACTGCCCGACCTCGACCACCCCCAAGCCACACCCGCCCGCGCGTTCGGGCCCATCTCCCAGACCGCGGCGCACCTCGTCTGCCGCATTTCCGGCGGGCACCGGCACGCCACCCACTCACTCCTCGGCCTCACCATCGCCACGCTGCTCGCGGTCGCCACGTCGTTCAGCATCATCGCGGTGACCGTCACAATGTGGCTGTGCGCCGGCCTCGGTGTCCGCGCGCTGTGGCGCCGCCCACCGAACCGCCCGAACGGCCGCCTCGACTACCGCAACGTAGCCGGGCTCGTCCACGCCGCCGGGCTGTTCTTCGTGTGCTGGCGGGTCACGCACTCCGGTATCGACCTGTGGGTCGTGCCGGTCGCCGTCACGGTCGGGTATCTCGCGCATCTCCTCGGGGACGCGGCAACGGAGTCGGGCGTGAACTGGTGGTGGCCGAACCCGCGCCGCTACCGGTGGGCATCCGTCGACACCGGCAAGGGCGTGGAACGCTGGGTGGTCGTCCCGGGCCTGTATGCCGGGATCGGCGTGGTGGTGTGGGTGACCCACGGCACGTGGGTGCCCGCGCTGATGGACACGATCGCAGGATGACCAGAGGAGAACCGATGCCCGACACCGCCACCGACCTCACCCCGGCGTGCTGGACCTGGCCCGCCCCCACCGACGAGACCCGCCAGGCTGCCCGCGCGGACCTCATCGGCCGCAACGCCTCCGGCCTCCTCCCCGACCCCGGCATGGTCGCCGAGCATCTGGTGTGGATCTGGCAGGCCGGCCGGTGCGCGCTGTGCGGCCGCCCCTCGTCGACGGAGACGTGGTCGGATCTCGTCGCGGACCTCGACGAGGCCGAACAGGTCCGCGGGTACGTGTGCGACCGGTGCGAGAACACCACGGGCGACGCGGACAACGATGAGCGGTGGGCCCGGTACCTCGACCGGACGCCCGCGCAGATCTGTGGTGTGCACGGGTAGGCCTCCCGCGCTCGGAACAACGAAGCCCCCGCCGGGACACGGCGGGGGCTTTCTGTCGTCCGGGCTACTCCCCTGCTTCGAGCTGCTCGGCCAGGCGCCGGAGCTCGTCGATGACCTCCTTCACCGCGGCGGGCCCGGCCGCGCGCACGAGGTTCGGGTCGACGAGCTTCCGCAGCCGCGCCCGGACCCGCTGCACCCGCTCCTCCGGGTCCGGTTCCGGCACCGCGGCGGGCTCAAGCTCCCCGGCGAGGAACGCGCGGATCCGCTGCACCGCCTCGCCCTCATCCCACCGGTCCTCGGGAAGGACAGCGACGGCCCCGGCGAGCTTCTTCGCGGTGACCTTCACCCCGGGCGTCTCAGCGACCGTGCGGTACACGGCGACGGCCGCGTCGAGACCGTGGCGTTTCGCGAGCGGCACGAGCTCCTGCACCTGACCGAGGTTCGTGTCCCCAATTAGGGACACCTGCTCGGCCAGCCGCCAGGACTCCATGAGCCGGTACGCCTGCGACTTCCCCATCCCCCAGATCTCGAGGTAGGCGACGAACGTGGGGTGTGTCTCCCGGTAGTACCGGCGCCGGAAGATCGCTTCGAGGGCGCGGCCGGCCTGCCAGAACGCGACGTTCAGGTTCCGGATCGCCGCCTCGCAGCGGGCGAACTCGCGGCGTTCCCGCTCGTCGAGGGTCGGGGAGTCGCTGGCGGGCTCGTCGGGGTCGGGGAGCGCTTCGAGGACGGCGGTCGGCTCGAGGATGCTGTCGGGCACGGGCGGCTGGAACGTCGCCGCGGGTACCGGACCCGGCGGGTCGGCGGCTTCGGAGCGCGGGGGAGTCGTGTCGTCGAAGACACTGAACCCGTCGTCCTTGTTCTTCGTGCGGCGGACGGTGTCACCGATCTTCGGCATCAGGCCGCCTCCATCTCCTTGACGATGGCGTGGACCTCTTCGAGGTCGGCGGCCGGCGGAGCGCCGAGACCGAACGCATCGGCGTACACCGCGGGCCGGTTGGAGACCTGCGCGGCCATCACCGGCAGGTGCTCCTCGGTCTGCGCGCGGATGCGGGTGTTGTAGGCGTCGCGACGGTTGTCGACCTTCGTGAAGACGATCGCGGCGTCGATCTCGTCTTCTCGGCCGGCGCGCTGTGCGGCGTCGACAGCGGATTTGAAGGTGGGGGCGACACGGCGCACGTCCGGCTTGGAGGGGGTGGTGGCGATGAGGGCGTACGAGCAGATCTCGACGGCGGAGGCGAGGATCGCGTCGGAGTCTCCGCCGCAGTCGACGACGACGACGTCGTATTTGCCGGGGGTGCGGTCGACGACCATGTCGCCGACTTGGGCGTGGGGCCAGGTCTCGATGTCGATGGGGAGGGCTCGGCCGGCGGCGCGGGCGAGTTTCCACCAGTCCCAGCCGGTCTGGCTGGCGGGGTCGGCGTCGACGAAGAGGACGCGTTTGCCGTAGATGACGGCGTAGACGAAGGCGATGAACATGGCGAGCGTCGATTTGCCGATGCCGCCTTTGAGGCCGCCGACTGCGATGACCTTGGGCATATCAGGCGGGAGTGTGGTTGCCATCGGTACCCTTCCGGTTGTCCCATGTGGGCCGCCCCGTGTCGTGAGGGGCGCGGGGCGGCATGGGAAACCGTAGCGAGGTCGGGGGCGCGTGTCGCGGCGGCGGGCGGAATGGCGAACGCCCCGCCTCCCTGTTCGGGTGACGGGGCGCTCAGGGCGGGGCTCAGGCGGGCTGTCGATCGCCCCAGTACCAGCTCTCGCAGTCCGAGCTGCAGAACTGTTCCGGGTCCTGAGACGAACTCTCGCCGGGGTCGAAGGTGCCTCGGCAGCTCATGCAGGTGGTCACGGTGGTCTCCTCGGTCAGGTGGTGGGGCGCCCCGCCGGTAGGGAAGTCCGGCGGGACGCCGGGGATCAGTGCCGGGCGCGGTCCTTGACGCGGTCCTTGAACGGCTGGCCGGGCTTGAACTTCGGCACGTCGGTCGCGGGGACGGTGATCCGGGCGCCGGTGGCGGGGTTCCGCGCCTCACGCTCCGGCCGGGTCGCCTTCTCGAACACGCCGAAGCCGGTGAGGGTGACCTTGTCGCCGTTCGCGACGGTCTCGGTGATGGCGTCCACGATCGCGTCGATGGCCTCGACGGCGGCCCTCTTGCTGCCGACCTTGTCGGCGACGGCCTCGGCGAGCTGCGTCTTGTTCACGGGTTCCTCCTGGTGGTGATCCGGATCGGGCGGGGTGCGGGTCAGGTGGCGGGGGCGCTGAGCGCCGCGGCCGGTTCGAGGTACGTGACGGGCTTCCCGAGCTGCGTCGCGTACTCGATCTCCCGACGCGTCGACTCCCCGATGTAGCCGTCCGGGTGCTCGGGCGTCGCCGGGTTCACAACGAAGACGTTGTCGGCGAGGTCGATCTTCCGCAGGTGCAGGTCGTCGAGCCGGGCCTTGTCCTCCTCGGTGATGGTGTCGCCGTCGTGAGCGAACACGCCGGGCGCAAGGACGATGAGGCCGCGCAGGGTGAACTCGCGAGCGGCTGGTGGTCGGTGGTGGTGGTCACTGCTCCTCCTGCGGTGTGGTGGTGTGGCGGCGGGCTCGCATCCGCGCGAGCACCTGAG
>CAMLIA010000309.1 GCA_946479905.1 uncultured Frankiales bacterium | reverse complement strand
GCAGCCGGGGCTGGCCGCGGTAGCCCTCGAGCGAGTCGAGCAGCGCCGTCTCCTCACCGCAGATGTAGGCACCGGCACCGGCGTGCACGACGATGTCGAGGTCGAAGCCGCTGCCGTGGATGTCCTTGCCGAGGTGGCCGGCGGCGAGCGCCTGCTGCACGGCGTCCTGCAGCCGTCGTACGACGTGGGTGACCTCGCCCCGGACGTAGATGAAGGCGTGGCTCGCGCGGATCGCGTACGACGCGATGATCACGCCCTCGATCAGGGCGTGCGGGTTGGCGAGCATGAACGGCACGTCCTTGCACGTGCCTGGCTCGGACTCGTCGGCGTTGACCACCAAGTAATGGGGCTTGGCACTCCGCCCACCATCGGACCCACGGTCCTCCTGCGGGATGAAGCCCCACTTCATGCCGGTCGGGAAGCCGGCACCGCCGCGGCCGCGCAGGCCGCTGTCCTTGACCAGCTGGATCAGGTCGTCGGGCTCGGACCTCAGCGCCTTGGTCAGCGCCTCGTAGCCGCGGTGCCGCGTGTAGCCCTCGAGGGTGAACGCGTCCGGCTCGTCCCAGTGGGCGCTCAGCACGGGGGTGAGCATCAGGACTCCTGAGCGGGGTAGGACGGCGCGACGTCGCCGCGCTGCTGGGCGATCTGCAGACCGACGAGCGTGGCCGGACCGGCCGTCACGCCCTCCTGCCCGAGGCCGTCGTTGAAGCCGGCGAGCACCCGCGACATCTCCTTGAAGCTCACCAGCTTCGAGGGGCCACGGGTCGGCGCCGGCGGGTTGCCCGCCTGGCAGGCGTCGAGCAGCGACCGCAGCGAGGCGGGGTCCTGGTTGTCGTAGAACTCCCAGTTGACCATCACGACCGGGGCGTAGTCGCAGGCCGCGTTGCACTCGATGTGCTCGAGGCTGACGGAGCCGTCGGCGGTCGTCTCGTTGTTGCCGATGCCCAGGTGCTCCTTGGCGGCGGCGAACAGCGCATCGCCACCGAGCACCGCGCAGAGCGTGTTGGTGCACACGCCGACGTGGTAGGTCCCGGCCGGACGGCGGCGGTACATCGTGTAGAAGGTCGCGACGGCACCGACCTCGGCCTTGGTGAGCTCGAGCTCCTCGGCGCACAGCGCGATCCCGGCGGGCGAGACGTAGCCCTGCACCGACTGCACGAGGTGCAGCATCGGCAGCAGCGCGGACCGCGACCGCGGGTAGCGCGCGATGATCTCGCGCGCCTCGCGTCGCGTCTCCTCCGTCAGCGGAGGCACACCGTCGGGCACGACGGTGCTGGCGGGCATCCCCAGATCTGCCACTAGCGGTCCACTCCACCCATCACGGGGTCGATCGAGGCGACGGCGGCGATGGCGTCCGCGATGAGCGCACCCTCGCACATGGCCGAGGCCGACTGCAGGTTGACGAAGCTGGGCTCCCGGACGTGCAGGCGGAACGGGCGGGTGCCGCCGTCGCTCACCGCGTGCACGCCGAGCTCGCCGCGAGGCGACTCGATGGAGACGTAGACCTGGCCCGCCGGGACCCGGAAGCCCTCGGTCACCAGCTTGAAGTGGTGGATCAGGGCCTCCATGGAGGTGCCCATGATCTTCTTGACGTGGTCGAGCGACTGGCCCATGCCGTCACTGCCCAGGGCGAGCTGGGCCGGCCAGCCGATCTTCTTGTCCTGCACCATGACCGGTCCGGGCTGAAGGCGGTCGAGCGCCTGCTCGACGATCTTCATGGACTCCTTCATCTCCGCGACGCGGACCTGGAAGCGGCCCCAGCCGTCGGCGGACGTCGCGGTCGGGACGTCGAAGTCGTAGGTCTCGTAGCCGCAGTACGGCTCGGTCTTGCGCAGGTCCCACGCCAGGCCGGCCGACCGCAGGATCGGTCCGGTGACGCCGAGCGCCAGGCAGCCCTGCACGTCGAGGTAGGCGACGTCCTGCAGCCGCTTCTGCCAGATCGGCTGCCCGGTCAGCAGGTCGTCGACGAGCGGGACCCGCTTCTCGAGGGTCTTGAGGAGCTCGCGCACCTTCTCGACCGCACCCGGGGGGAGGTCCTGCGCGACCCCGCCCGGCCGGACGTACGCGTGGTTCATCCGCAGGCCGGTGATGGTCTCGAGGCAGTCCAGCACCAGCTCGCGCTCGCGGAAGCCGTTGGTCATGGCCGTCAGCGCGCCGAGCTCCATGCCGCCGGTCGCGAGCCACACCAGGTGCGAGGCGATCCGGTTGAGCTCCATGCACAGCACGCGGATCGTGGTCGCGCGCTCCGGGACCTCGACGCCGAGCAGCTTCTCCACGGCCAGGCAGTAGGCGGTCTCGTTGAAGATCGGCGACAGGTAGTCCATCCGCGTCACGAACGTGACGCCCTGGGTCCACGTCCGGTACTCGATGTTCTTCTCGATGCCGGTGTGCAGGTAGCCGATCACGGTGCGCGCGCTGGTGACGGTCTCACCCTCGAGCTCCAGCACCAGCCGCAGCACGCCGTGCGTCGACGGGTGCTGCGGGCCCATGTTGACGACCATCCGCTGGTCGTCGCCGGCGCCCGCGACGACCTGGTCCCAGTCGCCGCCGGTGACCGTGTAGACGGTGCCCTCGGTGGTCTCGCGCTCCGGGGAGTAGGCGGTCACGCTGCGCCACCTTCCGCTCGCTCGCTCACGCGTAGGCCCTCCTCTCGTCCGGCGGCGGGATGCTCGCGCCCTTGTACTCGACCGGGATGCCGCCCAGCGGGTAGTCCTTGCGCTGCGGGTGGCCCTCCCAGTCGTCCGGCATGAGGATCCGGGTCAGCGCCGGGTGGCCCTCGAAGACGATGCCGAACATGTCCCAGGTCTCGCGCTCCTGGAAGTCGGCCGTCGGGTAGACCGAGCAGACCGACGGGATCACGGGGTCCTCGACCGTCACGGCGGCCTCGACGCGCAGCCGGCGCCGGTAGGTCATCGACGTGAGGTGGTAGACCGCGTGCAGCCGGGTCTCCTCGGCCGGGTAGTCGACGCCCGACACCGACGACAGCAGCTCGAAGCGCAGGTTGGGGTCGTCGCGCAGCGTCTTCGCGATCTCGAGGACCGCGGCCGGCTTGACGTGGATGGTGAGCTCGCCCCGGTCGACGACGACGCGCAGCACGTTGTCCGCGAAGCCCGGCCAGGCGGCCTCGAGCGCGTCGGTGGCCTCGTCGAACCAGCCGCCGTACGGCTTCGGCGTGGACAGCGGCGCGGCCTGCCGCTCGACCAGGCCGCCGAAGCCGGTGGTGTCGGAGCCGAACGCGGCGCCGAACATGTCGCGCGTGCGCTTGTCCGAGGCGCCGGGCGGGACGACCGCTGACGGCGTGAGGTGGTAGCCGCCGGTGGCGGCCATGCCGGTCGGGTCGTGCTCCCCGGCCGGGGTCACGAGGCCCTCGTTGGGGGCGGTGGGCTCGGTCATGCCTCGCTCGCTGCCCGGGCGGCCTTCTTGCCGTCCTTGGTGTAGCGCTCGGAGCTCGCGATCAGCGGCCGCGGCCGGTAGTCGTGGGCCTCCCGGCGCTTGGCGTTGGAGCCGAGCGGCTCCTCCATGATCTTGTCGTGCAGCTTGAGGATCGCGTCCATGAGCATCTCGGGGCGCGGCGGGCAGCCGGGCAGGTAGATGTCGACGGGCACGATGTGGTCGACGCCCTGCACGATCGCGTAGTTGTTGAACATGCCGCCGGAGCTGGCGCACACGCCCAT
>CAMLIA010000308.1 GCA_946479905.1 uncultured Frankiales bacterium | reverse complement strand
AGGACGGCGAAGAAGTCGTCGAACGTGCCCTGCTTGCGGTGCATCCGCCCGGCGTGCCAGAACTCCGCGTCCTGCTCCCCGCCGCCGCGCAGCTGGGTGTGCACCCACACGCCGCCGAGCTCGGTCCAGGCTGCCGCCATGGGCGAGTAGCAGGGCAGCCAGGGCACGTTGAAGCCGCCGTAGCCGGTGACGATGACGGGCGCCGTCCCGTCGAGGGGCGTCCCCGGCTTGCGGAGCACGCGGTACTGGACGTCGCCCTGCGGACCGGCGGCCACCCGGGCGTCCACCTCGCGCTCGAGGCGGTGCGCCGGAGCGATGAGCTCCTCGACGGTGAGGGTCGTGAGGTCCGCGCGGTAGACGCCAGGGCTGCGGTCCAGGGCACTGAAGGCGAACACGCAGCCGTCGCCGTCCGGGACGACGACGTCACCGAGGATCGAGTAGATGTGACCCAGGCCGGTCTTGCCGAACGCACCGCGACCCGGCAGCTCCACCTCCCCCGTCAGCACCCCGGTGCGGTCCAGCACGCGCAGGCGCATCTCGCCGTCCTGGATGAGCGCGAGGGCGACGAGGGACCCGCACGGGGTGACGGCCGCGAGCTTGGTGCCCTCGACCGCCGGCACCAGCTCGCGCCAGGTGGACTGGTCGTCTGCCGACTCGACCGGGATCGCCACCAGGCGGCACCAGCCGGACGTGTCGTCGGTGATCGCCCACCACTCGTCACCGACGAACGAGCCCTTGTACATCGCGGTGGCGCCGGGCAGGAACCGCTGCCAGGTGCCGCCCTCGCGACGGACCCAGCGCGGACGGGGGCCGGTCTGGTCGGCGAGCACCGCGGTCCAGCGCCCGTCGGTCGACACCACCGGCCACGCCATCGGGTGGTCGAGCTCGAGCTCCTGGCGCTCCCGCTCACCCACGAGCGGCTGCCACCAGACCTGCGTCTCCGGCATCGGGTTGCCGTCGGCATCGGTCGTCATGGCCATCGCCTGGTGGTAGAAGCCGCTGCCGTCAGCCGCCCACGCGAACAGGACCGTGCCCAGGCCCTCGCCGAGATCACGCAGCACCTCACCGCTGGCGACGTCCAGCACCTGGACGGCGATGGGGCCGCCGGTCGAGGTGCCGACGACGACCTTCGTGCCGTCCGGCGAGGGGACCCAGACCGGCAGCGTCGTGTCCGGCCCCAGCCGGGCCGGGTCCACCAGGACGCGGTCGCAGCGCTGCGGGGCGTCGCCCACGGCCAGCACCGGCGTCGTGCTCCCGGCCACTGGTGTCAGCTGGAACCAGGTGCTGCCGAAGCGCTGCGGTGCGGCGTACCCGAAGACGTCCTCGAAGGTCGACTCCACGGCCGCGCGGACGCGAGGGCTGTACGGCGACGCGGCGAGCTCCTTCGTCGTACGGCTGTCCTGCTCGGCCTGCCAGGCACCGACGGCCGGGTCGGTGTCGTCCTCCAACCAGCGGAAAGCGTCGGCCACGGTCACGCCGCCGATGACGTCGGTGAAGCTCACAAGGTCCCCGTCTCTAGAAGGCGCGGTTCGGGCCGCGATAGGTGAAGCACGAGCAGGAGGTCTCGAAGGCGAGGTCGCGGTACGCCGACCCGCCCCACCGCTTCGTGGCGGAGAACGCCTGCCCGAACCCGGAGTACGACGGTTGCGTGCCGAGAGCGGCGGCCGCGGCCGCGAGACCGCTCGGGGACAGGTCCCGCGCCGTGTTGAGCAGCCGCTCGGCGAAGAACACCTCCTCGCACGCGCGGAGCTGGATGAGCGTGTCGGTCTGGGCCTGGAGGGGAGGCATCTGGGCTGCCTTCATCACCGCGAGGCAGCGCTTCCTCGGCTCGCTCATCGGGACCTGGCGGACGGCCAGGTCGTAGCCGGGCATCCATCCGATGCCGGTCGACCCGGCAAGCTGCGCCGCCGACCCGTTGGCCCGAAGGAACTCCGCGTCGCTCCAGCTCGCCAGCCCGTACTTCGGGCGGTACCCCTGGCTCTCGGCCGTGTTCATGAAGAAGTACTGCAAGGTGCCCTGGTAGTCCAGGGTGAGGACCCGGTCGACACCGTCGGCGCGGAACTTCAGCGCCGCGCTCTGCATCTGCGCCGCGATGTGCCCCAGGTCGGCCGGGTCACCGGAGTAGGTCGCGCGGTACTCACTGGCCAGGCTCAGCCCGTTGCGGCGAAGGGCCGGCACCAGACCGCGGTCCTTGGCCTCGCGGAAGTCGCTGAAGTCGAACCACAGCAGCCCGATCTTGCTGCTCTTGGCGAGGAAGCGCTGGCGGACGAGCCCGTCCACGTAGGCCCGGGCGGCGGTGACGGTCTCGACCGTTCCGGGCGAGAGGTAGCGCCCACCGAACTTGTCGAAGTCGCGCTGGCTGCCGGCCTCGACGTTGGCTCCGCCGATCGCCACCACTCCGCGCGACGTGAGGCACGGCACGGCCGGCGAGTCCATGTTGTAGAAGAGGTTCGCGAGCAGCACGCGGTTGTCCTCGGTGAACGCCGCGCAGGTGGTCTGGGAGGCCTGGGTGTTGCTCTCGGAGGCGCTCCGCTCCCGCGGCACGATGACGAGCCGCCGTCCGCCGGCGACGCCGCCGGCCTTGTTCACCGCGGCGGCGGCCGCCTGGTAGGCCTTCAGCATGTCGGTCTGACCGACGGCCTGCACTCCGGCGGCGTTGGCGAAGGCCCCGAGCTGCGCGGTCGAGATGTACTCGACACCGAGCTTCACGGTCGTCGCGGTGACACCGGGGACGTTCGCCGGCCTCCCGACGCCGACCGACGTGCCGCTGCCGCTCGACCCCGGTCCTGGGCGTACGACGCCGCCGCCCGCACCCGGGGTGGCCTGTGCCGCCGCGACGTCGCCGGGGAGCTGACTGCCACCCGTCCCCGCCGGCGCGGCGGGACCGCCCCCGGCGGTGACCTGTGTGGGGACGCCGAGGCCCTCCCCGGCCGGAAGGGCGCCGGGCGGTGCGCTGACCGTGGTGCCGCACCCCGCGATCGCGGCCGCGCTGAGGAGGGCGATCAGGCTACGACGCATGGGTCGAGTTTGCTCATGACTTCTAGAAAGTGTCAAGATGCTCCCATGAGGGAAGCGACGGGACGCCGGACGGGACGTCCTCCGAGGACGAGCCGCGAGCAGATCCTCGACGCAGCAGCGCTCTTCCCCTCCGACGAGCTGCAGCTGACGACGCTCGCCGAGCAGATCGGCATCTCGGTGAAGACCGTCTACTACTACTTCCCGAACCGGAAGGCCCTGCTCGACGGCCTGGTCGAGCGCGCGGTCGCCCAGCTCGGCTCGCCTGACGTCGCGAGCTGCCGCACGCCCCGGGAGGTGCTCACCGTGATCGCGCACTGGGGGTACGGCGTCGCTCTCGATCACCCGCTCTGGTACCTCGAAGCGGCGCCCTCGATGGCGCTCGGCATGCAGGTGTGGTCCACCTACCTCGACCGCATGAACGAGCTCGGCATCGACGACGCGACGGCCTTCGCGGCCTATGAGGTGGTCGGCAGCTACGCCTTCGGCGCCGGCGCCGCCGCCTACCGCACCCGAGAGATGGGCGGGCTCGAGAGCGGGAGCGTCGAGCGCTACCTCGGCGACGTCACCGACGAGCGCGGCGCCGCGCGCATGGCCGCGCTGGTCGGCGACACCGACCTCGCCGCATGGTTCGAGCGTGGCCTCTCGGTCGTGCTGGCCGGGGT
>CAMLIA010000307.1 GCA_946479905.1 uncultured Frankiales bacterium | reverse complement strand
GGGAACCACGGCTCGCGCTCCGGCGGGATGGTGTTGATGTAGTCGGTGCTGCGCAGCGGCGGGACGCCGACGGACTTCTCCCGGGCGCGCTCGAGCAGCTTGAGCATGAGGAAGCGGGCCCGGGCGCGCCCGCTGGTCTCGACGAGGTCGTCGAAGCTGTCGAGCCACTCCTGGGTCTCGCTCGGGTCGACGTCGGGCAACTGGCTGGGCAGCCCGTCGCTGATGACGCTGAACCGCTGGCTGTCCGACGCTGCTGGACGCTCGCTCACGTTCCACACCCTCCTCGCTCCACCCCCATCCAACCCCCTACCCGCTGGTAGGCGGGGTGTGACGGTCACCATGGTGCTCGTGGAGACGACGTTGGTTCAGGTCCGGACCGGTGACCGGGAGGTCGTGCACGACCTGACGGGGGAGTGCCGGCGCTTTGTGCGCGGCAGGGGGGACGGGCTGCTGCACGTGTTCGTGCCGCACGCGACGGCGGGGATCGCGGTCCTGGAGACGGGCGCCGGGAGCGACGAGGACCTGCTCGCCGCGCTGCGGGACCTGCTGCCGGCGGACGACCGCTGGCGGCACCGGCACGGCTCGGCGGGGCACGGCCGGTCGCACGTCATGCCCGCGCTCGTCCCGCCGTACGCGACCCTGCCCGTGCTGGGAGGGGACCTCGCGCTGGGGACCTGGCAGAGCGTGACGCTGGTCGACCTGAACGTCGACAACCCGGTTCGTGACGTGCGACTCAGCTTCCTGGAGGGCTAGGGACTTGCTCAAACGGGTGGGGTTCGGTGGACTACGAGCACACACGTGCATGCAGCACGTGCCGAGGACAGGGAGTTCCTTGAGGTGAGCACGTCCGCGGACCAGACCGCGCCACGCGGTCTGGCCGAGCGCTTGGGCATCCAAGAGGGCCAGGTCGTGCAGGTCCTGGGGGACATCGACGAGATCGACGACGACCTGCTCGACGACGTCGCCGCACGCACCGGCACCGAGCTGATCCACGGTGACGACACCGACGAGGTGGTCGACGTCGTGCTGCTGTGGTGGCGGGACGGGTTCGGCGACCTGGTCGACGCGCTGGTCGACTCGCTGACCAACCTGGGGGACAACGGGGTCGTCTGGCTCCTCACCCCCAAGGCCGGTCGCGACGGACACGTCGAGCCCTCCGACATCGACGAGGCCGCGCCGACGGCCGGCCTGTCGAGCACCCGCAGCACGAGCGCGGCCCCGGAGTGGTCCGGGACGCGCCTGGTGTCGCCGAAGGCCGCGCGGGCCAAGCAGCGCCGCTGACCCCCGCGCAGGCGCGCCTGCTGCTGTCCCCCGAGGGGCGCGCGGCAGTGGACCGGGCTGCTGCGCTCGACCTGCCGCCGATCGCCGCCGCCGAGGCGATGCGCCCGTTGGGCGAGGCCGGGCGGCTGGCGCTCGAGCAGGTCGGCCTGCGGCAGCGGGCGCTCGCCAAGCACCCGGACGGCGACCGGCTCTGGTGGACGCCGGAGGCCCTGGAGCAGTCGACGCCGCGGGCGGTGGCCCTGCACCACGCCCGCCGGTTCGAGGAGGCGCCGCGGGTCCTGGACCTGGGGTGCTCGGTGGGCGGTGACCTGCTCGCGCTCCCTCGTGGCATCGGGGTGGACCTCGACCTGGCCCGCTGCCTGCTGGCCCGGGCGAACACCGGCGCCCCGGTCGCGTGCGCCGACGTGACCCGCCTGGAGCCGCGCGGCTGGGTCTTCGCGGACCCGGCCCGCCGGTCCGGCGGGCGGCGCGGCTTCGACCCGCGCTCCTGGTCCCCGCCGCTGGACGCGGTGCTCGCGTGGGACGTCGAGGGGCTGGGGGTGAAGGTCGCGCCCGGCATCGACTACGACGCGCTGCCCGCCGACGTCGAGGTGGAGATCGTCTCCCTCGACGGCGACGTCAAGGAGGCGATGCTGTGGCGTGGTGCGACCTGCCGCGGTGCTGCCCGGACCGCGACGCTGCTGCCGTCGGGTGCCGTCCTGACCGGGACGGGGGCGGTGGCCTCGGTCCGGTCGCCGGGGCGCTTCCTGCTGGAGCCCGACGGTGCGGTCATCCGCGCGCACCTGGTGGCGGAGGTGTGCGCTGCCGTGGATGGCGGCCTGCTGGACGCCTCGATCGCCTACGTGACAGCGGATTCCGTGGTGCCCACGCCGTTCGGACGGTGGTACGAGGTGCTCGACGTCCTGCCGTTCTCGCTCAAGCGGCTGCGGGAGCGGCTGCGCGGCGTCGGCGTGGTGACCATCAAGAAGCGCGGGACCGCGGTGGTGCCCGAGCAGCTGCGCAAGCAGCTCAGGCTGAGCGGCCCGGGGGAGGCGACGGTCGTGCTGACCCGAGCCCGCGGCGCCCAGGTCGCGCTGGTGGTCTCACCACTGCCCTGAGGCGGCTACGTATCCTGCTCCGGACGGCGCGAGCAGGATCCGTAGGCGCCGGCAACCAAGAGGAGACACGTGATGGTGGACGTCGGCGACGAGGCCCCGGACTTCGAGCTGCGGGACCAGGACAAGAACCCGGTCCGGCTGAGCAGCTTCCGCGGCGACAAGAACGTGGTCGTCGTCTTCTACCCGCTGAGCTTCACCGGCGTCTGCCAGGGCGAGCTGTGCGCGATCCGGGATGAGATCGCCGACTTCAGCAACGACGACACCGTGACGCTCGCGATCAGCGTCGACTCGACGGCCGTGCACGCCCAGTGGGCCAAGGAGCAGAGCTACACGTTCCCGCTGCTCGCCGACTTCTGGCCGCACGGCGCCGTGGCGAAGGCCTACGGCGTCCTCAACGAGGACAGCGGGCTGGCGCTGCGCGGCACCTTCATCGTCGACAAGGCCGGCAAGGTCGCCTACAAGGTCGTCAACGCGATCCCGGACGCGCGCGACCAGGACGAGTACAAGAAGGTCCTCGCTAGCCTCTAGGGCGCGGACTCATAGCTCAGCTGGTAGAGCAGCGCCCTTACAAGGCGAAGGCCGGCGGTTCGATCCCGTCTGAGTCCACCCTGACGGGCTGGTGAGCGTGTCCTTACCCGCCGGACGCATCTGGCACGGTTACTGTCCGGTTCGTGGACCGCCCTGAGATCGCGCCTGCGCCGGACATCTTCGCCCGGCACCTCCAGCTCGTGCAGGACTACGTGCGCAGCTCTCCGGGCTCCCACAACGCCCTGATGTCGGCGGCGCGCCGCGAGCCGGAGGAGATGACGATGTCGATCGTCGCTCTGGGCGCGGTCCTGCTCGACATCGCCGCGGGCGCGTTCCACATGACGCCTGAGCAGATGCTCGACAAGGTCGCCGAGAGCATCGAGGGCCGCCCGGCCTAGGGTTCGGTCCGTGAGCGTGACGCTCGGCGACGTGGTCGCCGCCCTCGAGGCGCTCTACCCGCCCGCGCTGGCGGAGCCGTGGGACGCGGTCGGGCTGGTCTGCGGCGACCCGGCCACCCCGGTGTCGCGGGTGCTCTTCGCCGTCGACCCGGTCGACGTGGTCGTCCAGGAGGCGCTCGCCGGTCACCAGCTGCTCGTCACGCACCACCCGCTGTTCCTCGGGGGTACGACGACCGTGGCCGCCGACCGGCCCAAGGGCCGGGTCGTCCAGCAGCTGCTGACCGGTGGCTGCGGCCTCATGGTCGCCCACACCAACGCCGACCGCGCCCACCCCGGCGGGGTCTCGGACGCGCTGGCCGGGCTGTTCGACCTGCAGGAC
>CAMLIA010000306.1 GCA_946479905.1 uncultured Frankiales bacterium | reverse complement strand
CGGGTTCGTCAGCTTGTCCTGATCTGGCGCCAAGACCCGCCCTGCGACACGGCGCTGTTCCCAGGTAGGAGGCCGTGGGGGTGCCGCTCTCCATGTCTGGCGCCGAAAACCACTTGACATCGAGTTACTAGGATCCTAGCTTTCTACCACCGCGGTCACCACTCCCACGAGCGAAGGGCAACGACATGACCACACTGGCAGTACGCCACACCGTGCAGGACTTCGACCTCTGGAAGGCTGCGTTCGACGCGCACGAGGCCGCACGCCGCAGTCACGGCGCCACGGGGCACCGTGTGCTGCGCGATGGGCAGGACATCCTCGTGCTCATCGACTTCGACACCCAGGAACACGCCGGGGCCTTCACTGCCGACCCGTCCCTCAAGGAGGCGATGGCCAACGCCGGAGTGACCAGCGCCCCGGACCTCACCATCCGCGAGGAGACCGAAGGGCTTCGCTACTGACCGAGAAGCGGGGGCGCCGGGCCACCACGGCCGGCGCCTCTGCCAGCGACGCCGTCGCCGCCGCGGTCCGCACCGGTGAGGCCTTCCTGGCCCTTGCGGACCGCCGCCTTCGCGCCTACGGCCTGTCGGCCGGAGCCCGCCAAGTCCTGGCTGTGCTGGACGGCGACGGCGGCTCGCTGTCCCCCACGACGATCGCGAGTCGGCTCATCATCACGACGGCGAGCATGACGTCCTTGCTGGACACCCTGGAGCGCCGTGGGCTCGTGCAGCGCGCCCCCGACGTCGAGGACCGCCGACGCGTGGTCGTCACGATCACCGGTGAAGGACGTCGGATCATCCGCCAGCTGCTCCCGGAGATGCTGGCGCTGCAGGACGAAGTCGCGGCCGGCCTGTCGCCGGGTGACCGAGCTGAGCTCGTACGCCTGCTCAGCACCCTGCGAGCCGGCATCGCCGCAGCAACCGAGACCACCAGCAGCACGTAGCAGCGCCCACGGGAAACCGGCGGCCGCATGCGGGTCTGACACCGGGCTCGGGCGGGAGACGGCGTGGCATTCGCAGGTCCTCGCTCAGTGCGTGGCGCCGGGGCGCTTCCGGTGGGTCATTGACGCAATCAGGCAATCCGTTCCGAAACGACCGCTCGGGTAGTCACGACGGGCGATCTTCCGGCAGGGCTCAGCACCTGGCGCCCGAGAAGCGCCTGATGTCGCGCAGCACCGTCCTCTCGACTCAGGAGGAAACCGATGACGTCATCGGATCCTCATCGGGGGGGCTCGCCGCTGTCCTCGCCGCCGCCATGCCGCCGGACGTCGCGACCGCGAAGTCCTCCGCCACGCCCTCGTTGGGGCGGGCGCACGACCGACGCGACGGAGCGGATCGAAGCGAAGTCACGCGAGACAGGACAAGATCTGGGTCATGACCGAGACGCTGCCCGCTGTCCTTGCCGAGACCGTCGCCGCTCGAGGTGACGAGCCGGCGTACTCCGACCGGCACGCCCTCGACGGGTGGCGGACCCTGACCTGGTCCGAGGTGGGGGCCCAGGCCCGGGCCGTCGCCGGTGCGCTCATCGACCGCGGCGTCCTGCCCGGTGACACCGTGGCTCTGATGTGCTCCAACCGGGCCGAGCACGTGGTCGCCGACCTCGGCGCGGTGCACGCCGGGGCGACGCCGATGACCATCTACGCCACGCTGGCGCCCGAGACCGTGCGCTACATCGCCGGTCACAGCCTGCCCAGCGCCGTGGTGCTGGAGGGCCGGGACCAGCTCGACCGGTGGGCACTGGCGCTCGCCGAGTGCCCCAGCATCAAGGTCGTCGTGGTCATCGACGGGACGCCGTGCGACGACCCGCGCGCGACCACCTGGGAGGAGCTGCTCGCAGGCGGCAGCGACTGCAGCGACCGCGTCGCCGCGATCCGGCCGGACGACCCGCTCACGATCCTCTACACGTCCGGGACGACGGGTGACCCGAAGGGCGTCGTGCTCACCCACCGCAACGTGCTCTTCTCCGTGGTCGCCGCGCTGCGGGCAGGCGGCATCGAGCAGCCGGGCGTCTCGATCTCCTACCTGCCCTTCGCGCACATCGCCGAGCGGGCGCTGGGGATGTACGGACCGCAGCTGCAGGGCGCCCACGTCTACCTCGTCGACGACCCAGCCGCGCTGCCGGGGACGCTCGGCCAGGTGCACCCGACGCGCTTCTTCGGGGTGCCGCGGGTCTGGGAGAAGGTGATGGCGGGCGTGTCCGCGCTGCTCGCCGCCAACCCCGATCCCAAGGTCACCGCCGCGATGGAGACGGCCCAGCAGTGGGTGGCCGCGAAGGAGGACGGGGGAACCCCGTCGGCCGAGCTGGAGGCCGCCTTCGCCGAGGTCGATGCGGCTGTCCTGCAAGGGATCAGGGGCTTCCTGGGCCTCGACCGGCTCGAGTGGGCGGCTTCCGCGGCAGCGCCCATGCCGGTCGAGGTCGCGCGCTTCTTCGCCGGTCTCGGGATCGTCATCTACGACGTCTACGGGATGACGGAGACGACGGGTGCGGTGACGGCGAACACGCCGAGCGGCTTCAAGCTCGGGACCGTCGGACGGCCGCTGCCCGGCGTCGAGCTCCGCCTCGCCGAGGACGGCGAGATCCAGGTGCGCGGCCCCGCCGTCACGCCCGGCTACCTGCACAACCCCGAGGCGACCGCCCAGCTGATCGCCGGAGACGGGTGGCTCGGCACGGGCGACATCGGCGTCGTCGACGCCGACGGCTACTACTCCGTCGTCGACCGGAAGAAGGAGATGATCATCACCTCCTCCGGGAAGAACATCGCGCCGTCCAACATCGAGAACCTGCTCAAGGAGAGCCCGCTGGTCGGGCACGCGTACGCTGCCGGCGACGGCAAGTCCTACGTCGTGGCCCTGCTCACCCTCGACCCGGACGTCGCTCCGGTCGTCGCCGCCAAGGCCGGCATCGAGGGGCTCTCGGTCGCCGAGCTCGCCCAGCACCCGACCATCCGGGCGATGCTGGCGGAGGCGGTCGAGCGCGCCAACTCCCGGCTCTCGCGTCCGGAGCAGGTGAAGCGCTTCGAGGTGCTCCCGACCGAGTGGACCGCCGAGAGCGAGGAGCTCACACCGACCCTGAAGCTCAAGCGGCGGGTCGTGAGCACGAAGTACGGCGACGTGCTGGACCGCCTCTACAGCTGACGCGGGTCAGAAGGGGAGGACGCGGCCGCTCGGGGTGCGGGTGTCGATCTCGACAGGGAGCTGCGGCCGGTGCGGTTTGGCGATCTGAAGTCGCTTCACGACTGCCCCCTCTCGGCGGAACCTGATGAGCGTTGTGTCGGCAGCCTGATCCGATTGGCTTAGCGCTGGAGCCAAGATCGCAGCAGAAACCACCCCAAAGAACCACGAGATCCCCAGCACCTGAGGTGCTGGGGATCTCGGGAGTTCGTGCGAGCTCAGTCGGCGGGACGCCGGCTGATCTTGCTGCCGAGCCAGGTCAGCGGGTCGTACTTGCGGTCCACGACGCGCTCCTTCATCGGGATGAGCGCGTTGTCGGTGATGTGGATGCCCTCCGGGCAGACCTCGCTGCAGCACTTGGTGATGTTGCAGTAGCCGAGGCCCGCCTCCTCCTTGGCGAAGTCCTTGCGGTCCACGGTGTCGAGGGGGTGCATGTCGAGCTCGGCGATCCGCATGAGGAAGCGCGGCCCGGCGAAGGCCGGCTTGTTGTCCTCGTGGTCACGGATGACGTGGCAGACGTT
>CAMLIA010000305.1 GCA_946479905.1 uncultured Frankiales bacterium | reverse complement strand
ACTACACCGCCACGACGGTCGGAGGGGCGACCGTCTACGACCTGCGGCCGTCACAATGAGCACCATGACGACGCGCGGGGAGCGACAGGCCGCCGCTGCGGCGTCGCAGGGACTGCAGTCGGCCACGTGGCGCGCCCTCGGCACCGGTGTGCAGCTCGTCGTCACCGACCACCTCGATGAGGCCCGTGCTGCCGTCGAGCAGGTGCTGTCCGAGGTCGACCTGGCAGCGTCGAGGTTCCGCGGCGACTCGGAGATCAGCAACCTGCCGATCGGGGAGTGGACGACCGCTTCCCCTTTGCTGGCAAGGCTTCTCGCGGTCGCACGCGACGCCGCGGAGCAGACCGACGGCCTCGTCGATCCCACCGTCGGCACCAGCCTCAGCGACCTGGGCTACGACCGGACGTACACAACGATCGTGCGCGACGGGCCGCTGACGGTCGTCCGGCGACCCAGGGGCTGGCGGGCCCTGGAGGTCCAGGGCGACCGTGTCCGGGCCCCCCTGGGGCTCGACCTCGGCGCCACGGCGAAGGCGGTCGCCGCCGACATGTGCGCCGAGGCCGCCGGCCGGCACTGCGACGCCGTCCTCGTCGGGCTGGGCGGGGACCTCGCCACCGCCGGCGAGCGCAGCTGGCCCGTCCTGGTCCGGGACACCTCGGACCTCGACGAGACCGACGACGAGGGCCAGGTCGTCGACCTCACCGGTGCGCTCGCGACCAGCGGCACCCGGGCGCGGCACTGGAACCGCGGCGGGCGGCTCGTGCACCACCTGCTCGACCCTCGCACCGGCCTGCCGGCGGACGGGCCGTGGCGCACCGTCAGCGTGGTGGCCGGCAGCTGCGTGACGGCGAACACCGCGAGCACCGCCGCCATCGTTGTCGGAGAGCACGCTGAGAGGTGGCTGCGGGAACGCGGGTTCAGCGCGAGACTCGTTCATGACGACGGCACCGTCGTCACCGTCGGGGACTGGCCGGAGGAGACATGAGCGCACCGACGCTCGGCCAGGCGCCGCTCTGGTACCTGTCGCGGAGCACCGGCATCGTCAGCTTCGTCCTGGTCACCGCCTCGTTGTGCCTGGGGATCGCCTCGACGCAGCGTGCGCTCGCCAGCCCGCGCTGGCCGCGGTTCGCGACCCAGGGCCTGCACCGCAACGTCTCCCTGCTGTCGCTCGGCTTCCTCCTCGTGCACATCGTCACGACCGTGATGGACAGCTTCGTCGACATCAGCTGGTGGGCCGCCGTCGTTCCCGGCGTCTCGCACTACCGCGGCACGTGGGTCGCCCTCGGCACGCTGGCCTTCGACATCCTGGTCCTCGTCATCGTCACCAGCCTCGTCCGGCTGCGCATGAACGCGACCGCCTGGCGGCGGCTGCACTACACCGTCTACGCCGCGTGGCCGCTGGCCTGGCTGCACTTCCTCAAGACCGGGACCGACGCCGCGCACGGGAAGTTCGGGCTCTGGATCGCGATCGTGGCTGCTGTGCTCGTCGGGGCTGCCGTGGGTGCGCGCAGCACCCTGCGCGACAACCCCGCACCGGTCCGGAGCGTCGTCCGATGAGGCTGCTCACCGACAGCGGGCCGACCTTCGCCGAGCACCGAGCCGTCCACGGCCCGCTGAGCATGCCGCCGCGTGTCCAGCTGCTGGACGCGATCGAGGCGGCCGGGCTGCTCGGCCGAGGCGGCGCGGGCTTCCCGACGGCCCGCAAGATGCGCACCGTCGGTGCCGGCAAGGACCCGGTCGTGCTGGGCAACGCGTGCGAGGGCGAGCCGGCGAGCCGCAAGGACGAGCTGCTGCTCGTCAAGCACCCGCACCTCGTGCTGGACGGTCTCGAGGTCGCCGCAGCGGCGGTCGGCGCCCGTGACATGCACCTCGCCGTGCACGCCGGGCAGCCCGCCCTCCCGGTGCTGCGCGCCGCCCTGCGGGAGCGACGGACCCGCGTGACCCTGCACGAGGTGCCCGACCGCTACACCGCCTCGGAGGAGACCGCCCTCATCTCCTTCGTGAACACGGGTACGGCGAAGCCGCTGTTCACGCCGCCCCGACCGTTCGAGCAGGGCATCGCCCGACGCCCCACCCTGGTCAACAACGCGGAGACCATGGCGCACCTGGCGCTCATCGCCCGGCACGGACCGGCGTGGTTCCGCCAGCAGGGCGACGCGGAGGAACCCGGCACGCTGCTGCTGACCGTCGACGGCTCCGTGGTCGAGGTGCCGTCCGGCCAGCCGCTGCGCACCGTCGTGGACCTGAAGGGCAAGCAGGCCGTGCTCGTCGGTGGCTACTTCGGGACCTGGTTGTCGATCGGCCAGGCGCACGAGGTGTCCCTCACCCACCGCGACCTGCGGGCCGCCGGCGGGGCCCTCGGCGCGGGCATCGTGCTGTCCCTGCCGTCCGGGTCCTGCGGCCTGGTCGAGACCGCGCGCGTCGCGGCGTACCTGGCCCGGGAGAACGCCGGTCAGTGCGGCCCCTGCTTCAACGGGCTGCCCGCCATCGCCGGGGCGCTCCGGTCGCTCGCCATCGGGCCGTGGGACGACCGGACCACCACCTCACTGGACCGCTGGCTCGGCGTGGTGCCCGGTCGGGGGGCGTGCCGGCACCCCGACGGTGCGGTGCGCTTCGTGCTGAGCGCCCTGGCGGTCTTCGCCGACGACGTGGCGGTGCACCGCTCGGGCCGGCCCTGCGCCCGTGCGCACGCGGCCCCGGTGCTGCCCGTCCCGCGGAGAGCCGCATGAGGCTGCGCGTCAACCCGATCGACTGCGCGGCCCACGGCCTGTGCGCCGAGCTGCTGCCGGAGTGGGTGTCGCTCGACGAGTGGGGCTACCCCGTCGTCGACGACCAGCCGCTGCCGGCCCAGCTGGTCAAGGACGCCAAGCGGGCCGCCGCCGCCTGCCCGACACTGGCGCTGAGGCTGGTTCACTGAGGACGTGGACGGCGTGTTCCGGAGCAGCGCGAGCGAGCGCGAGCTCGGACGGCGCCGCGTCCTCGCGCTGACCACCGTCGTCGGGCTCAGCGGCGTGTGCGCCGTCGGAGGGCTGCTCGTCGGTCTGGTGCCCGCGGACGCCGGGCAGACCGTCCGTCCCGAGACGACGGTGCCGTCCGGCCCCGCCCAAGGAGAGGCAAACCTGCCGCAGGAGGCTCCGGTGGCGACCTCCGGCGCCTCCTGATGTGACCTATCCTCCCGAAGATGGAGAACCTGGCCGACGAGCTGCAGGCGATCGCAGACGAGCCGGAGAGCGATCCCGTCGAGGAGCTCCGCCAAGCCGGGCAGCGCCTCGTCGACGTGCTGCGCGACCAGTTCGCCGACGGCCAGGTCGAGGCGCTCTACTCGCTGCAGACCGCAGCCGCCCAGGTGAAGGGACACGCCGAGTCGCTCCTCGCCGCCGCGGCTTCGCACGGTGCCACCCTGCAGAAGCTCCTCGACCGGATGCTCGCGGAGACGCACGCGACCATCGGGGAGCAGCTGGCCTCCGAGGTCGACGCCAGCAGCAGCGAGCTCCGGACCGCCGCGCGCGAGCACGCCCAGACCGTCGTGACCCAGCTCGAGGTGACCAGCAGCCACCTCGCGGGCTTGTACGACGCGGCCGCGGGCCGTGCCGAGGACGCGCGCAAGGGACTCGAGTGGGTCGCGCAGCAGGGCGCCGACCAGCTCACGGCCGCCGCCACCGCGCTCCGGGAGCACCGCGTCGAGACCGAAGCCGCCATCGCCGCCGCCGGCCAGA
>CAMLIA010000304.1 GCA_946479905.1 uncultured Frankiales bacterium | reverse complement strand
GGGCGGCAGTGAGCTGGTCAGGTTGATCTCCGCGGCGCTCGACCACGGGCCGCGGTTGCCCGCCTCGGTCAGCGCGTCGAGGCGCACGTAGCGACCGACGGCCGACGGGAGCTTGATGGTCTGGGTGCCGCCCTTGTCGGCGAGGGTGCCGCTGGCGACCACGGTCCACGCCTGGCCGTCGGCCGACACCTCGACCTTGTACTGGCCGATGCGCCCGTTCGCCCCCGAGGTGCCGGGGCGCGTCGTGACCGACAGCGCTGTGACCGTGCGCGCGGTCTTCGTGTCCAGCGCGATCCAGTGCGGCAGCGGCGCGACGGTGTTGTACCACTGGGTGTGCCAGATGGTGTTCAGGTCGCCGTCCAGCACGTTCTGCGCCGCACCGTTCTCGCCGACGAGCTCCTGGCTGTCCGCCGTGGCGGTCCAGGCCGACCGCGGGGCCAGGGTGGCGGTCGGGCTCGGCGTCGGGGTGGCCGTCAGGGTGGGCGTGGGCGTGGGAGCGGCGGTCAGCGTCGGGGTGGGCGTCGGGGCAGCCGTGGCGGTCGGGGTCGGGGTGGCAGTGGCCGTGGCCGTGGCCGTGGGGGTGGCGGTCGGGGTCGGCGTCGGGGTGCCGCCCGGCGCGGCGGTGCTCGTCAGGTCGATCTCGGCGGCGCAGCTCCACGGTCCGCGGTTGCCGGCCTCGGTGAGCGCGGTGAGGCGGGCGTAGCGTCCGACGATCGCCGGGAAGGTGATGGTCTGGGTGCCGCCCCAGTCGCCGAGGGTGCCGGTGGCTGCGGTCTGCCACGTCGTCCCGTCGACCGAGACGTCCACGACGTACTGCCCGATCCGGCCGTTCGGCCCGGTCGAGGCGGGCCGGGCCGTCACCGCCATGGCGGTGATGGTCCGCTGCGCGCGGGTGTCGAGGGAGATCCAGTGCGGGAGCGGGGTGCTGCTCGGGTACCACTGGGTGTGCCAGATGGTCGCGGGGTCCCCGTCGAGGACGTTGGAGGCGGGGGCGTTCTCGCCGACGGTCTCCTGGCTGTCCGCGGTGGCGATCCAGGTGGACCGGGCCGGCAGGGTGCCGCCGGGTGCCGGGGTGGCGGTCGGGGTGGCGGTCGGGGTCGGCGTCGGGGCCGCTGTGGGCGTGGCCGTCGGTGTCGCGGTGGGCGTGGGCGCCACCGTCGGTGTCGGTGCGGCGGTGGCCGTGGGGGTGGCCGTGGGGGTCGCCGTGGCCGTGGGGGTCGCCGTGGCCGTGGGCGTCGGCGTGGCCGTGGGGGCGGAGCCGACCACGAGGTCGAGCTCGGCCGCGTTGGACCAGGGGCCCCGGTTGCCGGACTCGGTGAGGGCGGTGAGCCGGACGTACCGCGCGTTGACCGACGCGAACGAGGCGGACTGCGGCGCCGAGGAGTCCGGCCAGGTGCCCGCGGCCACGGGGGTGGTGGACCAGGTCGTGCCGTCGAGGCTCACGTCGACCTGGTACTGCCCGATGTTGCCGTTGCGCCCGGTCGTGCCCGGCCGCGGCGTGTACAGCAGCCCGGCCCAGGGCTGGACGGCCTTGGTGTCGATGACGATCCAGTGCGGCAGCGGGGCGACGCCGTTGTACCACTGGGTGTGCCAGATGGTGCTCGGGTCACCGTCGAGCGCGTTCTGCGCGGCGCCGTTCTCCCCGACGAGCTCCTGGCTGTCGGCGGTCGCGGTCCACGTCGACCTGGCGGTGGCGGCGGCGAGCACACCCGGGGTCGGCAGCGCTGTGCCGGTCGGCCGGGCGACGACGGTGAGCAGGAGCAGCACGGCGCACAGCGTCGTCAGGCCTCCCGAGACCACCCGCCACCGCACGGCGTCATCACCCCCCAGGGGGATCATCGTGCCATCACCGGGCCCCCCGCCGCCGGTCTGTCGCCCAATTGACACCCGGCTGCACAGGACCCGTGCGTCTCACGCGCCCACGACCGCCGCGAGGCGCTGGGCGACCACCTCGGCGAGGTCCTGGGTCGGCGCCTCGACCATCACCCGCACGAGCGGCTCGGTGCCGGACGGCCGCAGCAGCACCCGGCCGGCCCCGCCCAGCGCGGCCTCCTCCGCTGCCACCGCCGCCAGCACGTGGGGATCCGTGGCCCGGCGACGGTCGGCCGGGACGTTGACGAGCACCTGGGGCAGCAGCGTGACCACGTCGGCGAGCTCGGCCAGCGGCCGGCCCGTGCGCACGACCCGGTCCATCACCTGCAGAGCGGTCAGCAGCCCGTCACCGGTGGTGGCGTGGTCGAGCAGCACCACGTGCCCGCTCTGCTCACCGCCGAGGCGGTAGCCGTGCGCGAGCATCTCCTCCAGCACGTAGCGGTCACCGACCGCGGTGCGGACGAGCGTGATGCCGGCCCGCTCCATCGCCAGCGCCAGGCCGAGGTTGCTCATGACGGTGGCCACGAGCACGTCGGAGGCCTGCAGCCCCGCCTCCTGGCGGGCGAGCGCCAGCAGCCCCAGGACCTGGTCCCCGTTGAGCACCCTCCCGGCCGCGTCCACGACGATGCACCGGTCGGCGTCGCCGTCGTGCGCGATGCCGAGGTCGGCGCCGTGCTCCACCACCGCGGCGGCGAGCGACGACGGGTGCGTGGCGCCGCAGCCGTCGTTGATGCGCTCCCCGTCGCCGGCGGCATGGATCGCGACGACGTCGGCGCCGGCCCGGCGGTAGGTGTCCGGCGCCACCACCGACGCCGCGCCCTCCGCGGCGTCCACGACGACCCGGAGTCCCGACAGGTCACCGACGGTGGACAGCAGCGAGCGGACGTACCCCTCGACGAGGTCGCTGCCGTCGCGCACCTGGCCGCGACCGGGACCGAGCGGTTCCAGTCCGGCCTCGACGGCGTCCTCCTGGGCATCGGTCAGCTTGTGACCGCCGGCGCCGAACAGCTTCAGCCCATTGTCCGGGGCCGGGTTGTGGGACGCCGACAGCACCAGCCCGAGGTCCGCGCCACCGGCGGCGACCACCTGCGCGACGGCTGGCGTCGGCACGACCCCGAGCAGCACGACGTCCGCGCCTGCCGCCGTGAAGCCCTCGACGGCAGCCTTCTCCAGCGCAGGGCCTGAGGGCCGGGTGTCCCGTCCGATGACGACGCGCGAGCCACCGAGCACCCGCACGGCCGACGCGGCGACCTGACGGGTCAGGTCCTCGGTGAGGACGTCACCGAACGCGAGCCCGCGGATCCCGTCGGTGCCGAACAGCCGAGCCACACGCACTCCTCCAGGCATGCCGCGAGGCGGCCCCCAGTCGTGGGAACCGCCTCGGCGGGTCGTCTCTAGCGCTTGCTGTACTGCGGCGCCTTGCGGGCCTTCTTCAGGCCGTACTTCTTGCGCTCCTTGATCCGCGCGTCGCGGGTCAGGAAGCCCTCCTTCTTCAGGGCGGGGCGGTCCTCGGCGTCGGCCTCGATGAGGGCGCGCGCGATGGCGAGGCGCAGCGCGCCCGCCTGGCCGGAGATGCCGCCGCCGGAGAGCCGGGCGATGACGTCGTACTGGCCGCTCTTCTCGAGCGTGACGAACGGCTCGTTGATGGCCTGCTGGTGCACCTTGTTCGGGAAGTACTCCTCGAGGGTGCGACCGTTCAGCTTGTAGTCGCCGCTGCCCGGCACGAGGCGGACGCGGACGATGGCCTCCTTGCGGCGGCCAACGGTCTGAATGAGCTCAGTCACTGAGAAACCTGCGTGATCTCGAAGGGCACCGGGCTCTGCGCCTGGTGCGGGTGGGTCGGGCCGGCGTAGACCTT
>CAMLIA010000303.1 GCA_946479905.1 uncultured Frankiales bacterium | reverse complement strand
CTAGCTGCTCACGCGTCGAGGGCGGGGTCGACGTCCTGGGCGCTGCCCTTGTCGAGGCCGGAGTGGGCCTGGGCGATCAGCTTCTGGACGTGCGCCTCGACGTCGTGCGGGTCCAGGCCGAGCTGGCGGCCGATGTGCACCGACCACACCTCCGACCGCAGGTTGGTCTCGAAGTCGAGCTCGGAGCGCACGTCGGCCCGCGCCGCCTGCCGGTTCTGGCTGATCATCACGAAGGTCGACAGGAAGATCGCCTCGAGGCTGACGATGAGGGTCAGCAGGCCGAAGGGGAACGCGTCGAAGGCGGCCAGCCCGAAGGCGCCGACGTTGAGCAGCACCCAGACCGCGAACCACCCGATGTGGATGTAGACGAACGACAGTGACCCCGCGAACGCCGTGATGGCGTCGGTGACGTCGTCCTGGGCCTTGCGGACGGTGGCCCAGACGTCCCGCTCGTGGCGGGTGTGCGGCTGCAGCTCGGTCATGCGCCCCAGCGTCGCACGGCGCTTACCCTGGAGGCATGACCGAGGTCCTCGACGCCGCCCGTCGCGCCAAGACGGCGGCGGCCGCCCTGGCCCCGCTGACCCGCGCGGTCAAGGACCAGGCGCTGCTGTCGATGGCCGACGCGCTGGTGACGCACACGTCCCGCATCCTCGAGGCCAACGCCCGCGACGTGGCTGCCGCGCGCGACGCCGGCACTGCCGAGGGCCTGCTCGACCGGCTCACCCTCACCGAGGCCCGCGTCGCCGCCATGGCCGACGGCCTGCGGCACGTCGCCACCCTGCCGGACCCGGTCGGCGAGGTCGTACGCGGCTCGACGCTGCCCAACGGACTCGACCTTCGTCAGGTTCGCGTCCCGCTGGGGGTCGTCGGCATCGTCTACGAGGCACGGCCGAACGTCACCGCCGATGCGGCCGGGCTGTGCGTGAAGAGCGGGAACGCCGTACTGCTCAGGGGATCTGCCTCCGCGTACCACTCCAACGAGGCCATCGTCGACGTGCTGAGCGCGGCTGCGGTCGGGCTGCCCGAGCACGCGATCCAGCTGGTGCCCGGCACCGACCGGTCGAGCGTCGACGAGCTGATGCGCGCCCGCGGCCTCGTCGACGTGCTCATCCCGCGCGGTGGCGCCTCGCTCATCGCGTCGGTGGTCGAGAACAGCGTCGTGCCAGTCATCGAGACGGGCGTCGGCAACTGCACGGTGTACGTCGATGCCTCGGCCGACCTGGAGAAGGCGGTCGCCATCATCGTCGACGCCAAGGTGTCCCGGCCGTCGGTGTGCAACGCCGCGGAGACCCTGCTCGTGCACACCGGCGTGGCTGCGGACTTCCTGCCGCTTGCTGTGAAAGCGCTGAAGGACAAGGGCGTCACGCTGCACGCCGACGCGCGGGCCGCCGCCTTCGACGCGACGGCGGTGCCCGCGACGGACGAGGACTGGGCGGCGGAGTACCTCTCGCTCGACCTGGCGGTCGGCGTCGTCGACTCCCTCGACGACGCGGTCGCGCACATCCGGCGCTGGGGTAGCGGCCACACCGAGGCGATCGTGACGCGCGACGTCGACGAGGCGCGGCGGTTCGTGCGGTCGCTGGACTCGGCGGCCGTGATGATCAACGCGTCGACCCGGTTCACCGACGGCGGCGAGTTCGGGTTCGGCGCGGAGATCGGGATCTCGACGCAGAAGCTGCACGCCCGCGGGCCGATGGGGCTGCCGGAGCTGACCTCGACGACCTACGTCGTGACCGGCGACGGGCACGTCCGCGGCTAGGACTGCTGGCGCACCAGGGACACCAGGTTCCCGAGCGCGACGTTGACGTCGATCATGTGCAGCCCCCAGGCGGGGCCGAGCGTCTTCGGGATCGCCGCGGGCCGCTCGTCGTGCGGCGCCCGCAGCACCGTCACCTGCAGCCAGGCCGCGCCGGCCCGTGCCCGGCACGCCGCGGTCAGGTAGCCGGGGTAGCTGACGAACCCGGTCGTCACCCGTTCGCTCCCGGGGAAGCGGCCCACCCCGGCGGCGCTGCGGCCCGCGGGGAAGTACGGCTGGAGTGGCTGTCCGCTCAACGCCGCCGGGTCGGTGCAGGCGGCCACCAGCCCGCGCGCCCGGTCGGGGCGTCCGAAGATCGCGTCGGCGGGTGGTGGCGCGTCATAGCTGTTGTACGTGACGACGCAGCCGTTCTGGTGCGGTGACGCGCAGAGCGGGACGTTCTGCAGGTCGCCCCCGACCAGCCGGCCGGACGGCACCTTCACGTTGCCGCCGAGCAGCAGGGCCGACACCATCCGCCCGCGCAGGGCGGCGTCCCCGTCGATCTCCTCCTGGATCAGCCGGAGCAGCTCGAAGCTGCCCTGCGAGTGGCCGATCAGCACGAACCGCCGGGTCGGGTTGCGGTTGAGGTAGTCGTGCCAGGCCGACACCACGTCGCCGTGCGCGATCGCCCGGCCGTGGGCGTTGCCGAAGCCGCCGGTGAGCAGCGCGTGCACCGTGAGCTGCCGGTAGACGGGGGCGAAGACCCTGCAGGCGCTGGAGAACCGGGCCGCTTGCGCGGTGGCCGTGCGCCGCTCGGCCGCCGTCGCGCGCAGCGGGGCGTTGAGGGTGGTCGCCTCCGAGACCGTCGGGTACACGTAGAAGCAGTCCACCGGCTGGATCCGGGGCGGTGCCGGCTCGCGGGTCGTGCTGCCGTCCGCGTGCACCGCGGTGCTGTCCAGGGGCACGTCGCAGGGGTCGTCGGTGACGTCGGGGGAGCACAGCCACACGGTGGGGTGGGCGACCGCGAGCTCGGCGTGCGGGGGGCTTGCGGTGGGCCGCGCGGTCTCGTGGCAGCCGGTGCAGCCGGCCACCAGCAGCAGGGCGGCGAGCACCCGGCGCACGTCAGTGCCCGCCGGCCTCGCCCTCGCCGGCGAGGTGGCCGGTGATCGAGGCGTAGTCCTCACCGGAGTGGCCGGCGGCCAGGGTCCGCTTCGCCTGGTCGAGGCACGCGCGGGTGACCTCGAGGTCGCTGTCGGCGGAGGTGACCGCGAGGTCGAGGTCCTTGGCCATCAGGTCCACCGAGAAGGTGGTCCCGGAGTAGTCGTCCGCCTCGATCATCGGCCGCTTCTGGCCGAGGTACCACCCGTAGGCGGTGGCCGACAGCACGTCGAGCAGCACCGACCGCTCGAGGCCGAGGTCGTGGCCGAGCCGCAGCGACTCGCCCAGGCCCGCGGCCATCACGCCCAGGCCCTGGTTGACGCACAGCTTCAGGGCGGACGCGCTGCCCACGCCGCCGACGTGCCGGATGCGCTCGGGGTCGCCCCAGAGCTCGGCGAGCTGCCGGGCGAGCGCGACGTCGTCCGCGGCACCGCCGAGGAACACCCCGAGGGTGCCGTCCGTCGCCGGCTTCACGCTGCCCGCGACGGGCGCGTCGACGTAGCGCAGCCCCCGCGCGTGGCAGGCCTTGGCGAACTCGTGCGCGGCGTCCGGCCCGATGGTCGAGGCGTCGAGCACGAGCGAGCCGGGCGCGTGGTCGAGCACGTCCGACAGCACCGCCCGCACCGCGTCCGGACCGAACAGCATCAGCACGACCACCTCGGCGCCCGCCACCGCGGAGGCGACCGTCCTGGCCTCCGTCGCGCCGAGCTCGACGAGGTCGCCCGCCTTCCCGGACGTGCGGTTCCAGACCGTCACGTCGTGGCCGGCGCGTACGACGTGGGCCGCCATCGGCGTACCCATCCGACCGAGTCCGAGGAAGGCGACCTTCATGCCGCCGACCCTAG
>CAMLIA010000302.1 GCA_946479905.1 uncultured Frankiales bacterium | reverse complement strand
GGATGCGCTCCAGCGGCCCGCACAGCGCGATCCCGTCGCACAGCTCGTCCGGCACGGCCTTCACGGCGCCGTCGCGGTCGCCGCTGAGGAAGAGGTCCTGCACCTTGTGCGCCGCCTCCTCGAACCCGAAGCGCGAGACGACGTCGAGGTGGAAGTTCTTCGACTTCGCCCCCATGCCCCCGATGTAGAAAGCCATCGTCAGCTTCACCCACTCGATGGCCGCCTGGGTGTCGTCGTTGACGACCACCGTGACGGGGCAGGCGATCTCGAAGCCGGGCTTGGCGGTCGCGAGCGCATCGGCGTAGACGGCCGGGGCGTTCTCGACGTGGAAGAAGATGGGCAGCCAGCCGTCGGCGATCTCGCAGGCCAGCTCGACGTTCTTGGGTCCCTCGGCGCCGAGGTAGATGGGGATGTCCGGGCGCAGCGGGTGGATGTTGGCCTTCAGCGGCTTGCCCAGTCCGGTGCCGCCGGGGTAGGGCAGCGGGTAGTGCTCGCCGCTGTTGGTCACCGGCCCCTCCCGCCGCCAGATGTCGCGGCAGACCTGCACGTACTCCCGGGTCCTGGCGAGCGGCTTCGGGAACGGCTGGCCGTACCAGCCCTCGACCACCTGCGGCCCGCTGACCCCGAGGCCGAGGTTCATCCGGCCCCCGGACAGCCGGTCCAGCGTCATCGCCGACATCGCCGTCGCCGCCGGGGTCCGTGCCGACAGCTGGACCAGCCCGGTGCACAGCTGGATGCGCGAGGTGTGCGCGCCGATCCAGGACAGCGGCGTGAACGCGTCGCTGCCCCACGACTCGGCGGTCCAGACGGAGTCGTAGCCGTACTCCTCGGCGAGCTTGGCCGGACCGATCATGTCGCCAGGGCCCTCGCCGGACCAGTAGCCGAACTGGTAGCCGAGCTTGAGATCCGCAGTCATGTCAGACGTCCCTCGGGAGGCCGAGGATGCGCTCGGCGACGACGTTCTTGAGCACTTCGGTCGTACCACCCGCGATCGTCAGGCAGCGGGTCTGCAGCATGTCCTCGGCGAGCTGGTTGAGCTCGCCGTCGCGGGAGACGCCGGCGGCCCCGCGCATCTCGAACCGCAGCTCGGCGACGTCCTGCTGGTGGCGCATGCCGACCAGCTTGCGGACGCTGGAGGCCGAGCCGGGGTCGGCGCCGGAGAGCTGGCGCAGCGTCGTGCGGAAGGCCAGCAGCGACTGGCAGAGGGCCTCCGCGACGAGGAGTCCCACCCGGTCCCGCAGCAGCGGGTCGGGCTCGCCGGCAGCCAGCACGTCGCTGAGCAGCTGCTCGACGCCCTTGCCGAAGCGGGACCCGCCGCTCATCGCCACCCGCTCGTTGGCGAGCGTGGTGCGCGCGAGCTTCCAGCCGCCGTCGACCGCGCCGACCACGAGGTCGTCAGGGATGAACACGTCGTCGAGGAAGACCTCGTTGAAGTTGTTGCGTCCCGTCAGCTCGCGCAGCGGGCGGATGTCCACCCCGGGGCTCTTCATGTCCAGCAGGAAGTACGTGATGCCCTTCGACCGGTCCGGTCCCTTGCCCGTACCGCTGGTGCGGGCCAGCAGGATGCCCCAGTCGGCGAAGTGCGCGACGGACGTCCACACCTTCTGGCCGTTGATCCGCCAGCCGCCCTCGACCTTCTCGGCCCTCGTCTGCAGGCCCGACAGGTCCGAGCCGGCGCCCGGCTCGGAGAACAGCTGGCACCACACGATGTCGCCGTGCAACGTGGGCCGGACGAAGCGCTCCGCCTGCTCCGGCGTCCCGTGCGCGACGATCGTCGGAGCCGCCCAGCCCCCGATGACGAGGTCGGCGCGCTGCACCCCAGCCGCCGCGAACTCCTGGTCGATGACGAGCTGCTCGGCGGCGGAGGCGTCGCGGCCCCAGGGGGCGGGCCAGTGCGGGGTCTGCAACCCGGCGTCCGCGATGGCGATGCGGCGCTCCTTCGGGTCCTCGGGCAGCGCGGCGAGGAAGCCGCGCAGCTCCTCGCGCAGCGCTGCGGAGTCGTCGAGCTCGAGGTCCAGCGTGCGCCGGGCACCGGTCAGCGCGAGGTCGCAGGCGATCCCGCGCCACGTCGAGGGCGCACCGACCCAGGCCCGCAGCGCCAGCGCGCGCTTGAGGAACAGGTGGGCGTCGTGCTCCCAGGTGTAGCCGATCCCCCCGAGGACCTGGATGCAGTCCTTGGCGTTGTCCACCGCCGCGGCGATCGCGATCGACACCGCGATCGCCGACGAGAGCTCCCGCTCCGGTGCCGCCGGCTCGTCGAGGGCCCGCGCGGCGTCCCACACCACGGCGTAGGCCTGCTCGGCGCGGACGAGCATGTCGGCGCACTTGTGCTTGACGCCCTGGAAGGCGCCGATCTTCTTCCCGAACTGCTCGCGGGTCGCGGCGTAGGCAGCGGCGGTGTCGAGGCACCAACCGGCGATGCCGCAGGCCTCGGCTGCGGCGAGCACGCCGGCGAGCGACCGGACCGTGTCGAGCGTGAGGCCGGAGAGCACGCGGGAGCCGGGCACCACGACGCCGTCGAGGGTGACCGTCGCCGGCCGCCGGGCGCCGTCGAGGCCGGCCTGCTCGACGACGGTGACCCGGGCGGCGTCCACGGCGAACCAGGTGTCCCCGGCACCGAGGACGAGGACGTCGGCGAGGCTCGCTCCCAGCACGTCGCGCACGGTGCCGGTCAGCGAGAACCCGTCGTCGACGGGTGTCGCGGTGAGCTCCGCGGACAGGGCGACGGCACCGGTCGACGTCCCGTCGGTCAGCGTCGGGAGCAGCTCCTTGGCCGGCGTACCCCCGCTCTGCGACAGGACGAGGGAGGTGAGCAGGGTCGGCAGCGCCGGTCCGTGCGCCAGGGCCCGGCCCAGCTCCTCGACCGTGACCGCGAGCTCCACGCCACCGGCGCCCGAGCCGCCGAGCTCCTCGGCGACGTGCAGGCCCAGCAGGCCCTGCCCGGCGAGCGCCGACCACCACGACGGGCGCTCCTGCTCGGCCTCGAAGGCGGCGCGTGCGCTGTCCCGCAGACCCGCTCGCTCGGCCCAGCCGCGGACCGATGCCGCCAGTGCCTCGTGGTCCTCGGTCACGCCGATCGACATCTGCAGGTGCCTTCCCCTCGGGTGTGTGGGATACTAGAACACGTTCCTGTTTCTGGCACGTCTCGCCTCCCAGGAACGCACGAGGACCGGTGCTAGTTTGCGCCGCAGGACGAAGAGAGGGTGGGCACGCGTGACGACGACAGCGCCCGCGGCCGTGGCCACCGAGACCGAGACGGCTGCCCAGCGAGCGCGGCGTGCCCGCATCATCTCCGCGACGCTGGCCCTGGCCTCGCGCGGCGGCTACGACGCCGTCCAGATGCGCGAGGTCGCCGAGCGCTCGGAGGTGGCCCTCGGGACCCTCTACCGCTACTTCCCCTCCAAGGTGCACCTGCTGGTCTCGGCCATGGCCTCGGAGGTGGACCAGCTCTCCCAGCGGCTGCAGAAGCGCCAGGCACCCGGCCGGACGCGCGCCGAGCGGGTGAGCTTCGTGCTCGAGCGCTCGACCCGGTCGCTGCAGCGCGACCCGCTGCTCACCGAGGCGATGGTGCGCGCCATGATGGCCGCGGACGCCTCGGTCGCTGCTGAGGTCGCGGCCGTGCGGCAGGGCATGAGCGACCTCATCGTGCAGGCCATCCGCGGCAGCGACGGCGAGCAGGAGCACGACGTCGAGCTCGCCGCGATCCTGCAGGACGTGTGGTTCGCCCGGCAGATCGCGTGGCTCGGCGGGCGCATCG
>CAMLIA010000301.1 GCA_946479905.1 uncultured Frankiales bacterium | reverse complement strand
TCGGCGAGTCGCTGGGCGGCGTCGAGTCGCTCATCGAGCACCCCGGCCGGATGACGCACGCGAGCGTGGCCGGGTCGCAGCTCGAGGTGCCCGCCGACCTCGTCCGGCTCTCGGTCGGGATCGAGAGCGCCGAGGACCTGCTCGCGGATCTCGAGCGGGCCCTCGCTTGACCTCGGCAGGCGTTGTGCCGAAGGTCGAGAGGTGAGCAAGCGCGCGCCGCGGTGGCTGGTCGAGACCGTCGCCTGGACGTCTGCGCTCGCGCTGCTCTCGGGGGTGGGTGTCGTGGTGTCCGGCGTCATCCGGACGAAGACGGTCGTCGGCGAGACCCCCGTGGTGTCGATCCCGCTCACGCACCTGGCGCCGGCCGCACAGGTGCCTCAGCGGCGTGTCGTCAAGGTGACGCCCAGGGCCAACACCGGGGTGCCGGCGGAGGCCTCGCTGGGCCCGCCGCCCGGTCCGCAGCACGACCTCGTGCCGACGGCGTTCGCCGCGCCGGCGGACCGCTACGCCTTCCTGGCCGGGGTGACCCACTACCGCAAGCCCACCCACGACACGATCGCGGGCGCCGCGGACGTCGAGTTCATCCGCTCGCTGCTGCTCGCGTCCGGCTGGCGGTCGGAGAACATCCGCATGGTCACCGACCAGCAGGCCACCGGGGCGGCCGTCCGCGCCGGCATCCAGTGGCTGGCCAGCAAGAGCACCCCCGGGACGTTCACGCTCTTCCACTTCTCCGGGCACGTGAAGCAGGAGGGCGGCCACGAGAAGCTGTGGCCCTACGACCGTGACTTCGTCACCGACCGGTTCCTCGCCGACACCCTGAACCGCGGCACGGGGAAGCTCTGGGTGGACGTCGCCGGCTGCGAGGCCGCCGGCTTCATCGAGGACCTGCCGAGCAGCCGGGTGCTGGTGTCGACCAGCTCCAAGGCGACGCAGAAGTCCTACGAGTTCCCGCAGTGGGGCGAGTCGGTGTGGTCCGGGCTGGTGTGGGACCTCGGCCTGGCGCAGGGACAGGCCGATGCCGACCACAACGGCATCACGACGGTCGGCGAGGCGCTGCGGTGGGGCACCTACTACGCGCAGGCCATCACGCTCCACCAGCAGCCGCACGGCCGCCAGACCCCGCAGGTCGCCGGCGACCCCGTCCGGGGCTGGACCCTGGACAACCCGCCCGCCTAGAGCTCGGCCCACATCACGACGTGCGGCCCGATCTCCGGGTCGACCCACGGGTCCCCGCGCGTGACGAGCCCCGCTCGCTCGTAGAACCGCTGCGCCGGCGTCCGGGCGTGGCACCAGACGAGACCGCCGCCCTGGCCGCGGGCATGGTCCAGCAGAGCGGCGAGCACCAGGCCGCCCGCGCCCTGACCTCGACGGCCGGGTGCTGTCGCCATGCCGCGCAACCGCCAGCCGGGGCGCCCGGGCGCCCACGACGCGCGCTGCGGGCGCACGTTGCCCGTCGCGACGAGCTCGCCCTCGTCGTACACCCCGACGTGGTACGCAGGCTCGTCGTCGCCCGGCAGCGGGACGGGCCGGCCCTCCCGCAGCACGAGCCGGCGGAGGTCGACGGTATCGGCCGGCGCGACCTCCCGGACTGTGAGAGCCACGACCGCGACCGTAGCCGAGCGTGCGGGAGAGGCCTTGCGGGTTACCGGTCAGTACCGCGATCATCCTGCGGGGCAGGAAACGGCTCCGCAACGACGAAGACAGCCAGGCAGCGTGACACCCGTCACGCCGGAGGAGGTGCAGGGTGCGGACGCGGCCGGTGCTGCGGGGTGGCCTCGCGCTGCTCCTCGTGCTGGCGCCACTGGGTGCCCTGGCCACTCCCGCGTACGCCGACAGCGGCCCACCGGCGGTCAGCACCGCCTGGTACTGGACCGAGAAGGCCCCCAGCGCCGGGGGGCAGTCGCTGCCGGGCCTCCCCGACCCGGTCAACGCGGGCTCTGGCGTGCCCGACGGGGACCTCGGTGTCGGGTACCTCGCCGAGCAGGTGGCGCCGGTGGACAAGGTGGCGGCCGTCGACTTCGACCTCACGAGCATCCCGAGCGGGTCGACGTTCTCGCTCTTCAGCATGTCGATCCCGCTGGACCCGGCCGCCACCCAGGTGCAGTCCGGGAACGCGGACATCTCGGCCTGCGAGAACATCGACGCCTTCTCCGCGGGCGCCGCACCGCAGGACATGAGCAAGGCGCCGCCGATCGCCGCCCCCACCTGCGTCAAGGGGGTCTTCGCGTCCGGCAGGTACACGTTCGACCTGACCGCGATCGCCAACGACTGGAGCGTCGGGACGCCCGAGTTCGGCATCTCGATCCGTCCGACCGTGCTCGACGCGACGTCGCAGCGGCCCTTCAGCATCGCGCTCAGCGGCAAGAACGCCATCACGACCCGGGCGTCCTGGACCGCGCCTGTCTCGAGCGCGGTCGCGCCTCCGGTCGTGCCGGCTCCGGTCCTCACCCCGGTCGCGACGCCGCCGATCCTCGCAGGCGGCGGCACCCTGCCCGTCAGTCCGCCGCTGGTGCAGGAGCCGGCGCCGATCGTCCCGCAGCCCCAGGCCAACCCGGCGCCGCAGACCCCGGCCGGCGTGGCCAACGCGGGCTACACCGCGCCCACCCCCGTCCCCACCACGCTGTGGTGGTTCGCCCTGCTCGGCCTGGCCGGGATGCTCGGCCTGTCCTGGCTGGTCCAGAACGATCCCCTCGTCCCTGCTCCCGTCGACGCGCGGCGCCAGCGCTTCGCTCGTGCCGTGCGCACGCAGGTCGCCCACTGATCGCTTCTCTCGTCCGCCCCCACCCTCAGGAGCTCCCCGTGCGCCGCCGCCCCTCCACCTTGCTGATCGCGATGCTCAGCGTGTCTGCGCTGACGGCTGCCTGCGGCCTGAAGCAGGAGCAGCTCGACTCCCTCAAGCAGCAGCAGCAGAACGGCTCGACCCTGCCGGGGGGCAGCGGGGGCGGGACCGGCACGAGCGGGGAGCAGACCACGGGCGGGGCGACCAGCGGCGCCAGTGGCATCGGCGCCACGAACGGCTCGACCACGGGCACGACGACCGGCTTCGGCACCAGCGGCGGCAGCTCCGGCAGCACGTCGGGCGCGACGTCGGGGACGTCGACGACCGGCGGCACGACCGGGGGCAGCTCCGGCCCGGCGAGCCAGAAGTGCTCGACGCTCGGCCAGAACGTCGTCGGCGTCACGCCCACGCAGATCCGGGTCGGGGTGCACGCCCCGCAGACCGGCACCGGCGCGCCGTTCCCGCCGTCGTTCGAGCAGGCGGTGCCCCTGTACTGGAAGGACCCGGCGCACAAGGTGTGCGGCCGTCAGGTCGTCATCGACTTCCAGGACGACAAGTACACCCCGCAGACCGCGCGTGACGTCTGCGGCCCGATGAGCCGGCGCGACTTCATCGTCGTCGGCGCCGCCGGCACCGACCAGATCCAGTCCTGCGCCACGATGCCCGACATCGCGAGCAAGGGCGTCCCCTACCTCTCCGCAGGCGTGACGACCAACGGCCTCACCGGACTGAAGAACTACTTCGCCACCACGCTGACCTACGCAGACCAGGCGACGCTCGTGCTGCAGAACGCCCGCAAGGCCGGGCTCGGCATGAAGAAGTGGGCCGTCATCACGTCGAACACCAACAACTTCAAGGACGCCCGGGTCGCCATGGAGAGCGTCCTGAAGTCGGCCGGCATCCCCTACGACGACGTCCAGGTCGACGCGACCAACGACAACGGCATCCAGGGCCGCGCGGCCAACACCGGCACCAAGATCGCCACCGG
>CAMLIA010000300.1 GCA_946479905.1 uncultured Frankiales bacterium | reverse complement strand
CGTGCGTCTCATGCGCATGGACGAGCTCGAGGTGTGGCTCAAGCAGGACTACGGGATGGCCTACCGCACGGCCTGCCTCGTGCTGCGCGACCCCGTGGACGCGCAGGACGCGGTGCAGGAGGCGTTCCTGCGGGTGTGGCGGTTCCGGGACGCGATCCCGGCGGGCGACGCGCGCAAGGCGTGGCTGTACCGGGTCGTCGTCAACGCGTGCATCAGCAGGATCCGCAGTGAGAAGAGCCGCGCCGGCAAGGACGATGGCGACCTCGGTCTCGAGACGCTGCCGGACCCGGCCGGCACCCCGCACGAGGCCGCGGAGCGCTCCCAGCTCGCGTCCGACGTGCTGGCGGCGCTGGCCGAGCTGCCGGAGACGCTGCGCGTCCCGCTGGTGCTGCGGTTCTACGCCGGGCTGTCGGAGAAGGAGATCGCGGTCGCGATCGACCGCCGCCCCGGCACCGTGAAGAGCCGGCTGTACGACGCACGGCAGCGGCTCGCGCTCGACCCCCGGCTCGCTGCCTGGGCCACACCTCAGGAGGCAGTGCAGTGAACCTCATGCTCAGCGACGACGACCTCACCCGCCTCCTCAACGAGGCAGGCGACTCCTTCCCCGTGCCGGCCGAGGGTCCGAGCTTCGTGCTCGAGGAGCTGGCGGTCGCCAAGCCCCGCCGGCCCCGGGCGCTGCCCTGGATCGCGGCCGCTGCGGCGGTCGTGGCCGGCGTGCTGTTCGTGCAGTCGTTCAGCGGCAGCAGCGTCACGACCAAGCAGCTGCCCGCCGCCGGCACGGCCGGCGACGCAGGCGGCCTGACCGGCGGCGCAGGAACCACCGGAGGCACGGGCGGCGGGTCCACCTGGTCCGGCAGCACCTACGACTCCGCGCTGACGCCCGCTGCCCCGCGGGCCGCTGCCGGAGCCCTGTCGAGCAGCCCCCAGTCCGTGCACGGCACGGCGACCTCGTCCGGCTCGACCGCAGCGGCCCCCACCGCCCCGGAGCCGTTCGCCGACAGCGCGAAGATCATCAAGACCGGCTCGATCGCCCTCATCGTCGGCGACGGCAAGGTCAGCAGCGTCATCACCAAGGTCAACGGCATCGCCAAGGGCGCCGGCGGCTACGTCTCCGAGTCCAAGAGCCAGGAGTACGGCGACGACCCCACCTCGACGGTCACCCTGCGCGTCCCCGTCGACAGGTTCGAGAGCGTCGTCCAGCAGGTCCGCGACCAGGTGAGGAACGGCGTCGGCAAGGTCGACAGCAGCAGCACCAGCGGCCAGGACGTCACCGCGTCCTACGCCGACGTCAACGCCAAGATCCAGTCGCTGACCGCGGCCCGGGACCGCTTCCTCGTCATCCTCAGCCGCGCCAACTCGATCGGCGAGACGCTCAGCGTCCAGCAGCGCGTCGACTCGGTGCAGCTGCAGATCGACTCGCTGCGCGGCCGGCTGCGGGTGCTGCAGGACCAGACGGCCATGGGCACCCTCACGGTCACCGTCAGCGAAAAGGCCAAGGCCGAGAAGAAGGCACACGCGCAGAGCGGCCTGTCGAAGTCCTTCGACAACGCCACGCACGGCTTCACCAGCGGCGTCGAGTCGCTCATCTCCAAGAGCGGCCGGGCGCTGCTGGTGCTGATCGTCGCCCTGGTGGGCCTGGTCGTCCTGCGCACCGGCTGGCGCCTCGCGCGCCGCCGCATGGTCTGAGCGCCACGCCACTAGCCTGGAAGGCGTGGGCAGACGCATCGGGGTGATGGGCGGGACGTTCGATCCCGTCCACCACGGCCACCTGTCCGCCGCCAACGAGGTCGCGGCCCGCTACGAGCTCGACGAGGTCGTCTTCGTCCCGACCGGGGCGCCCTGGCAGAAGTCCCACCGCGACGTCAGCCCCGCCGAGGACCGCTACCTCATGACGGTCATCGCCACCGCGAGCAACCCGCGGTTCTCGGTCAGCCGGGTGGACATCGACCGCCCCGGTGAGACCTACACGATCGACACGCTGCGCGACCTCAAGGCGGTGTACGACGACGCGGAGCTGTTCTTCATCACCGGCTCCGACGCGTTGGCGCAGATCCTGGGATGGCAGTCGGCGGATGAGCTGTTCACCCTCGCGCACTTCGTGGGCGTCAGCCGCCCCGGGTACGAGCCGGTCGAGGTCGGGGACTTCCCGGCCGGCGCGGTGACGCTGCTCGAGGTCCCGGCACTGGCGATCTCCTCCAGTGACTGCCGGGACCGCGTCGCCAGCGGTCTCCCTGTCTGGTACCTCGTCCCCGACGGGGTCGTGCAGTACATCGAGAAGCGGCACCTCTACCGGAGCGCATCGTGACGACACCGACAGGCGGCCGGGTGGGCAAGCGGGCCGAGCTCCGCGAGCGCCGCCGCAAGCAGCGCCGCCGCCTCGTCATCGCGGGCGCGACCGCCTTCGCGCTGCTGGTCGTCGCGGTGACCGTGCTGCTCGTCAAGGGCGGCGGGTCCAGCGGCAAGCAGACCCACGCGCCCGTGCGCACCCAGCGGACCCTGCTCTTCCAGGTGAAGGCCGCGGACGGCACCGCCATCTCCTCCGCGCTGCTCGCCGACGACCCGAAGACCGGCAACGGCGCCATCATCCTCATCCAGCCGCAGGTGCTCGCGAACGTGCCGGGCATCGGCAGCGGCGAGTTCGGCCGGGCCCTGCTCACCGGCGGGGTCAACGGGTCGCGCAACGCGCTGTCGGACCTGATGGGCGTCATCATCGACGGCAGCTGGGTGGTCGACGGGACGACGTTCGCGCGGCTCGTCGACTGGGTCGGCGGGGTCAACGTCAACGTCGACGTCGTGGTCCAGAAGGGCCGCACCATCCTGCTCAACCCCGGCCAGCAGCGGCTGGACGGCGCGAGCGCCCTGACCTTCGCCACCTACCTGGCCGCGGGGGAGCAGGAGCAGGTCCGGCTGACCCGGCTGCAGGCGGTGCTCGACGCCGTCATCACCGCGCTGCCGAAGGACACCACGTCGCTCATCGGCTCGCTCGGCCGCAGCTCGGTGACCACCCAGCCGGCCGCGGCCGTCGCGGCGGTGCTCACCGGCCTGGCCAAGGACGACAAGGCCGACAACCTGCAGTACCAGTCGCTGCCGGTGACCAAGGTCGACATCGACGAGCGGCAGCGGTTCCGGATCGACCCCGACGCCGACCGCCAGCTGGTCGACAACCTGCTCGCCCAGTCGATCCCGCCGGGGGCCCGCAAGAGCGGCAACCGGGTGCTGGTCCTCAACGGCGTCGGGACTCCCGGTCTGGCCGACAAGGTGCGCGCCAAGCTGGTGCCGGCCGGCTTCGTGTTCGTGGGTCAGCGCAACGCGCAGACCTTCGGCTTCGCCCACACGATCGTCCTCGTGCCGGACGCGACCGAGGCTGCGGTGGCGATCGGGCAGCAGGTGGCGCGCGCCCTCGGCGTACCCGCCTCGTCGGTCCAGACCACGGACGAGATCGGCACCATCGCCGACGTCGTCGTGATCGTCGGGGCCGACTTCAAGCCCAAGTAGCCTGGACCCATGCCTGCATCGGACCGCGCCGTCGAGCTGGGGCTGGCTGCCGCCCAGGCCGCCGCCGACAAGCTCGGTCAGGACATCCTGCTGCTCGACGTGAGCGAGCAGCTCGTCATCACCGACGTGTTCGTCCTCGCCTCCGCGCCCAACGACCGCCAGGTGATGGCGATCGTGGACGCGATCGAGGAGAAGCTGCGCGAGCTCGGGGCGAAGCCGGTGCGGCGCGAGGGCGAGAAGGAGGGCCGCTGGGTGCTGCTCGACTTCGGTGACGTCATCGTGCACGTGC
>CAMLIA010000299.1 GCA_946479905.1 uncultured Frankiales bacterium | reverse complement strand
CCTAGACGGCGATCACGCCTGTCACCTGGTCGCCGAGCAGCTCGGCGGTGCCGTCGAGCCAGCGGCGCGCGGTCCAGGCGCACGCCAGCGCGTCCAGGCAGTCCTCGGCGGGTGCGACGCGCGGCAGGACGGGACGGCCGAGCAGGGCGGACCGCTCCGCCCGGCCGGCGGCGGTCTTCTTCGACGCGCTCACCGGTCCCATCGCGCGGAACGACAGCTCCGGGTGCGCCTCGACCAGGCGCGTGTCCTTCACGGCCAGCGCCTCCGCGATCTTGGGCACGATGTTCCAGGTCTGGATCGAGACGCCGACCGAGCCCGCCTGACGCGACAGCGCCGACGCCTCCGGGTGGGAGCGGGCAGCGAGCACGGCGGCCGGTGGCGCGAAGAAGACCGAGGAGCGCTGCGCCCCGAGCCGCTCCCGTGCCGCCACCTCGCACGCGCGCCGGCGGCCGTCGACCGGCAGCACGAGCGGGATGTCGACGGCCACGACCGCGGCCGGCAGGGCCAGCAGATCGGCCAGCCGACCGGCGTACCACTCGACCGTCGAACCCGAGACGAGCGCCCCGACCCAACCCCCGGGGCAGCCGTCCACACCGAGGACGGCATCATCTGCGGCCATGCGCGTCCACCTCGGTTGTGACCATGCCGGCTTCGAGCTGAAGGAGGCGCTGAAGGAGCGGCTGGCCCAGCTCGGCCACGAGCCCGTCGACCACGGGCCGGCAGCCTACGACGCGCTCGACGACTACCCGCCGTTCTGCTTCGCGGCCGCGGAGGCGACCGTCGCCGACCCGGGCTCGCTCGGCGTCGTGATCGGCGGCTCCGGCAACGGCGAGCAGATCGCCGCCAACAAGGTCCTGGGCGTCCGCTGCGCGCTCGCGCACAGCGTCGAGACCGCCCAGCTCGCGCGGCAGCACAACGACGCCAACCTGGTGAGCGTGGGCGCCCGCATGCACGACACCGAGACCGCCATCGGGCTGGTCCTCGCGTTCCTCGACACCCCCTTCAGCGAGGACGAGCGGCACATCCGGCGCATCCAGATGCTCAGCGACTACGAAAGTGCCTGAGGGCCACACCATCCACCGGCTGGCCCGGGACCACCGCCCGCTCCTCGTCGGGAACCCGGTCAGCCTCGCCAGCCCGCAGGGGAAGTTCGCCGACGGGGCCGCGCTGCTGTCCGGGCGCACCTGTGAGGCGATCGAGCCCTACGGCAAGCACCTCTGGTACCTGTTCGACGGCGACCTCTCGCTGCACGTCCACCTCGGCCTGTACGGGAAGTGGACGACCGGGCTGGGACCCCCTCCGGAGGTACGAGGGCAGCTGCGGCTGCGGATGACCTCGGGTGACGCGTGGCTGGACCTGCGCGGCCCCACCGCCTGCGAGGTGCACACCCCTGCCGACCGCCGGGCGGTGCTGGCCCGGCTCGGCCCCGACCCGCTGCGCCGCACCGACGACGGTGAGCGCGCCTGGCAGCGGCTCAGCCGCAGCCGCACCTCGGTCGGCCAGCTGCTCATGGACCAGACCGTGCTCGCAGGCGTCGGCAACGTCTACCGCGCGGAGCTGCTCTTCCGCGCCCGGCTCTCCCCGTTCACCGCCGGCCGGGACGTGCCGCGCGAGACCTGGGACGCGATGTGGAGCGACCTGCGGGCCCTGATGCGCAAGGGCGTGCAGGCCAACCGCATCGTCACGACGGGCGCCCGGGCACCGGTCCGCAGGGAGGACGCGCACTGGGTCTACCGCCGCGCCGGCGAGCCCTGCCGGGTGTGCGGCACGGAGATCCGGACCCAGCTGGTTGCCGGCCGCAACCTGTTCTGGTGCCCGGTCGACCAGGCTGCGGCCTAGCGCCGTTCGCCCTAGGAGCGGCTAATCTCAGGTCGATGACCTCGGCTCCTGGCGTCCCGGCGAGGGGCCCGTACGGCGCTCTCGTGCGGACGCTGGGCTGGCTCCCGTCGAGCGTCAGCAGGCTGCGCCGGCACCCTCCGCCGGAGCCGGTCTCCGGGTTCCTGCTCACCGTCGCGGCGGTCGGCATCGCGCTGGGCGGCACCCTCGCGTCGCGCAACTGGTTCCCGCCGTCGCTGCTCGCGCTCGTGCTGCTGTTCGGCGGCCTGCTGATGAGCAGGAAGGGCTTCCTCCGGCTGGCCGTGATCGTCGCTGCGAGCCTGCTCTACTACCTCTACGACCTCGGGTTCGCGCAGCCGCGGATCGGAGTGCTCATCGTGGTGGGGGTGACCGGGCTGGTCGCCTACGAGTTCTCCCGCTCGCGCGACGAGACGGGCATGGCAGGCGTGCAGGCCGACACCATGCTCGTCGAGCTGCGCAACCGCCTCGAGGCGCAGGGCGAGCTGCCGCCGCTCCCGCCGCACTGGCACGCGGAGGCGGTCGTCAAGCCCGCCGGCGGTGGCCCCTTCGCCGGGGACTTCGTCGTCAGCGGGCTCGAGGAGGGCCGCCTCGAGATCGTGCTCGTCGACGTGTCGGGCAAGGGCGTGGAGGCCGGCACCCGGTCGCTGCTGCTCAGCGGCGCCCTCGGCGGGCTGCTCGGCAGCAAGGACTTCCTCGCCGCGGCCAACGGCTACCTCGTGCGGCAGGACTGGGCGGAGGGCTTCGCGACCGCCGTCCACTTCGTCCTCGACCTGGAGACCGGCGGCTACCAGCTCGCGTCCGCCGGCCACCCGCCGGTGGCGCACTTCGACGCCGGCAGCGGGCGCTGGAGCCTGCTGGAGGCGGAGGGCCCCGCGCTCGGCCTGGTCCCGGGCAGCGGCTACGCCACCTGCACGGGCACGCTCCGCCCGGGTGACGCGGTCCTGCTCTACACCGACGGGCTCGTCGAGGTGCCCGGCCGCGACCTCGACATCGGCATCGACAAGCTGCTCGGCGAGGCGGAGCGGCTGGTCACCCGCGGGTTCGCCGGTGGCGGTGAGGTCCTCGTCAACCGGGCCTCCTCGGGCAGCACCGACGACCGCGGCCTCGTGCTGCTCTGGCGGTCAGGCCACCACTGAGCGGCGCTCGGTCGGCAGCGCGGGCGCCGGCCCCTGCAGCGAGCGGACCGCCTGGACGTACTCGCTGCGGTGCACCAGCACCTGGCCCATCGCCCGCAGGTGCTCGGACTCCTGCTGGGTGTCGAGCAGCGGGACACCGGCCTCCGACAGCCGCCGGCAGAGGTCGAGCACGGCGGCCTTCGACGCCCCGCTCTCCAGGAAGAACATCGACTCGCCGCTGAACACCCGCCCGCTCAGCACGCCGTAGAGCCCGCCCACCAGGCGGTCGCCGTCCCACACCTCCACCGAGTGCGCGCCACCTTCCGCGTGCAGGGCGGTGTAGCCGGCGATCATCCGCGGCGTGATCCAGGTGCTGTCGCGGCGGGCACAGGCAGCGATCACCTGCTCGAAGTCCCGGTCCAGCGTGGTCTCCCAGCGGGTACGCCGCAGCAGCTGGCGCAGCGACCGGGGCACCTGCACCTGGGACGTGACGACGACCGCCCGCGGGTGCGGCGACACCCACGGGACGAGCGGCCCGTCCGGCGTACCAGGGAGGAGCGGGACCTCGCCGCGGCGCACCAGCCGGCGCAGCGCGCGGTCCTGGCGGGCCTCCTCCTCGACGCCCGCGGGCCAGGGGAAGACCCCGTTGCGGTACGCCGCCCGCAGCGTCTCGGGGGTCAGCTCACCGCCCAGCGCGACGAGCTCGCGCGGCTGCGCCGCCACGTCGAGCTGGTCGAAGAGATGCATCACGGAGCGGCCGACGGGAATCGAACCCGCGTAGCTAGTTTGGAAGACTAGGGCTCTACCATTGAGCTAC
>CAMLIA010000298.1 GCA_946479905.1 uncultured Frankiales bacterium | reverse complement strand
CGCGCCGGGTTCGTCGTAGTCCTGGACGGTTCCCCATCGGCCGTGCGCCCGGAGGAAGGCCTCCTGGGCCACGTCCTCGGCCGTCCCGGCGTCTCCGGTGAGGGCCCACGCGATCGCCCGGATGCTGCGGTACTCGCGCCGGTAGAACGCGTCGAAGTCGGCGGCGCTCGTCAGGAGCTCGCGCTCGGCCACGTCCACACCCCTACACACGCCAGGGCGCGTCTCCCAGGTTTATCCCATCCGGGCCCAACCTCGGGCGGCTTCGCGGCGTGTGTCTGGCCAGGCGGGATCCCCCCGCTGCCTTCGGAGGTCCGCCATGAACCCGACACGCGTCCTGCTCGTCAACCTGATCGCGGCCGGCCTCGCCGCCGCCACGGCAGCGCCGGCCCACGCCGGGCTCATCAACCCACCCACGTACCGCGACGCGTTCGACGACGACATCTGCGGCATCGCCGCGCACGTCGTGATCGCGGCCGACAACCCCGTGATCGACACCGGCAGGGTCATGGCGAACGGCGAGCCGTCGAGCGTCGACACAGGGCACCTGAACGTGCGCTTCACGAACCCCACGAACGGGCACTGGACCGAGGACGACTTCTCCGGTCCGGCCCGCGTCATCTCGGTCGTGGACAACGCCGACGGCTCGCAGTCGAAGCGGGTCGTCTTCTCCGGGACCAAGCGCGCGTTCAGGGCCTGGGACGGAGCAGTCGTCGCGGACAGAGGTCAGCTGGTCGTCGACTACGTGATCGCCGACGACGAGGTGATCAGCCGCACGGAGGTGTCCCGGGTCGGCAGCTACCCGATCGCGTCAGGTGCGGTGACGTTCTGCGGGTTCATGCAGCAGCACCTCGCCTGATCTACTGCTCGGGCAGGGTGATGGCCTCGTTGGCGCGCAGCCGCTGCGTGAGGCTGATGAGCAGCTTGCGGTCCAGCGACGGGACCTGGTCGACCAAGGCGCGGAACTCGCGCGACCCGACCAGCAGCGCACGGACGTCGTTCTTGGCGACGACGCTGGCGTTGCGGGGCTTGCCGTCGAGCAGCGCCATCTCCCCGACGTGGTCGCCCGGGCCGAGCGTCGCGATGACGTGGCCGTCGATGATGACGTCCACCTCGCCGGAGAGGATCACGATGAACTCGTAGCCCGTCGTGCCCTGCTTGATGAGGTGCTCCAGCGGGGCGTAGTCCACCCACTCGGCCACCCGGTCGACGGCAGCGAGCTCGTCCTTGGTCCAGCCGTGGAAGAAGGGCAGGTCGGCGAGCTTGTCGTAGCTGTGCTTGCGGGCGAGCAGACTCACGGCGGTGCTCCTCTGTCGTTGGTGGCGTCGACCTTGCCCTGTGACTGATCACCGCGTCTGTCAGATGGCCGACACCTGCCGGGAGTGCCGCATGGTGACCGACATCCGGGCACCGCTCGCGTTGCGCTGCCGCGGCACCGTGTGCTCGTAGTCGTGCTGCATCGCACCGCCCATCACCATCAGGTCGCCCTGACCCGGGGCGTACTCCTTGAGGACCGCGCCTCCTCCGCGCCGACGGACCAGGAAGCGCCGCGAGGCGCCCAGGGAGACGGTGACGACCAGCGGGTTGCGCAGCGTCTTGCGGACGGTGTCGCCGTGCCAGGCGACCGCGTCGTTGCCGTCGCGGTAGAGGTTGACGAAGCAGGAGTCGAACTCCACTCCGTAGCGGCCCGACAGCGTGACCCGCAGCTCCTCCAGAGAGGGCGGCAGCGCGCCGCGGTAACCGGCGACCATGCGGGGCTCGAGGACCTCCCGGTCCCACATCACCCGGGTGCGCTGCTGCCAGGGCGCCTCGCGGAGCAGCTCGTCGAACAGCTCTCCGTGGTCCGGCACCCAGCCCGGCACCAGGTCGATCCAGGACGTCGCGTCGAGGTGGTCGCGGCGCCCGCCGTCGAAGGACAGCCGGTCGTGCTCGACCGCGAACAGGCTGTCCTGCCAGGCGACGTCGAGCACGTCACCAGCGTAGAACAGGTGTTCTAGCCACGTCCATGGAGCAGGCGGATGGTCTTCAGCAGCAGCTTGTCGGTCTTCGCGGTGCGCTCGAAGCTCATGATCGGCATCGGCAAGGCGAACCGCTGCCGGGTGATGGCCTTGGCACGGGTGAACTCCCGCAGCCCGTCGTCGCCGTGGATGCGACCGAAGCCGCTGTCGCCGGAACCGCCGAACGGCAGGCCGGGCACGCCGGCGAAGGCGAGCACGCTGTTGACGCTCGTCATGCCCGACCGCACCTGGCGAGCGAGCTCCATCCCCCGCCGCTTCGCGAAGACGGCGCCGGCGAGGCCGTACGACGTGTCGTTGGTGAGCCGGACAGCCTCGTCGGCGTCCTTGACCTTGGTGACCGTGATGGTGGGGCCGAAGGTCTCCTCCTTGACGGCCTTGGAGTCCTCCGGCACGCCCGTCAGGATCGTCGGCTCGACGAGGGTCCCGTCGATGTGACCGCCGAGGACCGCCTTCCCGCCGTGGGCCAGGGCGTCCTCGATGTGGTCGCGGATGATGTCGACCTGGCTCGGCATCGTGATGGGGCCGTAGGACTCGCCGGCCACGAGCTTCTGAGCCTTCTCCGTCAGGGCCGACAGGAACCCGTCGTAGGCCTTCTCCGTCGCGTAGACCCGCTCGATGCCGACGCAGGTCTGCCCGGCGTTGCTCATGCCGCCCCACAGCGCCGCGTCGGCGGCAGCCACCACGTCCGCGTCGTCGTCGACGATCATCGCGTCCTTGCCACCGCACTCCATGAGGACCGGGACGAGGTTCTCCGCGCAGGCCGCCATGACCTTCTTGCCGGTCCGCGACGAGCCGGTGAAGGCGATCTTGTCGACGCCGGCCCGGCACAGCGCGGCACCGGTCTCGCCGAGCCCGGTGACGAGCTGGAAGACGTCGTGGTCCGGGACGACCTCGGCGAAGGTGTCGACGAGCCACTTGCCGACCGCCGGCGTGAACTCGCTCGGCTTGAACACGACGCAGTTGCCGGCCGCCAGCGCGTAGGCGATCGAGCCCATCGGGGTGAGCACCGGATAGTTCCAGGGGCCGATCACGCCCACGACCCCGAGCGCCTGGTACTCGAGAGTCGCGGCCTGGTTCGCCATCATCAGGCCGCTCGGCACCCGGCGCGGGCCGAGCACCCGGCGGGCGTTCTTGCCCGCCCAGGCGATGTGGTCGATCGCCGTCGCGGCCTCGATCTGGGCGTCCCCGAGGGGCTTGCCGTTCTCGCGGCGCACCAGCTCGCACAGCTCGGGCAGCCGCTGGGCGAGCAGCGCCTTCCAGGCGTCCAGCTTGTCCTTGCGACCCCCGAAGCCGAGTCCCAGCCACCACGCGTGCGCGGCGCGGGCGCGCGCGACGGCCGCCTCGACCTCCTCGGCCGAGCAGATCGGGAAGCTCGCCAGGACCTGGCCGGTCGCGGGCTCCAACGAGTCGAAGGTCTGCTGCGTGGAGCGTTCCGCGGCGAGCGTCATCGAGCCTCCTCGAGGGTGGGGAGTTCCACGGTACGCCGCCAGGCGGACCGCGGCGCCTGCCCTCACACTGGAGGCATGGCCTCCGACCCCGTCGTCGTCACCTCCGCCGCGCTGTCGGCGACGGACGAGCGCGAGGCGCGGATGCGGCGGTACGTCGTCACCCAGGGCATCCGGGTCGCCTGCTTCGTGCTGGCCGTGACCCTGCCGCTGCCGCTGTGGGCCAAGCTGCTTCTGGTCCTCGGCGCGCTCGTGCTGCCCTGGATGGGCGTCGTCGCGGCGAACGGCGCCCCGTCCCGTGAACGGGTGCGCGAGCACGCGATGGTGGAGCGGCC
>CAMLIA010000297.1 GCA_946479905.1 uncultured Frankiales bacterium | reverse complement strand
GCGCTCCACGGCAGCGGCTCGAGGTTGGCCGTCGGGAAGCCGATCTCGCGGCCGCGCTGGTCGCCGCGCACGACGACACCGGAGATGCGGTGCTCGCGACCGAGGGCCTCGTTCGCGGCCACGATGTCACCCGCGGCGACGCACGACCGGACGTAGGTGGACGACCAGGTGGTCTGCGACGTCCCCTGCAGCGGGAACGGGTCGACGCTGAACCCGCAGCGCCGGCCGTCCTCGGTCAGCGACGCGACGGTGCCCTTGCCGCCGTGCCCGAAGCGGAAGTTCTCCCCCACCACGACGGCGCTGACGTGCAGCCGCTCCACGAGCACCTGGTGCACGAACTCCTGCGCGGTGAGCCGCATGAAGTCGACGGTGAAGGGGAGCACGCAGAACACGTCGACGCCGAGCTCCTCGACGAGGTCGGCCTTGTCGCGCTGGCCGGTGAGCATCGGCGGGTGGCTGCCCGGGCGGATGACCTCGATCGGGTGCGGGTCGAAGGTCAGCACGACGCTCGGCACGTTGAGCGCGGCGGCCTTCTCGACGGCCCGCGCGATGATCTGCTGGTGGCCGAGGTGGACGCCGTCGAACACCCCGATGGTCACGACGCAGCGGCCCCACTTCGTGGGGATGCCCTCGACACCGCGCCAGCGCTCCACCCCGCCAGCCTAGAGGCGGGTGCCTTCTCCCGTGCACAACGCGTGGGTGAGCGCACGCTCAGCGGGCACCGGCCAGCCCACCGCCACGTGCACCAGCGAAGGGACCGCTTAGGCGGGGCGGAAGACGACCAGGGGGCGGGTGTCCTCCACCAGCGCGACGCAGTGGCCGTCGGGGTCGAAGGCGCCCACCACGCCGGGTACGCCGCTGGGCGCGAGCTTCTTGCCGTAGGACAGCGCCACCGCCTCCTCGGCCGAGAGGTCGCGGACGGGGAACGCCGCGCGGACGGCGTCGTCGAGCGGCAGCACCCGAGCGTCGTCCCACGGCTCGAGCGGCGCGGCGTCGGCCAGCGTGAAGGGACCGACGCGGGTGCGGCGCAGCGCGGTGAGGTGCCCGCCCACGCCGAGCGCGGCGCCCAGGTCACGGGCGAGCGCCCGGACGTAGGTGCCGCTCGTGCAGGTGACCGCCACGTCGAGGTCGTCGCCCCGCCGGGCCAGCAGCGTGAACGCCGACACGGTGACGGGGCGCGGCTTCAGGGCCACCTCCTCGCCGGACCGGACCCGGGCGTAGGACCGCACGCCGTCGACCTTGATGGCGCTCACCGACGACGGCACCTGCAGCAGGTCGCCGGTCAGCCGGGCCAGCTCGCGCGCGATGTCCTCGTCGGTGACCCCCGACACAGGCGTGGTCGTGAGGACGTCGCCCTCGGCGTCGTCGGTGACGGTCGTCTGGCCGAGCCGGATCGTGGCGTCGTAGGACTTGTCGGTGAGGGCCAGGTGCCCGAGCAGCCGGGTGGCCTTGCCGATGCCGAGCAGCAGCACACCGGTCGCCATCGGGTCGAGGGTGCCGGCGTGCCCGACCTTGCGGGTGCGGGCGAGCCGCCGGGTCCTGCCGACGACGTCGTGCGACGTCCAGCCGCCCGGCTTGTCGACGACCACGAGCCCGTCGGGTGCGGTCACGCGGCGAGGTGAGGTGCTGCCGCCAGCGCCTGGCGCACCTGGGCCATCGTGTCCGGCACGGACAGCGACGAGGTGAAGCCGGCGGCGAACCGGTGGCCGCCGCCACCGAGGCCGGTGCAGACGGCGCCGACGTCGATGGCCCCCTTCGAGCGCAGCGACACCTTGAGCAGGCGGTCCTCGGGGTCGGTCTTCAGCACGACGGCCACCTCCGCCTCCCGCGCCGTGCGGACGACGTCGATGACGCCCTCGACGTCGGACAGCGCGAGGCCGTGCCGCTGCAGGTCGTCGAGCCCGATCGTCGTCCAGATCAGGCCCAGGCCGTCGACCTGGTCGGTCTCGAGCACCACGCGGCTGCAGACCTCGCCGAGCAGCTTGACGTAGCCGAAGCTGGCGGTGTCCCAGATCTGCCGGCTGATCTCGTCGTGCCGGATGCCGGTCGCGAGCAGCCGCGCGGCCAGCCGGTGCACGTCGGGCGTCGTCGCGGCGTACTTGAAGGAGCCGGTGTCGGTGACCAGGCCGGTGTAGACGGGCGCCGCCACGTCGGCGGTCAGCGGGCAGCCGAGCAGGTCGAGCAGCTCGACGACGAGCACCGCCGTCGCCGCCGCTCCGTGGTCCACGAGGTTGAGCGTCCCGTAGCAGGTGTTGGTGACGTGGTGGTCGAGCACGAGGACGTCGTCGGCGGCGGCGACCCGGTCGGCGAGCGACCCCAGCCGGTCCACCGAGCCGGTGTCGAAGGTGACGAGCAGCGCCGGCGCCGCGGGGAAGTCCGCAGCCGGCACGAGCAGGTCCAGCCCGGGGAGCTCGGAGTACGCCGTGGGTGTCTCGAACGGCTCGCTGCCCCAGGACGCGACGACCCTCTTCCCCATGTCGCGCAGCGCGATGCCGAGCGCCAGCATCGACCCGAGCGCGTCGCCGTCAGGGTTGACGTGGCAGGCCAGCGCCACCTCGTCGTGCGACCGCAGCAGCTCGGCGGCGGCCTCCCGAGCGCTCACGACGGCTCGGTGTCGTCCGGCACGGCCCGGGGCGCGCGGTAGGGGTCGGCCTCGCCGGCGGGCGCCGCGGACGACGCGAGCTGCTGGACGCGGGCGTCCTCCGCCCGGGCGGCGGCGAGCAGGTCCTCGATGCGCCCCGTCGTCTCGGGGATCGCGTCGGCGACGAAGGTGAGCGAGGGCGTGTAGCGCACGCCGGTCTGCTTCCCGACCGTGCTGCGCAGCACCCCCTTGGCGGACTCCAGCGCCTGCGCGGACTCCTGCCGCACGACGTCGTCGCCGTAGACGGTGTAGTAGAGCGTCGCCTCACGGAGGTCGGGGGTGACCTTGGCGTCGGTGATCGTGACCATCCCGAGCCGCGGGTCCTTGACCTGCGTCTCCAGCGTGGCCGCGACGATCTCGCGGATGCGGACGGCGAGCTTGCGCGCGCGTGCCACGTCGACCATGACTAGTCCTCCTCTCCGTAGAGCTGCTGCCGGGCCGACAGCACCGACAGCTCCGGCCGGTCCGCCACCAGCCGCTCGCACCCGTCCAGCACGTCCCGGACGTGCTGGGCGTCGGCGGCGACGACGGCGACCCCGACGAGAGCCCGCCGGTGCAGGTCCAGGTGCCCTGCCTCGGCGGCGCTCACGTCGTACTTCCTCTTCAGCTCGGCGATCACGGGCCTGACCACCGACCTCTTCTCCTTCAGGGAGTGCACGTCCCCGAGGAGGAGGTCGAGGGTCAGGGCCCCGACGAACACGACCTGCTACTTCCGGGGAACCTCGCGCATCTCGTAGGTCTCGATGACGTCCTCGGCCTTGATGTCGTTGAACGACCCGAGGCCGATACCGCACTCGAAGCCCTCGCGGACCTCGGTGGCGTCGTCCTTGAACCGCTTGAGCGACTCGATCTTGAGGTTCTCGGCCACCACCACGCCGTCGCGGATGAGCCGCGCGGAGGAGTTGCGGACGATCGTCCCGGACCGCACCAGCGAGCCGGCGATGTTGCCGAACTTGCTGGACTTGAACACCTCGCGGACCTCCGCGGTGCCCAGCTGGGCCTCCTCGAAGATCGGCTTGAGCATGCCCTTGAGGGCAGCCTCGATGTCCTCGATCGCGGCGTAGATGACCGAGTAGTAGCGGATGTCGACGTGCTCGCGGTCGGCCAGCTCGCGGGCGTTGCCCTCGGGCCGGACGTTGAAGCCGATGATGACGGCCTCGGACGCCTTGGCGAGGTTGATGTCGTTCTCGGTGATGGCACCGACGCCGCGGCCGATGAT
>CAMLIA010000296.1 GCA_946479905.1 uncultured Frankiales bacterium | reverse complement strand
AGTTCGTCGGGAAGCCGAACCGCAATCTGGGTGCTCATGCTGCGATGGTACCAGTCTGGGATGCAGGCGGATAGGTCAGGAACGTGGACCGGCGCGACCCGCCTAGACACGCCATCATCGAAAGCCTTCCTGGCCGCCTTCCAGTGACCACATCAGTCGCGGAGACCCGACGTGTGGCCAAGGACTAGAACTTTCGCATGGTGCGCACGAAACGCCTGCTCGCCGCCGAGGCTCACCGAGCTCAGGGCCGAGGTAGTCCGTCGCTACACGCTCTGCCCCGGCGAACGTGGCCAGCGGCACTTCCTCATGACTCGTAGCGCCTGGGAACCCGGCACCGGCGAGGTGCTCCGCGTAGAGGCTACGAGCCTGCTTCTCGCGCAGCGAGTCGTCGTAGGACACAGATGTCCAGCACCGCGAAGAGCAAGAGGCCGACGATGCTGCCTACGAAGGGCGGATCAGGTCCTGCCGCAGCCAGCCGTGCGCCGTGCGCCTGTAGGCAGCGACGGTGCCGCCCGACGTGGGCCCGAAGCCCGCGACGACGCCGAAGCTCGTCGCGAGGATCTCCGGCCGCCGGTCGCCGTCGAGGTCGGCCACCGTCGAGAAGGCGGCGCCGGGCAACCGGTCGACGACCTCCTCCTGCCAGCCCGCGGCATGCGCCGGCGTCACAAGTGCCGTCGTGGCGGCGAGGACGGCGAGCAGCAGCGGTCTCGTGCGCATCAATCCCCCTGGGCGAGGACGTCGTCGAGGAACGCGAGGACGACCTCCGCGATCTGGTCCCGGACGGCGGCCTGGTCGCCGGTCGCCGCGGCCTCGAGGTAGCCGCGACCGCTGGTCCCGTCGTACCCCTCGCAGAACGAGTAGTGGTTCGCGCCCTCGATGAGGACGCACTGGGCCTCGCGACCGGCGGGGACCGCGCGCTCCAGGGTGAGCTGCATCGGGTGGCCGCCGGAGTCGCGGCCGGTCTGGGCCCTGGCGATCGCGTCGCCGATGCCGTCGTCGAGGCCGCCGAGCAGCAGCAGCGGCGGCCCGTCGCCGAGCGGCAGGTAGTGGTCCTCGCCGAAGCCCTGCGGCACCTGCGTGCGGGTATGGCCGCCGTAGGAGAAGGCGGGCGCGTCGAGCCACGAGGAGCACAGCAGTGCCAGGGTGCCGCCGGCCGAGTGGCCGCCGAGCACGACCCGGGACAGGTCGAGGGAGGGCCCGATGTCGGCCACCGACGGGAGCTGCTCGAGCACCGCGGGCAGCAGCCGCGACGGGATGCGGGAGCCGAACGACTGCGGGGTCACGGCGTCGAGGTCGATCCCGGTGCTCAACCCGGGCCGGCCTCCGAACAGCGACGTCACCCAGGACCACGTGACCACCGCGTGACCGGCTGCCGCCAGCCGCTTGGCCAGCCAGGCGTAGAGCTCAGGCGGGCAGTTGAAGTTGCCCGCCAGCAGCACCACCGGCAGGTCCCCGGCCGCGGGTGCCACGATCCCCAGCTGCGCGTCGCCGTCCGCCTCGACCGCCGGGTAGTGCACGACGAGGTGCGCGATGGCGTAGGGGTGCTCGGCGCCCGGGACCGTCACGGCGTCGTAGACGGCGCGGACCCTCACCCGCGCAGCTCCACCAGCACACCGCCCGGCGCGACGCAGCGGCGCACGCCGGGGGAGACCTCGGTGACGGAGGTCCAGGGCAGGTCGAGCGGGGAGGCCTCGAACACCGGCCAGGCCATCCCGGCGCGCACCTCGCCGTCCCACGCCGTCGTGCCCGGCGCCTCGAACAGCTCCAGCCGCATCGGGGTCAGCGCCTCGTCGCTGAGCATCGCCATCCGGACGGTGGTCCCGTCCGGCAGGTCCATCAGCTCGCAGACGGCAGCTGACGTGATCGGCAGGTCGAAGGCCACCGACATCCCGGCGGCGCGGAAGAACGCGAGGGTCTCGTCGATGCTCGGCACCACCCACACCAGCGAGTGCGCCTCGCTGGTCTCGGCGTCGGTGTCGTCGAGCCGCGAGGGCCGGCGGTGGTTGGCGTCGATGAGGACCACCGGCAGTCCGTCGGGGCCCGGGACACGGGCCTGCTGCATGACGAGAGGACCGAGGTCGACGGTGACGTGCGGTCGCGTGCCGACGGAGCGCACGTAGAAGTCGAGGGCGGCCGGACCGCCGGCCAGCGGCGCGCGGTCCCAGCGCCCGGTGCCCGGTACGACCTCCACCGTTCCCCGCGGGCCGTCGAGACCGGCGCCGAGGCCGGCCAGGAACGCCCGGGTCACGGAGGGGTCGGTCGCGGCGACGACCGCTCCGATCGGACTTCCCAGCACCTTGACACTCTCCCCTCGGTCGGACGAGAGTTTCGCACAACGGAACGTCGTTCCAATAGAGGGAGAGCACAGTGGTCCGGGTCGCCGCCTGCCAGTTCGCGACGGGACCGGACGTCGAGGCCAACCTCGCGACGGTCCTGCGGATGGTCGACGCCGCCGCCGACCAGGGCGCCGAGCTGGTCGTGCTGCCGGAGTTCTGCAACCACCCCAGCTGGTACGCCGACGACGCCCACGCCTGGGACGTCGCCCTCGACCTCGACGGGCCGTTCCTCAAGGCGGTCGCCGACCGGGCCGCCGAGCGCCGCGTCTGGGTGATGGTCAACGCCACGGTGCGCCGCGCCGAGGGCCGGATCACCGACACCAACGTGCTGCTCGACGACACCGGCGCTGTCCGGGCGACGAGCGACAAGCAGGTGCTCATGGGTGGCGAGCGGATGCACATCAGCGAGGGCACCGAGCACAGCCCCGTGGTGGACACGCCCTTCGGAGCGGTCGGCCTCTACAGCTGCATGGACGGCGTCATCTTCGAGACCCCGCGCATGCTCGCCGTACGAGGTGCCCGGCTGCTCCTCAACAGCCTCAACTCCTTCGCCCTCGACGAGGCGTCCCTGCACGTCCCCGTCCGGGCGGCCGAGAACAAGGTCTGGGTCGTGGCCGCGAACAAGGTCGGCTACCTCATCCCGGACGGCACCCGGGAGCACGTCGCCGCACAGCTGGGCATCGACCAGGACTGGCTGCAGGGCGCGGGGGAGAGCCAGGTCGTGGCGCCCGACGGCACCGTGGTCGCTCTTGCGCCCCGCTACGGCGAGGCCGTCATCACCGCCGACATCGACGTCGCGCTCGCCGACGACAAGCGGCGCCCGGACGGCTCGGACGTGATGGCCCACCGCCGGCCGGAGGTGTACGCGCCGCTCGCCGGAGAGCCCCGGGGAGTGACCGGCCACCCCGGCCCGATCGAGGCGCTGGTCGCCGTCGTCACCCGCCCCGACCAGGTCGCCGCTGCCGTCGCGGACGGGGCGCGGCTCGTCGTGCTGCCCGAGCTCGCCCAGACCGCGGACGGGACCACCGACGACCCCGCCTCGCTCGCGGACGCCGCCGACGCCTTCCTCGCCGAGCTGGCGCAGACCGACGCGACCGTCGTCACCACGGTTGTACGACGGACGCCGGCCGGCTTCGCCCACGTGGCCGTCGCGGTCGGACCGCAGGGCACGCACGAGCAGAAGGCGCTGCACCGGTGCGCGCGGCACCCGTGGGCGACCGACCTCGCCGACGAGGTGGCGGTCGTCGATTCCGAGGTCGGCCGGCTCGCCCTGCTCGTCGGCGACGACGCGCTCTACCCGGAGGCGGTGCGGCTCGCCGCGATCGCGGAGGCGGAGGTCGTGGCGCTGCCGTTCACCGCGCTGGAGGCCTGGGAGCTGCGCACCGGGCTGGTCGAGCGGGCCGCCGAGAACCGCGTGAACCTCGTCGCTGCGAGCCGGGTCACGGACGCGGGACAGGGCGTGGTCATCGCTGCCCAGCAGGACTTCACGCTGTGGACCCCGTGGGCGCGGGCCTTCGACGGGACGATCA
>CAMLIA010000295.1 GCA_946479905.1 uncultured Frankiales bacterium | reverse complement strand
AGGAAGCCGCTCGCCTGGCCGCTGAGGAAGAGGCCCGGCTCGCCGCCGAAGCCGAAGCAGAGGCCGCCCGCCTCGCTGCCGAAGAGGAAGCCGCCCGCCTGGCGGCGGAAGAAGAAGCCGCTCGCCTGGCGGCGGAAGAAGAAGCCGTTCGCCTGGCGGCGGAAGAAGAAGCCGCTCGCCTCGCCGCCGAGGAAGAGGCCCGGCTCGCCGCCGAAGCTGAAGCAGAGGCCGCCCGGCTCGCCGCCGAAGAGGAAGCCGCACGCCTGGCCGCCGAAGAAGAGGCCCGGCTCGCCGCCGAGGAAGAGGCCGCCCGGCTGTTCGCCGAGGAGGCCGCGCGCATGGCTGCCGAGGAAGAGGCCGCCCGCCTGGCCGCCGAAGCAGAAGCCGCACGCCTGGCCGCCGAAGAAGAGGCCGCCCGGCTGGCAGCCGAGGAGAGCGCTCGCCTGGCCGCCGAGGCCGAGGAACGCGCACGCGTCGAGGAGGAGCTCCGTGCCGCCGCCGCGGCGGAGGCTGCGGAGGCCGCTCGACTCGAGGCCGAGGCGCAGGCTGCCGAAGCAGCCCGTCTCCTGTTCGAGGCTGAGCAGGCCGAGGCTGCCCGCGCGGCGGAGGAAGCGGCCGAGCAAGCTCGTACTGCGGAGCAGCGCATGTCCACCGCCGACGCGTTCGCCGAGCTGAGCGCCAGCGCCGCGCTCGCGGGTGACACCCTCGTTGCCGAGGCGCCCGTCGAGACGGTGGCGGAGGAGGTCGTCGACGACACCCCGCTGCCGACCTACCCGCCGGCGGACACCGACATGGCGTCGCTGTTCCGCGAGCTGTCGTCGCTGGGCATGGAGGACGAGCCGGCCGCTCCGGCCGCCCCCGTCCGGCCCCCGTCCCGGCCGGCCCCGGCGAGCGCGGCGAAGCCGAAGAAGAAGGGCCTCTTCGGCCGCTGAGCCCAGCGGCCACACCTCGCGGCGATCAACAGGCGATCGCCAGGTCGACACGCACGCGCGTCAGCCCGGCAAGGCCCTGTTGATCAACGGGCCGGGCGCGGTCAGCGGAAGCGCAGCAGGGACCGGTTCTCGGCGGCAGCGCGCGCCGGGGACTCGGGGACGTCGAAGGCGAGCTCCTCGACCGACGCGGCGATGCCGTCCACCGACAGGGCCGCGTCGGCGGCGACGTTGCGCTTGAGCAGCGCCAGCCCGATCGGGCCCTGTTCGTAGTGCCGGGCTGAGGACCCCATCCGACCCACGACCCGTCCGTCGAGCAGCACGTCGGCACCGACCGCGGGCAGCGCGCTGTCGGACCCGTCGAGGTGCAGGCGCACCAGCCGGCGGGGCGGGCGGCCGAGGTTCCAGACCCGCGCGACCGTCTCCTGCCCGCGGTAGCAGCCCTTGTCGAGGTGCACCGCAGACCCGAGCCAGCCGACCTCGTGCGGGAGGGTCCGGTGGTCGGTGTCCAGACCCAGCCGGGGGCGGCCGTCGGCGATCCGGAGGGCCTCGAAGGCGAGCACCCCGGCGGTGCCGGCGACCGACGGCACCAGCTCGTAGCCACCGGCGGGCGTCCACTGCACGACCAGGTCGTCGACCGGCGCCACCTCGACCCGCATCATGAAGCGCATCGAGTCGAGGAACTCGCGCAGCGCCGCACCGGTCCCGGGCTCGACGTGCAGCAGCACCTCGGAGCCGGTCTCGACGAGGTGCAGGTGGTGCTCGACGTGCCCGTGCGGGGACAGCACGAGCGCCTCGGTCCAGACGCCGGGCGTCAGCGCGGAGACGTGCTGCGACACCAGCGAGTGCAGCCAGGACAGCCGGTCCTGACCGGTGACCCGCAGCACGTCGCGGTGCGACAGGTCGACGACGCCGGCGCCCGAGGCGAGGGCGCGCTGCTCCGCGTAGGGGTCGCCGTAGTGCCCGGCGACGGCGGAGTCGGGCGGGTCTGCGGGTACGGCGGTCACACCTGCATCAAAGCGCAGCCGGCACCAGGGATTCCCGCCCGCGCACACGCAGCGGCCCGGGACGACGGGCGTCCCGGGCCGCTGCGAGTGTCAGCTGGTCAGGTGCGGTGGATCCCCAACGCCGGCGAGTAGCCGACGAAGTTGCCGGTCGTCCGGCCGATGCCGACCTTGAGCGTCCAGTTGCCCCGGCCGAAGCCGTACGAGAACGCGTAGCTGCCGTTGCTCGCCACCGTGCGGTTCTGGATCGGGTACCAGACCGAGCCGTTCCAGCGGTAGAGCGTGATGAGCTTGCCGCTCTTGTTCGGCGACGTCAGGCCCCGGACCACCAGCGGCGTCGAGTGCGACGACGTCGAGAAGTTGGCCGGGGACGTGACGGTCACCCGGGTCGAGACTCCCATGCGGTACGACGTCGCCGAGGTGCCGTCGTAGTTGGTGTTGCCGCGGAAGAGCGTCTTGATCGTGTGGCTGTAGACCGGGTTGAAGCCGTAGGTCCACGCACCCGTCGAGCTGGTCGTCACCTTCGGGAAGGTGGCCGAGCCGATGTCCGGCACGAGGGCCAGCTCGATCGTCGCGCCGCCGATGCCGGCGCCCGTGCTGGCCGAGATCAGCCGGCCGGTGAGCGTCATGCGCTGGCCGGTGATGGTCAGGCTCGGGCTGTGGCCGCTGGTGAGGATCGTCGTACGAGCCGTCGTGCTGCTCTTCGTCACGGCACCCGCGCTGCCCGGCGTGCTGTCACCGGCGGCGTTGCGGGCCACGACCAGCACCTGGTACGAGGTGCTCGGCTTGAGGCCGGTCACCGTGCCCGTGGTCGCGGTGCCGTTGGTCGTGCCCGCGGTGCCGGCCGGCTTGCCGGCGGAGTCCTTCGCGGAGACCACGTAGCTCGTGATCGGCGCGCCACCGTTGTCGGTCGGGGCCGTCCACTTGGCCGTGATCGACGTACCGGTCGTGGAGACGATCCCGACGCCGGTCGGCGGTGCGGGCGGTGTCGCGACCGCGAGGCAGCCGGTGCAGGTGCCGGCACCCGAGTCGGTCGGGTTGGTCACCACGACGTCCTTGAGGCCCTTGGGCGTGCCGGAGTTGACCGTCGCGTTGGCCGTGATGCTGTTGCCGTCGGAGGCGACGACCACGTTGCTGAACGTGATGCCCGACGCGGTCGGCACGGCCGTCTTGCCCGACGTCGTCGAGAAGTTCGAGCCGTTGATCGTCACGGGCTTGTTGGACGCGTTCGGGGCGAGGAACCCGGGCACGACGCCCGTGACCTTCGGCCCGAAGTTGACCGCGAACCCGTTCACCAGCGTCCCGACGCCACCATCGGGGTTCGTGACCACGACGTCGCGCTGGTTGGCGGCAGCGTTCTCACCGATGGTGACCGTCGCCTCGAGGGTGTCGTCCGGGTTGGGGTCGACGACCGGGATGACCGTGCCCTGGGTGATCGCCACCGCGGTGACGGTGACGCCGGGGCCGAAGCTCACGGTGGCGCCGTCCTGGATGTTCTTGCCGGTCACCGTGATCTTGACGCCCTTGGCGCCCTGGCCGTAGCTGGCCGGAGACGAGGCGGTCGGGCTCGGCGGCGGGGACACCGTGAAGGCACCCGTCTTGGTGGCGGAGGCGATGCCGTCGGCGTTCGTGACCTTCGCGTCCTTGGCGCCCGCGGGCGCGTCGCTGGCGATGTCCACCTTGGCCGTCAGCTGCGTGCGGCTGACCCAGACGACGTCGTGCACGAGCACGTCGGTGATGGTCAGCTGCTCGCCCCGCGAGAAGTTGCTGCCGGTCACCGTGATCGGCAGGTTGTTCGCGCCCTGGCCGCCGGCGGCGGGGCTGATGGACGTGATGGCCGGCGTGCTGCCCGTGACCGTGAAGCAGGACGAGCAGGAGGAGACCGCGCCGCCCGGGGCGGTGACGATCGCGCTGTACGGACCCGGAGCCGCGTCCGTCAGGTCGAAGATCGCCGTGAGCG
>CAMLIA010000294.1 GCA_946479905.1 uncultured Frankiales bacterium | reverse complement strand
CGCGAGCCCACCGGGGCAGATGGCGAGCAGCCCGATGCCACCGAGGCCGGTCGCCAGCCGCTGCAGCTCCTCGTGGTTGCGCAGCACGTGCATGGTGATGTCGTAGAGGCCGCCGATGATCGGACCGGCGACAGACCCGAGCCCGCCCAGGACGGCGAACAGGAAGACGTCGAGGCTGGCGTCCGGTCCGAAGTTCGCCGAGCTCACCGAGTGCTGCGAGTAGGCGAACAGGCCACCGGCAAGGGCGGCGATGAACCCCGACACCGCGAACGCCGTCAGCCGGGCGCGCATGACGCCCACGCCCGCCGACTTGGTCGCGCCCTCGTTGTCCCGGGCGGCGATGAGCACGCGTCCCAGCCGGCCCCTCCGCAGACCGAGCACCGCCAGCACGACGAGGGCGAGCACGACGAGCGTGACGTAGTAGAGGCCCTCGGGACCGAGGGTCAGCCCGAACAGCTTCGGTGAGGCGAGCCCCTTCTCGACGTACTGGCCGCCGTACTTCGGGTCGATCAGCACGAACCGCACCGACAGCGCGAAGGCGAGGCTGATCACGGCGAGCTGCAAGCCGTGCAGCCGCAGCGCCGGGATGCCGACGAGCAGAGCGACCAGGCCCCCGGCCAGCGCGCCCAGCGGGACGCTGAGCAGGATCGGCAGGCCCGACGCAGCAGTCACCCACGCGCCCACGCCGGCGAACCCGAACTGCCCGAGGCTGATCTGGCCGGTCCAGCCCGTCAGGACGAGCAGGGACAAGCCGACCATCGCGTAGACGACGGCGACGGTGCCGACCTCGATCCAGCTCAGCGACACCAGCCACGGATAGCTGCCGAGCACCGCGAGCCCGACGAGGACGCCGACGCGGACCCACTTGCGCACGACCGGAAGGTTGCGCAGCTCGCGAGGGATGCCCCGCAGCTCGCGCGCGGCCTGGAACGCGCTCGCCTGGTCGAGCTCGGCGCGCGACAGCCGGTCGCGCTGGAGGAACAGCGCGAGAGCGACCAGCCCGATGAGGGCTCCGTAGAGCGGCGTGGGGGTTCCGTAGGCCCAGAGCACGCCCTGGTGGAGCACGCCCACCACGATCGCGCCGATCAGCGTGAGCGGGAGGTTGGTGAACCGCGCCAGGACGGCCACGAGCAGGATCTCGACGAGCGTGCTCGTGTCGAGGCCACCGGCCGCACCCTGCTTGGTCGTGGTCAGCACGCCGGCGACGCCCGAGAGCGCGCCGACGAACAGCCACACCCTGGACGTCACACCGCCGACGTCGACGCCGAGCGTCCCCGCGCGGGCGGGGTTCTCCGACGCGGCCCGGATCGCCGTGCCCGTGGCGCTGCGCCGGAGGTACACGAACAAGCCGATCGCGGACAGCACGGCGAAGACCACGATCACGACGTCCACCAGGTGGAACAGCACGCCGGAGATGGTGAACGTGACGTCGTGCGGCAGCGGGACGGGGTTGTTGGGCAGCCCGTGGCCAGCCTCGATGTCGTCCGCCGTCAGCGAGAACCTCAGGACCTTGTCCGACACGATCGGCAGCGCCTGGACGACGAACAACGACCCGACCGTGACGATGAGCCGGGGCGCCCTGGCCAGCAGCCTGCCCAGCAGGAGGTAGACCACGTAGGCCAGGGCCATGGACAGCACCAGGGCGAGCACGAGCGAGATCCAGTAGTTGACCTCGTAGGTGGTCCGGCTGAGGTACCCGTGCTCGGACCCGATGCACGGCCCGCAGACCTGGTGGAGCTTGCGGGGCAGCGGGAGGTAGACGACGAAGGCCGAGAAGCAGGCCGCTGCCGTCGCGCCGATCTGGGCCTGGGCGAAGTTGATGATCCGGTTCGTGCGGTAGACCAGGACGATCCCGACGGCTTGGATGGCGAGCAGTGAGCCGTTCACCACTCCCAGGCCGTACGCCCCGGCGTTCATCCGCTTCGGGAAGAACTGCATGGCGACGAGGACGAGGAGCAGGAAGAGCACCTCGTTGCGGAACTGCCAGCGACCGAGCAGGTCCTTCACCCCGGTCCGGGGACGGGTTGAGGACGGCACGACAGGGCTGAGCGCTGGGTCCTGTAGTGGCGCCGAGACCGGCAAGCTGTCCTCCAGACAAGTTCAGAGGTGAGTGGTATACCAATGTGTGAAGCACCCAGTCAACCGAGGTGCAACCCGCGCGGTCAGACCCGACCCGATGGAAAGGATACTTTCCGAACATGGATCTGGCTGCAGCGTTCCGGGACCCGGACCTGCCCTTGGACGCCCGCGTCAAGGACCTGCTGTCGCGGATGACCCTGGAGGAGAAGGCAGCGCAGCTGGGCTGCGCGTGGGTCGGCATGACGGACCTCGACGGGCTCCCCGCCCGCGGTGTCGGGCAGGTCTTCCGGGCCGCGGCCGACGTCGGCTCCGACGCGAGGGACATGGCACGCCGGCTGAACGAGCTCCAGCGCGAGGCCGTCGAGGAGTCGCGTCTCGGCATCCCGATCCTGTTCGCTGAGGAAGCCCTTTGTGGCCTGCAGGTGAAGGACGCGACGGTCTTCCCGTCGTCCCTCAGCCTTGCCTGCACGTTCGACCCTGAGCTGGCCGAGCAGATCGGCGCGGTCATCGGCCGGCACATGAGCTCGCTGGGGGTGCGCCGCGCGTTCTCCCCGGTGTGCGACGTCGCGCGCGACCCGCGCTGGGGTCGGGTCGAGGAGACGTACGGCGAGGACCCGTACCTCGTCGGGATGATGGCGACCGGCTACGTCCGCGGCCTGCAGGGCACCGGCTCTCCCGAGACGCGCAACATGGCGACGCTCAAGCACTTCCTCGGCTACAGCGCCAGCGAGGGCGGCCGCAACGCGCAGCCGGCGCACCTCGGAGAGCACGAGCTGCACGAGGTGTACGGCGTGCCGTTCGAGATGGCGATCCAGCTGGGCGAGGCCCGCGGCGTCATGGTCACGCTCAGCCTCGTGGACAGCGTGGCGGTGCAGGGGTCCCGCGCCTACCTCACCGACCTGCTGCGTGGGGCCTACCGCTTCGAGGGATCCGTCATCACCGATGGCGACGGCATCAAGCACCTCGCCGGCCGGTTCCGGATCGCGGAGACCGAGGTCGAAGCCGCGGCGCTCGGCGTGAAGGCTGGCGCCGACAGCGAGCTGCCGCCCAGCACCTACCGCGGCCCCCTGCTCGAGGCCGTCGCGACCGGCAAGGTCACCGAGGCCGAGGTCGACGAGCTGGTCGCCCGCGTCCTGACGGAGAAGCTCCGGATGGGGCTGTTCGAGCAGCCGTACGTCGACGAGGCGTGCGCTGAGCTGGAGACCCCGCGGGACCGCGACACCGCGCGGGCGGCCGCGGAGCGCTCGATCGTCCTGCTCCGCAACGAGGGCGTCCTGCCCCTCACGCCCCAGGCCAGGCGGATCGCGGTGGTCGGGCCGAACGCCGACACCCCGCGCGCGCTGCTGAGCGACTACGCCTACCCCGTCATCCAGGCGGTCGTCGAGAACCACCGCCGGTGGAGCGCGGACCCGAGCTTCGGGATCACCGTGGACACCAACGGGCCCCCGGCCGCGAGCGTGCCCATCCCGACCGTCCTCGAGGCGATCCGGTCGCAGGCCGGACCCGACCGGGAAGTCGTCCACGCGAAGGGCTGCGGGATCGAGGACGTCGACACCACCGGGTTCGCCGAGGCCGTCGCTGCCGCCGCTGCCTCCGACGTGGTGGTGGCCGTCGTCGGCGACCACTCCGGCTTCTTCGGTGCGGCGACCTGTGGTGAGGGCATCGACGGAGCCCGGCTCGAGCTCCCCGGTGTGCAGCGTCAGCTCGTCGAGACCCTGGCCGCCACCGGCACTCCGCTCGTCGTCGTGCTGACAGGAGGCCGCCCGTTCGCCCTGGAGTGGCTGCCGGAGCTCGCGCCCGGCCTCGTCCAAGCCGGGTTCGCAGGTGAGGAGGGGGCGGCCGCGATCGCCGGGGTGCACGATGGC
>CAMLIA010000293.1 GCA_946479905.1 uncultured Frankiales bacterium | reverse complement strand
CTCCGCCTCGCCGCCGCCGGCCTCGCCATCACCACCCTCTCCTGCAGCACCGCCGCCGCCGTCGTCTACCTCATGCTCGACGGCACCTCCTGGACCAACCCCCAGCCGGCCGCCACCAGCACCACCCCGGCCCCGGCACCCGCGCCGCAACCCGAACGCACCGGCCGCTGGGACTACGGCACCTGCCTGTCCGACCGGCTCAAGCCCGTCAAATGCGCGCCCGGGACGTGGCAGCTCGTCGCCGTCGTCCCCAACCCCGGCCCGAAACCGTGCGCGGGGATCACCTCGGCCCCCGACACCCGGTACGCCGACGGCCTCGCCCTCTGCCTCGCCCGCTACTGACCACCAGCCACCCCGGCCCGGAGACGCCACCGTGAAGACCCAGCCGACCACCCAGCTCGTCCCCCACACCGTCGACGGCAAGACCCGCATGGTCCCCGTCACCGTCGACACCCCCGCACCCCCACGCGACTGGGACCGCCTCATCCTCAACGGCGTCACCGGCATCGCCGCGGTCGTCCTCACCGCCTCCGTCGTCTGGTCCACCGCCAGCATCGGCGACCTCCTCGCCCACGCCGTCATCGAACCCGCCGCATACGGGGCCGCGGTCGTCTTCGACCTCGCGTGGATCGCCTGCATGGCCGTCGAGTGGCTCGCCCGCTACGACGAGACCCGCGCCGCCCTCCCACGAAAGGCCGGGAACCTGGCCCTGATCGTCGCCATGCTCGCCATCGGCGCCCACGGCAAGATCGCCGGGTACTGGGAGATCGGCATCGTCGGCGCCCTCGTCTCCGGCCTCGCCAAGGGCCTGTGGACCGTCGTCATCCGCCACCAGACCCCGCCGCTCGACCAGCGCACCCGCGCCTGGATCCAGGGCGAACTCGCCGACGCCGGCGCCAGCCTCGCCCTGATCCCCGTCCGCCGCCAGCTCCAGCGGGCGCAGGCACAGGTCGACGCCGAGCGGGCCGCACTGACTACCGGTCCGGACCGCGGATCCGCCGATCCGGACCGGTCGGACGAGTCCGCGGACGACCCGGACGCCGACGTCCTCGCGATCCGGCCCGGCGCTGTGACCACGAAGGACGCCGTCCGGATCGCCTGGGACTCCGGGATCCGCGACGACGACGCGGCCGTCCGCTACGTCGCGAAGGTCACCGGCAAGGCACCGTCGCCGGACACCGTCGCCCGCTACATGCGGCTCCTGCGGAAGGTGGCCGGCTGATGGGTGCGCAGCCGTCGCTGGGCGCCGACGAGCTGCGCGCCCGCGCGTACCTCCGCGCCCTAGACGCCCGCCCCGTCGGCCACCAGCCCGCACCCCGACCCGCCGCACCGCCGGCACCCACCCCACCCGAGGACCCCGCCATGCTGCTCGCCCTCACCATCGCCGGACTCGCCCCCGGTATCGCCACCGCCCTGCTGCTCCGGCACCGCGGCTGGACGATCGCGCTGCTGGCCGGCCTCGGCGTCACCGTCAGCCTGCCGCTCCTGCTGGTCGCCGCGATGCTGGCGTTCCCGCCCCTCGGCCTGGCCGTCGCCGTCGCCTCGATCGCTGCTGCGCTCCACGCCTACGACGACGGGCGTGTCCTCGCCGGGACCGCCTGGGCGCTGTCCGCTGCCATCTCCTTGACCTGCGCGGGGGTGGCGCTGTGAGCGGCCGTCAGCCGATCCTGCCGACCCGGGTGATCCGCGCGGGGGAGGCGCTGCCCGCACCGGCCGCGCCGCCGCCCCCGCCGCCCGTGCCTCCGGCCCCGCCAGCGAGTCCGCCCGCACCGCCGCCGGAGGACTGGTGGCGGAACGCGCCCGGACCGTCCGGACCGCCCGATCCGGTCCCGGTCGACGTGCACGTCCACGTCACCGTCGACCAGGGCGGACGGCAGTCCGCACCCGATCCGGACCCCGGACTCCGCTGGCGGCAGCGCATCCGCTGGGGCTACAACGCTGCTCTCGCCACCCTGTCCCTCACGCTCGCCGGACCGTGGGGCGCCGTCCTCGCGTCCGTCCGCGACGAGGAGTCCCTCGCCGGCGCCTGGGTCATGGCGGTCATCCCGCTGATCGTCCTCGGCTACCTCGACAACGCCCGCCGCGTCGAAGCCGCCGCAGCCCACCCGGATCTGTGGGCGCCGAAGTGGCGCGCCGCGGCGATGCGGCTCCTGCTGTGGGCCGCGGCCCTCGGCACCGTCCTCACCCTCCCGATCACCACCCTCGTCTACGCCCTCACCGGAGTGATGCCCGCATGAACACCGTGGCTGCTGGCCAGTACACGACCGCCACCATCTCCACCGCGGGATTCGCCCTCGGCCTGGCGCTCCTCGGCACCGAGCTGTGGCGCTGGCACAAGGGCGGCCGAGGCGGCGGCAAGGGCAAGGGCGACGACGCCGGGGGCGCGGCCCGGGACCCGAAGGCGCTGATCCCGCTCGGCTTCGGCATCGTCTGCGGCATCCTGATGATCGCCTGCCCCGCCGGACTCCTCGGCAGCCTCGCCGGACTCCTCCGCTGGGGCGGGAACAGTGTCGGTGACGTCGCCATGAAGTGGCTCACTGGCACCCCGTCCCAGGCCCTCGGCACCGCCGCCACGCCCCGCATCGACGGGTACGGGGCGATCGTCGTCGCCTCGGTCACGGTGTCCCTGTTCCTGCTGCGGAAGTCCATCGCCAAGGCCGTGAAGGGCAAGTGGTGGAAGGGCGTCCTCGTCGGGGTGCTGCTGTGCGTGTCCACCGGCACCGCCGCGGTCATCGCCCAGCAGATCGTCGAGGGCGCCAACGGGCTCGGCGCGTGGGCGATCAACGGCATCGCGAAGGGCGAGATCGTATGACCGCCCCGACGACCATGCAGTGGATCCGGACCGCCGGACAGCGTCTGTCCACCGGATCCGGGCGCCTGGCCACCCACCTGCTGGCCCGTGCGATCGGCGGCGTCCGCACGGTGTGGCGGCGCGCCACTGGCTGGCTGGGGAAGGCGTCGGGTCTGTCCTGGCTGCTGCGCCTGGCCGTCCTGCTCGCGCTGGCCGCGATCCTCCGGAAGATCGTCACCGCGGTCGCGGTCGGCCTGTACGCCCGCGTCGAGGCCGGGTCGGCGCCGTGGTTGATGTGGGGCGCGGCCGGCCTGTGGGTGATCGCCGCGTACCGGTGCGGCCGGGACGACTGGACCCCGAAGGTGCGCACCGTCGAGCCCGAGGGGGACGGCGAGGAGCAGCCGGATGAGCCCGCCGTCGAGGCTCCCGCCCCGGCCGGGCCGCCGCCGGTCTCCCCAGCCGAACTGGCTGCCGCAGTCGCCGCGATCGGCACCCCGCACGCTCAGCTCCGGCCCCTCGCCGAGCACCTCGGCACCACCACCGACGCGGTGCGCGCGGCGGCGGCCGGGATGGGCTGGCCGGTGAAGGACGTGCGGATGGCCGGGCGGTCGTCGACGGCTGGCCTGCGGGCCGATGAGGCCCCGCCCCTCCCCCCTACTGCCCCTTCTGACGGTGTCGTCGGTGCAGGTCAGCCTGCCGACGACAACGACGACGACACGAGCAGGGAGGGGGTGCGAGAGGGGGTGTGGAAGGAGCCGATCGGGCAGTCCGCGTTCATTCTCCGCGACCCCGCCGAGACCGTCCGCCACCACTCGGTGCGCGGCAAGTAGACCCCGGAGCGGGCCGCTCCATCCGCCAAGACGCTGCGGCCCGCCCCGGTCCCCATCCCGTACACGAGACAGGAGAGCGCCATCATGGCACTCGGATTCAAGAAGCCCATCAGCAAGGACGACCCGCGCCTGCAGGGGCACGAGACGACCTACCAGGCGTCGCGCGGCGGATGGTTCAAGCCGAACCAGGCGCAGCAGGAGAACGGCGGGGAGCAGCAGGCCAAGCCGAAGAAGCGGGGCCGCCGCGGCTGACCGGCGTGCCACACTGAGGGTGCGCGCCAACGCATCGGCGCCCTGGTTCGGGTGCTCAAGGGGCCCCGCTGTTCTTCGGGACGGCGGGGCCCTTCGCGCGAGAGGATG
>CAMLIA010000292.1 GCA_946479905.1 uncultured Frankiales bacterium | reverse complement strand
CAGGGCCAGCAGTCGATGGTCAGCTACTACCGCGACGACATCGCCGGGCTGCCCGAGATGGGGCTGGTGGCCAAGCAGCTGTGGGCGCAGTCCGGGCTCGGCCCCGACGACATCCAGACCGCGGTCGTCTACGACCACTTCACCCCTTTCGTCCTGCAGCAGCTGGAGGAGTTCGGGTTCTGCAAGCGGGGCGAGGCCAAGGACTTCATCGCCGGCGGCAACATCGAGCTCGGCGGCGGGCTGCCGATCAACACGCACGGCGGCCAGCTGGGCGAGGCCTACCTGCACGGCATGAACGGGATCGCGGAGGCGGTGCGGCAGGTCCGTCGTACCTCCGTGAACCAGGTGCCGGACGTCGAGAACGTCCTCGTCACCGCCGGTACCGGTGTGCCCACCAGCGGGTGCATCCTGTCCGTGGACCAGTGAGGAAGACCCCCAGATGCGCACCGACCTGTCCGACTCGTTCGGCATCGACTTCGGCCTGTTCGCCTTCAACTACATGCCCGACGTCGTCATCGAGGTGTGCAAGGCGGGTGGCCTCGGCGTCCTCGGTGCCGTCCGCTTCACCCCGGCGGAGCTGAAGGAGGCCCTCGACTACATCGAGGCCAACGTCGGCGGTCGCCCCTACGGCGTCGACGTCGTCATGCCGGCCAAGACCGAGGCCAAGGCGGGCATGGACGTCGCGTCCATGCACGAGATGCTCGAGGGGATGATCCCGCAGGAGCACAAGGACTTCGTCGAGTCGGTGCTCGAGAAGTACGACGTGCCGCCCCTGCCGGAAGGCCAGCAGCAGCAGGGCCGCGACCTGCTGTCCTGGAACGACACCGAGGCGCGCGAGCAGGTCGCCATCTCCCTGGAGCGGCCGCAGGTCAAGCTCATCGTCAACGCGCTCGGCCCGCCCCCTGCCGACGTCGTCGAGCAGGCCCACCAGGCAGGGGTCCGGGTCGCCGCCCTGACGGGCCGGGTCGAGCACGCGCTGAAGCAGGTCGCGAACGGCGTCGACATCATCGTCGCCCAGGGCACCGAGGCCGGCGGGCACAGCGGTGACATCGCCACGATGATCCTCGTGCCCGAGATCGTCGAGGCGCTGCCCGACACCCCGGTGCTCGCCGCCGGAGGCATCGGCAGCGGACGGCAGGCCGCCGCGGCCTTCGCGCTGGGGGCCCAGGGCGTGTGGACCGGGTCGATGTGGCTCAACACCGTCGAGTGCGGCCAGAGCGACATCATGCAGAAGAAGTTCCACGAGGCGAAGGCGCAGGACGCCGTGCGGTCGCGGGCCTACACCGGCAAGCCGGCCCGCCAGCTGCGCACCGAGTGGACGGACGCCTGGGACGACCCGTCGACCCCGCAGCCGCTCGGCATGCCGCTCCAGTACATGCTCTGCTCGGAGGCCCTGGAGCGGATCCGGCGCGCCGGCCGCGAGGAGCTCATGGGCACCCCCATCGGTCAGCTGGTCGGCTCCTTCAAGCAGACCCGCACCGTCGCCGAGACGATCGCCACCCTTCTCGCCGACTACGAGAAGGCCGTCACCAGCCTGCCCCGCCTGTCGAGCAAGGAGCTCTCCTCATGACCGCACCCGAGAAGGCGGACGCCCCCCGCTGCCCGTTCCCCATCGACCTGATGGACCCGGACACCTTCGAGAACGGCCTGCCGCTCGACCGCTTCGCGACCATGCGCAGCGAGGCGCCGGTCTTCTGGCACGACGACCCGGGCAGCTACGGCGACGGCTTCTGGGTCGTGACCCGGCACGCCGACGTCGTCGAGGTCTCGCGCACCGCCGAGGTGTTCTCCTCCTACGAGCGCGGCTCGCTGCTGCTGCCGCGCAAGGGCGCCACGCCCGAGGAGGAGGAGATGCAGCTGGCGATGACGCGGATGCTCATGCTCAACATGGACCCGCCGGAGCACAGCGACTACCGCAACATCGTGCAGCGGGCCTTCACGCCGCGCACGATCCGCAACCTCGAGGGCCGGCTGCAGGAGTTCGCCGACGACATCGTCGACCGGGCCCTCGCCAAGGGCACCGGCGACTTCGTGACCGACGTCGCCGCGGAGCTGCCGCTCCTCGCCATCTGCGAGCTCGTCGGGGTCCCGGCCGAGGACCGCACCGCCATCTTCGACCTGTCCAACAAGATGATCGGCGCCGACGACCCGGAGTTCTCCACGTCGCCCGAGGACCAGCAGATGGCCTCGACCGAGATGTACCTGCACGCGGACAAGCTCGCGGCCGCGCGCCGGGAGTGCCCGATGGACGACGTCGCGACGAAGCTTCTCGAGGCGGACGTCAAGGGCCACTCGCTCACGCAGGAGCAGTTCGACGTCTTCTTCATGCTGCTCATGGTCGCGGGCAACGAGACCACCCGGAACGCGATCAGCCACGGCATGCAGGCCTTCTTCGACCACCCGGACCAGTGGGAGTACTTCAAGGCCAACCGCCCAGAGGTCCTCGACACCGCGGTCGAGGAGATCATCCGCTGGGCCACACCGGTCATGCAGTTCCAGCGCACCGCCCTGTCGGACTACGTCCTCGGCGGACAGCAGATCAAGAAGGGCGACCGGGTCGCCATCTACTACGCCGCAGCCAACCGGGACGAGAGCGCGCTGCCCGAGCCGGACCGCTTCGACATCACCCGCAAGGACAACGAGCACATCGCCTTCGGGGGCGGCGGCCCGCACTTCTGCCTGGGCGCCAACCTCGCCCGCGCCGAGGTCCGGATCATCTTCAACACGATCGCGGACAAGATGCCGAACATCCGCCGCACGTCGGACGCGCGCTACCTGCGCTCGCAGTTCATCAACGGCATCAAGGAGATCCCCGTCAGCTACACCGGCTGACGCCGTACCCCGCTTGCTGCCAAACAAGAACGTGTTCTAGTGTCGCTCCACGGGCGGCTCGAGGAGGAGAACGGCATTGGGTGACCTCGGTTTCTGGAACATCGCGCAGCGACAGCCGGAGGCCCTGACACTGGTCGAGCCGGACGGGACCGAGCACTCGGCAGGCGAGCTGCTCGCCCACTGCAACCAGGTCGTGCACGCGCTGCGCAGCTTCGGGATGGAGAAGGGCGACGTCGTCGCGATCCTCATGCCGAACTGCTCGGCGTTCGTGGAGATCATCCTCGCGGTGCAGCAGGCCGGCTTCTACCTCGTGCCCGTGAACTACCACCTCGTGGGCCCGGAGATCGCCTACATCATCAACGACTCCGAGGCCAAGGCCTTCATCACCCACGAGCGGTTCGCGACCGAGGCCGGGCGGGCGGCCGCGGAGATCTCGCTCGGCAAGGACCGGCTGTTCGCCATCGGGGACGTGCCCGGCTTCCAGCCCTACGAGGAGCTGAAGGCCGGCCAGCCGGCCGACCTCCCCGCGGACCGCGCCACCGGTGCGCTGATGAACTACACCAGCGGTACGACGGGCAAGCCCAAGGGCGTGAAGCGGCCGCTGCCGCCGCTGAGCCCCGACGACTTCGCCGAGATGGGCACGTTCCTGCACATGCTCTTCAACATCCCGGCGTTCGACGACAACGTGCACCTGACCGTCGCGCCGCTGTACCACACGGCGGTGGGGCAGTTCACGCTCAACGCGCTGCACTCCGGGCACCGCGTCGTCCTCATGGACAAGTGGACGCCCGAGGGCACCCTCGAGCGGATCGAGAAGTACCAGGTCACGACCAGCCACATGGTCCCGACCATGTTCCACCGGATGCTCCAGCTCCCCGACGACGCCCGCAACGGCTACGACGTCAGCTCGCTGCGCACCGTCATCCACTCCGCTGCCCCGTGCCCGGTCCCGACGAAGCACAAGATGCTCGACTGGTGGGGCCCGGTCATCTGGGAGTACTACGCGGCCACCGAGGGCGGCGGCACGACCGCCAGCCCCGAGGACTGGCTGAAGAAGCCCGGCACCGTCGGCAACGCCTGGCCCGGCAGCGAGGTCGTCATCCTCGACGACGAGGGCAACGACCTGCCCCCGGGCCAGATCGGGACGGTCTGGATGAAGATGGGCGACCGTACCTTCGAGTACCACGGTGACAAGGAGAAGA
>CAMLIA010000291.1 GCA_946479905.1 uncultured Frankiales bacterium | reverse complement strand
ACCACGTGGTGCTGGTGGACCCGGACGCGCTGCCGCTGCGGGTGCTCTACGTCGCCATGACCCGCGCGGTCACGTCGCTGACCGTCGTGGGTCAGCTGCCGACCGAGCTGGCCTGACCCCGCCCCTCAGCCGAAGAAGACCTCTGCCTCGGCGTAGCGCTCGAGCGGCACGGTCTTGAGCTGCTGGGTGGCGGCCGACAGCGGCACCCGGACGATCTCGGTGCCCTGCAGGGCCACCATCACGCCGCTGTCGCCCTCGTGCACGGCGTCGACGGCGTGCAACCCGAAGCGGGTCGCCAGCACGCGGTCGTACGCCGTCGGCGTACCGCCCCGCTGGACGTGACCGAGGACCGTCTGGCGGGACTCGAAGCCCGTCCGTGCCTGGATCTCGCGCTCGAGGACCTGCCCGATGCCGCCCAGCCGCACGTGGCCGAAGGCGTCCAGCTCGCCGGTCTGCAGCTCCATCGTCCCGGCCGCCGGCTGCGCGCCCTCCGCGACCACGATGATGGGGGCGTAGTGCCGCTGGAAGCGTGCCTTGACGTACTCGCAGACCTTGTCGATGTCGAAGGGCCGCTCGGGGATGAGGATGACGTTCGCGCCGCCGGCGAGGCCGGAGTGCAGCGCGATCCAGCCGGCGTGCCGCCCCATCACCTCGACGATCAGCGCCCGGTGGTGCGACTCCGCGGTGGTGTGCAGCCGGTCGATCGCGTCCACGGCGATCTGCACGGCGGTGTCGAAGCCGAAGGTGTAGTCGGTCGCACCCAGGTCGTTGTCGATCGTCTTCGGGACACCCACGACGGTGAGGCCCTCCGCGGCCAGGGCGGTGGCCACGCCCAGCGTGTCCTCGCCACCGATCGCGACGAGCGCGTCCACCCCGAGCGCCTTGAGGTTGTCGCGGATCTTGTCCACGCCGCCCTCGACCTTGAGCGGGTTGGTCCGGGAGGAGCCGAGGATGGTGCCGCCGCGCGGCAGGATGCCCCGCACGGCCGGCACGTCGAGCGGCATGGTGATGCTCTCGAGAGGGCCCTTCCAGCCGTCCCGGAAGCCGACGAACTCGTGCCCGTAGACCTCGACGCCCTTGCGGACCACAGCGCGGATGACCGCGTTCAGACCCGGGCAGTCGCCACCGCCGGTGAGAATTCCGATGCGCATGCCCACACCCTCTCAGGCAGCCCCGGAGGTGTGAACAGCCAGGTCAAGCCGCCACCCGAACGTGTCGAAGCCACAGACGTGCGAGCTCGCCGGTGGTTGACGGCTGCCCTGGTGGCAGCGGCTGTGCCGTGCCTGCCCGCGCCCGCCCACGCGACCCCCTCGCCGAAGCGCCCGCTCACCAGCGCCGACCTGCCGCGGCTCACCGCTGAGCTCGCCCGGGTCACCCAGCACGCGCAGCAGCTCAGCGAGGAGCTCGACCGCGCCGCCGCCCAGGACGGCGGGCTGCGGGTGGCCTACGCGCGGCTCGACGACGCGAGGTACGCCGCCCAGCAGGCGCTCGACGTCTCGGCTCGGCAGGCCTACATGGCGCACGACCAGGGGTTCAGCGCCTGGCAGTACCAGCTGGCGGCCCCCTCCGCGGAGGTCCTCGCCCGGCGGGCGGCCGAGGCCGGCTTCACCGTCGACCAGTCGCTGGTCGACGCCGTGACCGCGCAGAAGCAGGCGGTCGACGCGCTGCAGCGGCAGGCGGACGCCTACCGCTCCCGGCTGATGGTCCAGGCCCGCGCCGTGCTCGACGAGGAGGAGGCCGCCCGCGAGCTCTACCTGCAGGCCAAGGCGATCGCCGACGCCGAGCACCTCGCGGCCGAGCAGGCCCAGCTGGAGGCGCAGCGCGCGCTGCTCGACACCGTCTCGACCGACGTCACCCTCACCCTCACTCCCGCGCAGACCGCCCGTGCCCGGCGCGCGCTGGAGGACCAGGCGCCGGTCATCGCGCTCCTCGAGCAGTCGGGCGGCGCGATCCCCGCGGGCTACCAGCCCACCGGCGAGACGGTCGCGGGCACCGCCTCCTGGTACGGCCCCGGCTTCGTCGGCCGGCCCACCGCCTCCGGGGCGCCCTACGACCCCGAGCGGCTGACCTGCGCCAACAAGGAGCTCCCGCTCGGCACCGTCATCCACGTCAGCGCCAACGGGTACGCCGTGAACTGCCTGGTCAACGACCGGGGTCCCTACGTCGACGGCCGCATCCTGGACATGAGCCTGGCCGGAGCCCGCGCCCTCGGCTACTCGGGCCTGGCCGAGGTCACCATCGAGGTGCTCACGCCGGTGTAGCTGTCCGGTAGCGGCCAAGGTCCTCTCTTGGACAGCGAGAGACGCAGGGGCGGCGCGGGTGAAGGCGAAGGAGGGGGGCACCCGTACCGGTTGGAGAGCCCCCATGACCCGTCGTCGCTCCGTCCTGCTCGCCCTCGTCGGCGTCGCCTCGACCGTCGTCACCTGCACCGCGCTCGCCTCGAGCGCGACGTCCTTCGGCGCGCCTGCCGGTGGGTTCGCCGCCTACCACGGCACCCGGTTCGCCACCACGCCGAAGGACCTCCCCAGCAACCGGCCGGTCGCCTACCGCGGCCCGAAGCTGGTGCTGGCGCAGGCCTACGTCGGGCGCAAGGCCGCCGAGCCCACCCTGGGCGTGGACGCGAAGGGCGACGTCTACACGGTCGCCGCCGCCTTCGACGCCGTGCCCGGCAACCCCCCGAAGAACGAGCCCCGGACGAAGGTCATGAGGTCCACCGACGGTGGCCGGACGTTCAAGGACGACTCGCCCAACGTCGGCGGTGTGCCGACGCAGAACGTCAGCACCGACCCCTACATCTACGTGGAGCCCACGACGGGGCGGGTCTTCGACATCGACCTGCAGGGCCTCAACGGCGCCCACCTGTCCTACACCGACGACGGCGGCAAGACCTGGACCGAGTCACTGCTCACGACCGCCGGGGCGAACGACCACCAGACGCTGTTCGCCGGTCCGGTCCCCGAGGGCGGCGGCCTGCTGCCGCTGTCCGACCCGAAGTTCCAGAAGGTCCTCTACTACTGCACGAACGGGGTCGCGTACGGCTCCTGCGCGCGCAGCTACGACGGCGGCCGCACCTTCACCCAGGCCAACCAGACCGGCTACGAGGCCGTCAACCCGGGCTTCCTGCTCGACCTGGACCACAACGAGGGCGTCTGCGGCAGCCTGCACGGCCACGGCGTGACCGACAACCGGGGCCGCGTCTTCATCCCCCGCGGCTACTGCAACGTGCCCATGATGGCGATCTCCGAGGACTCGGGGACGACCTTCACCGACGTGCAGGTCGCGAACGTCTCGATCAGCGGCCAGCAGGCCTCGGCAGCCGTCGACAAGGCCGGCAACGTCTACTACGTGTTCCAGGACAGCCGCCACAACCAGCCCTACCTCACGATCAGCCGGGACCACGGGCGGCACTGGACAACGCCGCTGATGATCGCGCCACCCGGCGTCAACGAGACCGACTTCCCCACCATCGACGTCGGTGACCCGGGCCGGATCGCCATCACCTTCCCCGGCACCACCTCCGACCTCGGGCACAAGGACCGGACCCGGCCGTGGAACAGCTACGTCGTGATGTCCACCGACGCGCTGGCCGCGAACCCGCTGTTCCTGTCCAACATCGCCAACCCGAAGAACGACCCGATCGCGCGCGGTGACTGCCACGGGCGCTGCGGCCGCATGTACGACTTCCTCGACATCGTCAGCGCGCCGGCCGACCAGGGACGCGTCTACGCCACCGCGGTGGACACCTGCACGGCGTACCTCTCGTGCAGCACCAAGCGACTGCCCGGCAACTTCGACAGCGACGACGTCGTGCAGGAGGAGACCGCTCACGACTACGGGGTGTCGGCCGACATGCAGGGCGTCGTCATCCGCGAGGTCTCCGGCCCGGCGCTGCGTGGCCGCTCCACGGTCATCACCCACGACGCACCGCGGTAGCGGCGCTCAGGCAGGTCCCTGCAGCCAGCCCTGGCGCTCGGCCAGCATGCCGGCCTGGAGCCGGCTGCTGGCCCCCAGGACGTCCATGGCGTCCGACACCCTGCGCCGCAC
>CAMLIA010000290.1 GCA_946479905.1 uncultured Frankiales bacterium | reverse complement strand
CCGAGTACCAGCCGTCGTCGGGCTGCGGCACGTCGGAGGGGCCCTCGTCGATCGGCGTGGACGTCTTGCCGGCGACGACCAGGTGGGCGCCGTACATGGCGCCGCGGACGCGGTCGAGCAGCAGGTAGGCGTTGTCGACGTACCTGCACACGACCCGTACCTGGACCCGCCACCCTTGGACGCTGGAGGTGCCGTCGGCGCGGCGGGCGCCGCGGCCGCGGGTGGAGAGGTGCAGCTCGGCGTAGTCGTCGGGGAACGTTCCGGCCTTCTCGCGGCGCTTGAGCTCGTCGATCTCGAACGCCTCGACCTCGGCGGCCCCGAGGAGCGCGATCAGGAGCGCGGAGATCTCCTGGGAGACCGAGGAGTCGGGGTCGACGGGGGGGTCGATGATGATCGGCATCTCAGGCTCCCGGCCAGAACCACTTGGATGGCAGGCGCGCGACCTCGGCCTCGAACGTCGGCACTACCCGGTCCGCGGACTTCGCGAGGTCGTTGTGCGGCGGCTGGTTCCGCGACCCGCCCTCGAACGACATGCCGCCCTGCGGCTTGGCGATGTCGGGGCCCCACTCGCCGGAGTACACATTCCCGAACAGCCCGAGCCCGGCGTTCATCTCGGAGGTGACGGCCCGGTGGTAGTGCTTGCCGTGGGAGCCGGCGGACGCCTTCGCGAACGCCCGCGCGGTGCGCTCGCCGTCCTTGATGCCGTCACGGACGACCCCGATCATGTCCCGCGGCGCCCGGCGGACGATGGTCTTCAGGTCGTCGGCGACGTCCCCGAAGGTGTGGCGGCAGCGGATGATCGTCACGCCCGTCTCCCTTCGGGTCAGCCGAGATCGAGGCCCGGGACCTCGTACACGTCGAGGCGCCGCGCCGTCGCGTACGCCTTCACGGGCACCTCGTGGACGTGGAACCGTCGGCCCATCTGCGCGGGGTCGGTGCCGGGGCCGGTCGCGGTGCACTGGAACTCCCAGCCGGGCCGGATCCGCAGCTGCCCGCCGACCACGAACGCGCTGATCGGCAGGTGCAGGCCGCCGACGAGGAGCACGACGTCGGTGTCGCCGACTCGGATGGTGCGGGCGGCCTGGTCGCGGCCGACGCTGCCGCCCTGGCTCTTCCCGGGAGTGGTTCCCTCGGGCGACCATGCGGCGACCTTCAGCCCCTTGTCGTTGCGGGTGCTGCCGCTCGGGGAGAACGCCGCCCAGGTGTCGACCATCAGCGCCTCGGCCTCGGCCTGCAGGAACGGCAGCTCGGCCTCGATGGCGGACTGGAGCGTCATCAGCAGATCCGGGGGCGGATCGGGTTGATGGTGAACGCTCCGCCGGCGGTGGAGGGGCTGAGAAGGTCCCACCAGGCGTCGGTGATGTCGCCGGCGGTCACCGGGCTGTCGTACCGGCGGGTGACGGAGCCGTCGTCGGTGCTGACGGTGATGCTGGACTCGCGGGTGCCGTGACGCCGGACCTTCTCCGCGACAGCCTCGACCTCGACGTACTTCACGGCGTCCTGGTCGAGCAGGGCGACGTCGCCGAGCCGGGACCGGATGAGCATCTCGACGCCGGTGAGCCACCAGTTGATCTGGTTCTGCTCCTGCTCATCGGTGATGGACCGACGGAGGGCGACCCCGACGTCGGCGTACGTTGCCACGGTCATCGGGGCCTCCCTCCGGTCGTGTTACCGCTGCTGGTCGACGAGGTCGATGACGTCGTCGCGCTGGGCGTCGTCGGGTACCTCGATGCCGAGGCTCTCGGCGTACGCCTTCCACGCCTCGAGCCCGGACCCGCGTCCGGCCCGCGGGGGCTCGGTCGGAGCCTCGTTGCCGCTCTCGCCGCCGGCGGGCTCGGCCGGTGCCGCAGCCGGCCCGCCGAGCAGGTGGTCGCCCACCTGCTCGACGGCCCAGTCCGGGACCTCCTGGCCGGCTCGCAGTACGACGAGCTGCTGGTCGTCCGGGTTGCGGACGATCGTGTTGCCGGTCAGGTGGGGCATCAGAGCACCTTCACCTTCATCGCCAGGTTGGCGTTGGCGGCGGTCGGCAGGCTGATCGAGTCGCCCACGACCTCGGCGATCGCCGGCACCCCGTTGTGGCGGGTGACACCGACCACGATGCCGGGCTGCTCGGACTCCTCGATGCCCCAGTCGGGCAGCGTGGAGGTGAGCGTCTGACCCCAGATCGTGGCGCCGTACTCCGAGCCGTCCTCGTTGTTCGGGTCCGTCGGAGCCGGCATCAGGTAGATGGAGTCCGACGGCAGCACGAGCCCGGAGGCGGTACGCCGGCTGTACATGTCGACCGGCGGAAGGTCGTCGGAAACCAGCATCCCGCGGACGTCCTCGGCGGCCTGCGGCCGGGACGCGCCGTTGTTGAGCTGCACCCGGAACTGGTCACCCCTGGCGAGGGCGCCGAACTGGGTCGACCCGAACAGGATCGAACCGGGCGGGCGGCCGTTGAACGACGTGTACACGTCGACGGCGTCGTGCAGCTGCTGGAGCCGGTCGGCACCCGTGTTCGACCACAGGGTGCCGAGGACGATCGACATCTCCGAGTCGCGACCGAAGTCGTCGTCGAAGCCGAAGTTCCGCTGGTTCGCGGTGGCCTTGCCGGTGTCGATCACGACACCGCGGGTCCGCTCGGCCCGGTCCGCGATCGCCCGCACGACCCGACGCATGGTGGTCAGGATGTGGTTGCGGATCGTGGCGTCGGAGGCGTTGCGGACGCGCAGCTGCGTGTACTCGGAGACCGGGATGGTCTGCGAGATGGCCGGCAGCTTGAGCATGATGCTCTCGCCGCCGGGCTCGGTGCCGATCTCCGGCGCCGCGTCGTAGGCGCGGTACCGGGCCTCGGGCACGAGGCCGGAGTCGCCGACCACGAGCTCGACGGCGATGTCGGCGACCTGCCGGTTGGGGAGGTAGCGGGCGAGCGTGCCGTTCTGCAGCTCGTACTCCTCCATGTAGTCGCGGGCGTACCCGGACAGCTCGACCGGGTCGATGATCTCGGTCCACAGCTCGGCCATGGGTCAGTCCCCCATCTCGTCGAAGGAGAAGAGGCCGGTCGTGTTGTGACCGGTCTTCGCGAAGTTGGGCACGGGCAGGTGGTCGACGTTGATCCGCCCGTGCCAGACGACGGGCCAGCCGCCGTCGGCGGGGAGCTCGCGGTCGTCGGCCAGGAATCCCTCGAGGACCTCGCGGCCGTCGGCGGACGCGTCGGCACCGCCGGCCGTGGTGGTGGCCACGGTGACGGTGCCCGTGCCGCCGGTCGGCGTCGCGGTCATCTGCGGGACGTCCTCGTTGGCCAGGTCGCCGACGAACTTGACGGTGTAGGGGCCGCCGGCGGAGCCGGTGACCTCGACGTTGCCCTCGCCGACGTTGGAGAGGGCCTCGAGGGCGGTCTGGACCTCCGCGGCGGTGGCCTGGTCGTCCAGGGATGCCGTGGTCTGGCCGGAGAAGGTCAGCGTGAACGAGGTGAGGCCGGAGCCACCCTCGGTCACGGTCTGCACCTCGTCGGAGGCGTCGCCGGTGTACGGCCCGGCCTTGGTGGTGGCCGTCACGATGCCGATCGGGGTACCGGACGGCACGAAGCCGTCGGGGTAGTCGGCGGCGGGGAACAGGTCCGGGTCCGGTCGCACGCTCTTCGCGTTGTCGAGCGCGTGGGTGGACCCGAGCCAGCGCCGGTCACCGCGGGACCAGGTCTTGCGGGTCAGCTGGGGCATGAGTCTTGTCCTTTCTCTGCCCTGGTGGGTTGGGTGGGTCCGTAGCTCGTCAGCAACCGGCTGGGTGGATCTGGTGCGCAGCCGTCACGCGGTCTTGGGGCGCTGGCGTGCCTCGCGCTCTTCGCGGGCACGCCGCCGGGCCTCGGCGATGGAGCCGGGCTTGTCCTCGCCGCCGCCACCGCCGCCCTGGGAGGGGTCCGGCTTCGGCGGGTCCTTCTTCGGCGGGGCGCCGTCGCCGAACAGGTAGTCATCGGACGCCTTCAGGGCGTCGATCTTGGCCTTGAGGGCGTCGGCGTCGACCTCGCCGTCGTCACCGACGGTGAGCCCGGCAGGACGAGCAGCGAGAGCACGAC
>CAMLIA010000289.1 GCA_946479905.1 uncultured Frankiales bacterium | reverse complement strand
GGCCGACCGCGGCCTCGGGCTGCTCATCAACAACGCCCAGGGCACGTTCAACGCCCCGGGCATCTACGCCGGGATGATCATCACCACGGTCATCGCCCTCGTCGCCGAGCTGCTGCTCACCCGGCTCGAGAACCGCCTGCTGTCCTGGCGCCCGCAGTCCAGCCACGCCGACCTGTCCGCATGACCCCCACCCGAAGGAACCCCATGAAGCGCATCCTCCCCGTCCTGCTCGCCTCCGCGGCGGCGCTGACGGCCTGCCAGAACTCCGCCGCCAAGACCACGAGCGACGGCACCCCTAGCGTCAAGATCATGGTCGGGGGCATCGACAAGGTCATCTACCTGCCCGCGAAGCTCACCGAGCAGCTCGGCTACTTCAAGGACGCCGGCGTCGACGTGCAGCTGCTGTCGGAGCCGGCCGGCGCGCAGGCCGAGAACGTGCTGCTCGCCGGCCAGGTGCAGGGCGTCGTCGGCTTCTACGACCACACCATCGCCCTGCAGCCGCAGGGCAAGTGCCTCACCAGCGTCGTGCAGATGTCGAAGGCGCCCGGCGAGGTCGAGCTCGTGCCCGCCAAGAGCACCGTCACCTCCTTCGCCTCGGTCAAGGGCAAGAAGCTCGGCGTCACCAGCCCCGGTTCGTCCACGGACTTCCTCACCCGGGCGCTCGCCGTCCGCAACGGCGTCAAGGACTCCGACTACACGACCGTCAAGGCCGGAGCCGGCACCACCTTCATCTCCGCCCTCGACCAGGGCGCGATCGACGCCGGCATGACCACCGACCCGACCGTCGCCCGGCTGGTCTCCACCGGCAAGGCCAAGGTGCTCGTCGACATGCGCACCGAGGAGGGCAGCAAGGCCGCGCTCGGTGGCGCGTACCCGTCGAGCTCGCTCTACATGGACTGCGGCTGGGTCAGCAAGAACAGCGCCACCGTGCAGAAGCTCGCGGACGCCATGGTCAAGACGCTCGCCTGGATGGGCGCGCACTCCGCCGCCGAGATCGCCGCCGAGATGCCGGCCGACTTCAAGGGCGACGACGCCGCGCTCTACGCGAAGGCCGTGGGTGACACCAAGCCGATGTTCACCACCGACGGCGTGATGCCGGCTGACGGCCCGGCGACGGTGCTCAAGGTGCTCGGCACCTTCAACCCCGCGGTGCAGGGCAAGGAGTCCAGCATCGACCTGTCGAAGACCTTCACCACGAAGTTCGTCGACGCCGCCAAGTAACCCCGCCCGAAGCCCGACCCCCCGCTGGCTGTCAGCGGGGGGTCGCGGCGTAGACGACCAGGTCGGGCGGTACGCCCTTGGTGGTCGTCCAGGCGAAGCTCTTCTTGCGGCGGGTGCTCACCCGCTCCGGGTCGAGCCCGGCCAGCGCGGTGTCGCTGACCAGGACCTCGTCGGCACCGGCCTTCTCGCACAGCCGTGCCGCGATGTTGACGTCGACGCCGAGGTAGTCGCCGCCCATCGCCCGCGGCCGCCCGGTGTGGAGCGCGGCGCGCAGCCTCGGCTGGTGGCCGGCGACCTCGAGCTCGGCGACCCGCTCGCGGGCCTGCTGGACCGCGTCGAACGCCAGCTGCGGCGCGGGGAAGGTGGCCATCAGCCCGTCGCCGAGCCGCTTCACGACCCGACCGCGGTGCTGCAGCACGGGCGGCTCGACGGCCTTCGCGACGGCGCGCAGCAGGGCCAGCGCCGCGTCGTCACCGGCGTGCAGCGCCCACGTCGAGAACCCGACGAGGTCGGTGAACAGGATCGTCAGCTCGTCGTCGCCGGTGCCGCGCCCGGACCGCTCGGCGAGGGCCTGCCACACCTGCAGCACCCCGAGCCCGAGCTCGCGGGAGGCGCGTGGCTGGTCGTCGAACAGCCGGTCCGCGAGCCGCGCGACGGTGCCTGCTGGGTCGCGGCCCGCCGCCGACAGCGGGTCGCCGAACCCGGGGTCGCCGGGCAGCACCCGGCGCAGCCGGCGGAGCGCGGCGACCGCGCGCGGCCCGCGGTCGGCGGCACCGATCCGCTGGGCAGCGCCGCTCATGCCTGCGGGGGTCCCAGCAGGGCGTCGAGGAAGCGGGTCACGCCGGGTGTCGGCCGCATCAGCTCGGCCATCGACGGCACCGGCGGCGCCTCCTGCTCCACCTCGACGGGCGGCCCGTCCGGCGTCGCGACCCGGCCGACGAGCGGCGGCAGCGGCGGCACGTCGACCAGGGCGTGCCGGACCTCGGCCTCGATCTGGTCGGCCAGCAGGGCCCGCCGGACCCGCTCCTCCCGGATGGCCCGGTCGGCACGGGCGTGCGCCTGCGCGACGGCCAGCGCCGCCTGGTGCTGGCTGCGCATGACCTGCTCGTGGGCCTCGCGGCGGGCCCGCTCGGCCCGGGCCTCGGCACGCTGCACTCCCCGCCGGGCCTGCAGCAGCAGGTCGCTGAGCGTCTGCTCGTAGAGCGGCGTGGTGTCGGTCACGGGTCCATCCAACCGGGTCCGAGCGGCGCGAGAGATGTGACCCTCACCACGGCCTCGCCCTGGGCGTCGCTCGCCTCCCGGTCGACCGTCGCAGTCAGCGCCCAGTCGTGGTCGCCGGCCTCGTCCACGAGCACCTGCACCACCGTGTCGCCGTCGAGCCGGAAGTACGCCGGTCCGCGTGCGGAGGCGTCCATCGAGACACTGGTGTGGTCGGCGTAGAAGCCGTCCAGGGCGGCGTCCCAGTCCACGTCGGGGTCGAGCTCGCGGAGGAGGTCGGCGCGGTCGTAGGCGACCGCGTGCACCCGGCGCCACATGGCGTTGCGGACCAGCACGCGGAACGCGCGGTCGGACCGGGTCACCGGAGCCGGTTCGTCCGGCACGGCCGTACCGCTCGTCAGGGCCGTCCACTCGTCGAGCAGCGAGGAGTCGACCTGGCGCACCAGCTCCCCCAGCCAGGCGACGAGCTCGCTGAGCTCCTCGGTCAGCGCCTGCGGCGGCACCGACCGGCGCAGCGCCTTGTAGCAGTCGGCGAGCGAGCGGAGCACGAGGCCCTCGGAGCGCTGCAGGCCGTAGAACGCGACGTACTCGTTGAAGGTCATCGCGCGCTCCCACAGGTCGCGGACGACGGCCTTGGGCCGCAGCTCGTAGTCGAGCACCCACGGGTGCGACTGCCGGTAGATCTCGTAGGCCCCCGTCAGCAGCTCGTCGAGCGGCCGCGGGTAGCCCACGTCCTCGAGCAGCTCCATCCGCTCCTCGTACTCGATGCCCTCGGCCTTCATCTCCGCGATCGCCTCGCCGCGCGCCTTCTTGCGCTGCGCGGCCAGCACCTGCCGGGGGTCGTCGAGGGTGGCCTCGACGACGGACACCACGTCGAGCGGGTACGACGGCAGCTCGGGGTCGAGGAGGTCCAGGGCCGCCAGGGCGAAGACCGCCAGCGGCTGGTCGAGGGCGAAGTTCTCGGGCAGGTCGACCGTCAGCCGTACCTCCCCGTCGACGCGCTCGAGGACACCGCCCGCCTCCAGCGACCGGAACAGCCGGATGGCCTCGCGGATCAGCTGCAGCTGGCGCTTGCGCGGCTCGTGGTTGTCGTTGAGCAGCCGCCACATGTCGGTGAACAGGTGCCCGCGGGCGGCGACGTTGAGCAGCATCGCGGCGCTGACCTTGAAGTGCGACGTCAGCGTCTCGGGGGTGGCGTGCACCAGCCGCTCGAAGGTCTTCTCGTCCCAGCTGACGAAGCCCTCCGGAGGGGTCTTCCTGCGGTACGAGCGCTTCTTCTTCTCGTCGTCGCCGAACTTGGCCAGCGCGCGGGTGTTCTCGATGACGTGGTCGGGCGCCTGCACGACGACCAGGCCTGCGGTGTCGAAGCCGGCCCGGCCGGCCCGGCCGGCGATCTGGTGGAACTCGCGCGCCTTGAGGTGCCGGGTCCGCGTCCCGTCGTACTTCGCGAGGGTCGTGAACAGGACCGTCCGGATCGGGACGTTGATGCCGACGCCGAGCGTGTCGGTGCCGCAGACGACCTTGAGCAGGCCGGCCTGGGCGAGCGTCTCCACGAGCCGGCGGTACTTCGGCAGCATCCCGGCGTGGTGCACCCCGATGCCGTGCCGGACCAGCC
>CAMLIA010000288.1 GCA_946479905.1 uncultured Frankiales bacterium | reverse complement strand
TGTCGCGGGTGAGGCACTGCAGCCAGGAGCCGTTGTCCTGCAGGGTGCGCTTGCCGGTCGGCGGGTAGTCGGGCACGACCTTCGCGCGCAGCTCCTCGTCGTCACCGATCTGGCTGACGATCCAGTCGGTGAACATGACGCGGGTGATCTCGTTGACCTCGGACACCGCGAGCGGGTTGTCGGCGTAGGCGGGGTCCATCTTGGCCGTCTCGAGACCGGTGTCGCAGCCCGGCCAGAAGATGAGGAAGCGGTACCAGCGGCCGTAGAACGGCAGGTGCTTCAACGCCCACCGCACCCCGGGGCCCACCCGCTCGTGGTAGTTCGGGTTGGGGAACATCCACTGCGCCGTGCGCTGGATGACGGTGAGGCTCTTCACGACCGGTGCGATCGTCGGCGCGACCTGGAAGCCGGTGGCGCCCGCTCCGATCATCACGACGTCCTTGCCGGCGAGGTCCACGTCGTGGTCCCAGCGCGCGGTGTGGAACTGCGGACCGTCGAAACTGCCTGGGAGATCAGGGATGTAGGGCCGGTTGAGCTGGCCGACCGCGCTGATGACGGCCTTCGCCGTCAGGGTCTCCCCCGTGTCGAGCACGACGTCCCAGTGGTCGCCCGACCAGGACGCGCCGGTGACCTCGGTGGAGAAGCGGACGTTCTTGGCGACGTCGTGCTTGGCCATCACCGACTCGAAGTAGGCCTGCAGCTCGGGCTGCTGCGCGAAGAACTCGGTCCAGTGGTCGGACGGCTCGAAGCTGTAGCAGTAGAAGTGGTTGCCCACGTCGACCCGGGCCCCTGGGTAGCTGTTCTCCCACCACGTGCCGCCGACGCCGGCGTTCTTCTCGAAGACCGTGTACGGGATGCCGGCCTCCTGCAAGCGGATGGCCGCCAGCAGACCCGACATGCCCAGGCCGATGACGATCACGTCGACGTCGGTGGGCCGCGGCTCCACCGCCCGGTCGTCGCGGCCGCTGAGCTCCATCTCCTCGAGCATCATCGGGACGTACTCGTCGGGCACGTCCTGGCAGACGAGGAAGGCCATCATCTTCTTGAGCAGCTCGGGGCTGACGGGCGCCGGCTCCGGGCAGCCGCGGTCGCGGTAGTCCTTGATGATCTCGAGGGCCAGGGCCCGGGCCGCCGCCTTGTCCTCCTCCGACATGTAGCCCTGGACCTCGTTGAGGAACAGCCCCTGCGGGCGCAGCGGGCCGTCGAGGATGCCGGCGTCGCCGGACATGTGCACGCAGGAGAGCAGCAGAGTCGGGATGCTCACGTCCTCCAGGGCGGCGGCGATCTGCTCGTCGCTGGTCGTGAACGGCTCGCCGGCGTGCGGATTGCGCATGTAGACAGACTTGCAGATGTGTGTACTGTCCGGCTACATGCGGACGGTCATGATCACGGGCCAGGGCGAGGTCTCGGTCGAGTCCGTCCCCGACCCGGTCCTGCCCGGCCCGGACGGCGCGATCGTCTCCGTCGAGGCCACCGCGATCTGCGGCTCGGACATGCACTTCTACGACGGGGACCTGCCGTTCTACCCGATGGCGGTCGGCCACGAGTGCGTTGGCCGGATCGTCGAGGCCGGCGCGGACGTCCGCCGCTTCTCCGTCGGCGACCGGGTCCTCGTCGCCTCCGTGGCCGGGTGCGGCTCGTGCATCGGCTGCGCCACAGGGGATCCCGTGACCTGCCTGTCCGGCCCCAAGGTCTTCGGTGCAGGTGAGCTCGGCGGCGCGCAGGCCGACCTGCTCGCGGTGCCCGCGGCGGACTTCCAGCTGCTGCGGATCCCTGACGGCGTCTCCGACGAGGCCGCTCTGCTGCTGACCGACAACCTCTCGACGGGCTGGGCAGGGGCCGCCGGGGCGGCGGGCACCGTCGTGGTGCTCGGCCTCGGAGCGGTGGGGTTGTGCGCCTACCGGTCCGCAGCGTCCCTGGGGGCGCGGGTCGTCGGCTTCGACCCGGTGGCAGGGCGGCGCGCCCGGGTGCCCGAAGCGGTCGACGACCTCGCCGTCGTGACAGAGCTGACCGGGGGACGAGGCGCCGACATGGTCATCGACTGCGTGGCCACCGACACCTCCCTGGACGCGGCCTTCGCCGCCGTGCGCCCGGGCGGCACGGTCTCGGTGGTGGGGATCCACGCGATGGAGCCCTACCCGCTGAACGTGCTGATGGGCGTCTACCGCAGCATCACGCTGCGGATGAAGACGGCGCCCGTGCAGCAGACCTGGGCCGAGCTCGTCCCGCGGGTCCAGTCCGGTGCGCTGGACACGACAGGGATCTTCACCCACACCCACCCGCTCGCCGACGCAGCTGCTGCCTATGCCGCTGTCGCCGCGCGCAGTGCCGACTGCATCAAGGTGGTCCTGAAGCCATGAGCGGTGTCATCGTCACAGGAGCCGCGTCGGGCATCGGCCGCGCGTGCGCCGAGGTCCTCGTCGAGGCGGGCGTGCGGGTCTCGCTCTGGGACATCGTGCCGTCGGTGCTGGACGTCGCCGAGTCGCTCGGCCAGCCCGGCCAGGTCGTCGACGTGTCAGGCGATGTCGCCGAGGCCGTCGCCGACGCCGCGTCCGCGCTCAGCGGCCTCGACGGGCTCGTCCACGCCGCCGGCCGGGTCGCCGTCGAACCGGTGGGTGAGCTGACCGCCGACTCCTGGGACGCCGTCGTCGACGTGAACCTGCGCGCGCACGCGCTGCTGGTGCAGGCGATGCTGCCGTGGCTGAAGGAGTCCGCGAACGCGTCGGTGGTCGCGATCTCCTCGATCGAGGGGCTCGCGGCGAACCCGTGGATCCCGGCCTACTGCGCCTCCAAGGCCGGGTTGCTCGGGCTCACGCGCTCGATGGCCGCGCAGCTCGGTCCCGAGGGCATCCGGGTCAACGCGGTCTGCCCAGGGTTCATCGTCACGCCGATGATCCAGCCCGCCCTCGACGTACCGGAGATCAAGACCGAGTTCGAGCAGGCCGCGCCGCTCGGGCGGATGGGGCAGCCCGTCGAGGTGGCGAACGTCGTCGCGTTCCTGCTGTCGGACAAGGCGTCCTTCGTCACGGGCACCGAGTTCGTGGTCGACGGCGGGCTGATCTGCAAGCACTGAGGTCACGCCTGGCGCATCTGCCAGGCGTCGGTGACCAGCTCCTTCAGCCGCCGGACCCCGACCTTCTCCAGCCGCACCATCACCAGCGGCCAGCCGTCGTAGCCGGGCTCGGTGAAGAACAGCTCGGGCTCGCCCTTGAGCAGCGCCTGCTTCTCCGCCTCGTCGCCCACGTAGAGCACGGCGACGTCGGTGCGGATGACCCGGCGCTGGCCAGGCTTGCGCTCGGGGTAGGACCACACGAACCCCTTGCCGCCCACCCGGAAGTCGAAGCCCTCGCTGTCGATCTCCACGACGTCCGGCAGGGCCAGCGCGATCCTGCGGACGTCGTCGGCCCGGCTCACTCCAGGGCGGCCAGCTGACCGCAGGCCCCTGCGATCTCGCGGCCCCGGGTGTCGCGGACGGTCGCGTTGACGCCACCGGCGCGCAGCCGTCGTACGAACTCCTGCTCCGCCTGCTTGGGCGACGCGTCCCACTCCGACCCGGGTGTCGGGTTCAGGGGGATGAGGTTCACGTGCACGAGCTTGCCCTTGAGCTTCTTCGCGAGCATGTCGGCCCGCCAGGGCTGGTCGTTCACGTCCTTGATGAGGGCGTACTCGATGGACAGCCGCCGCCCGGTCTTGCGGGTGTACCCGAGCGCCGCCTGCAGCACCTCGCGCACCGGCCAGCGCGTGTTGACCGGGACGAGGGTGTCGCGCAGCTCGTCGTCGGGCGCGTGCAGGGACAGCGCGAGCGTGACCTGCAGGCCCTCCTCGGTGAGCTTCTGGATCGCCGGCACGACGCCCACCGTCGACACGACGATGTTGCGCTGCGACATGCCGAGGCCGGCCGGTGCGGGCTCGACCATCCGTCGTACCGCCGCCAGGACGCGGTTGTAGTTGGCGAGCGGCTCGCCCATCCCCATGAAGACCACGTTCGAGACGCCGCGCTCACCGCGGGCGATCTCGTCGGCGTTGGCGCGCACGACCTGGTCGACGATCTCGGCGGTCGACAGGTTGCGGGTCAGGCCGCCCTGGCCGGTGGCGCAGAACGGGCAGGCCATGCCGCAGCCCGCCTGCGAGG
>CAMLIA010000287.1 GCA_946479905.1 uncultured Frankiales bacterium | reverse complement strand
GGGGAAGAAGATGCCGATCTCGCGGGCGGCGGACTCGGGCGAGTCGCTGCCGTGCACCAGGTTCTGGCCGATCTCCAGCGCGTAGTCGCCGCGGATCGAGCCCGGGGTGGCCTCGACCGGGTTCGTCACGCCCATCAGGCGGCGGGTGCCGGCGACGGCGTTCGGGCCCTCGACGACCAGCGCGACGAGCGGGCCGCCGGTGATGAAGTCGACCAGCTCACCGAAGAACGGCCGCTCCTTGTGCTCCGCGTAGTGCTGCTCCGCGGTCGCCCGCTCGAGCGTGCGCAGCTCCATCGCGACGAGCGTCAGGCCCTTGCGCTCCAGCCGGCTGATGACCTCGCCGGCGAGGCCGCGGCGGACACCGTCGGGCTTGACGAGGACAAGGGTGCGCTCGGACACGTGGGTTCTCCATGCTCAGGTGCGGCAGCGTCGCCGCCGGGTCGGAGCCAGGCTACCGGCGCCCGCTCGCGGGCCATTCGGTCGGCGAACTTTGTGGCCCTGGGCGGCCGGGCACGCTGAGGGCAGCCACAAGGTTGCCCTCCCGCCCTGCGCCGCGCCGCCGGACTTTGCGGGCGATGGCGCCCGCATACGCGTGCGGGAGCCACAAAGTTGGCCGGCGGCCTGGCCGGCGGCCGGGGAGGGGTACGACGGTCAGCGGGCGTTCAGGAGGCGGCGGGCCTCACCGGCGGTGACCACGGACCCGGTCACGAGCACGCCGGCGCCCCCGTAGGAGCCGCTCTCGTCGGCCAGCGCGATCGCCGCGTCCAGCGCGTCGTCGAGGCGGTCCTCCACGCTGACCCGGTCCGCACCGAAGACGTCCACGGCGAGCTCGTGCAGGGCGTCGGCGGACAGCGCGCGCGGAGAGCCGTTCGAGGTCACGACCACGGAGGTCAGCGCGGGCTCGAGCACCTCGAGCATCGCGCGGACGTCCTTGTCGGCCAGGCACGCGACGACGCCGACCAGCGTCGTGAACGAGAACGCATCGCCGACGGCCGCCACGGTCGCGGCCATCCCCGCCGGGTTGTGGGCGGCGTCGACCAGCACGGTCGGCGAGGCGCGTACGACCTCCAGCCGGCCAGGGGACGTCACCGCGGCGAACCCCTCCTGGACCACGGAGGCGTCCAGCCCGCGCCCGAGGAAAGCCTCGACCGCGGCCAGCGCTGCTGCGGCGTTGGCCGCCTGGTAGGGCCCGTGCAGCGGCAGGAACACCTCGTCGTAGCGCCCGTGCAGCCCCTGCAGGGCGAGCAGCTGGCCACCGACCGCGACCGCCCGGTCCACCACCCCGAACTCGAGCCCTTCCCGGGCGACGGTCGCGCCGACGGCGACGCAGCGCTCCAGCAGCACAGCGGCGGCCTCGGGGGGCTGCGCGGCCAGCACGACCGTCGCGCCGGGGTGGATGATCCCGGCCTTCTCGGCGGCGATCTCCGCGAGCGTCGTCCCGAGCAGCGGGACGTGGTCGAGCCCGACGGGCAGCACGACGGCCACCGGGGCCTCGACGACGTTGGTCGCGTCCCACAGCCCGCCCAGCCCGACCTCCAGCACGGCGACGTCGACGGGCGCGTCGGCGAAGGCCGCGAAGGCCATCCCGGTCAGCACCTCGAAGAAGGTCATCCGCACCGGGTCGTCGACCAGGCCGACGTAGGGGGCGATCTCGTCGTACACCTCGCCGAACCGCTCCTCCGACAGGGGTACGCCGTCCAGCGTGATCCGCTCGGTGGGGCTGTCGAGGTGGGGGGACGTGAAGCGGCCCGTGCGCAGGCCGGACGCGCGCAGCAGGCTGTCGACCATCCGCGCCGTCGAGGTCTTGCCGTTGGTGCCGGTGAGGTGGATCGACGGGTAGGCGCGCTGCGGCGACCCGAGCAGGTCGAGCAGCCGGGTGATCCGGTCGAGGTCCGGCTCCATCGACGACTCGCTGGGGTAGCGGTCGGCCAGCGCCGCCATCACCCGCGCACTGCTCACTTCGGCGGGGCCTCGCCGAGCGTGACCTCGATCGACGGCTCCCCCTCCACGAGGGTCACCTGCTCCACCACGCCCGCGTTCACGATGTCGCCCTGCGCGAGCGCGACCAGCGCCAGCCGCTCCGGGGTGTCGGTCACCACCAGAGAGGTGACGGGCGTCTTCATCGAGGTCTTGGCGTTGCTCTTCGCCTTCCGCACCTGGGCCAGCACCTCACCGGCAGCGGCGAGCACCAGCGGGTCGCCGTCGGCGCTCAGGGTCGGCCAGGGCGCCCGGTGCACCGAGCCCTCCTGCCACCAGGACCAGACCTCCTCGGCCGCGAAAGCGAGGAACGGCGCGAGCAACCGCAGCTGGGTGTCGAGGGCGAGGCGGAGCGCGCGGTTCGCCGAGTCAGCAGCCGGCCCCTCGGAGTAGGCGCGGGACTTCACCAGCTCGATGTAGTCGTCGCAGAAGGTCCAGAAGAACGCCTCGGTCCGCTCCAGCGCGCGGGCGTAGTCGTAGGCCTCGAACGCCTCCGTCGCAGCAGCCACCACCTCGGCGAGCTGCGCGAGCATCGACAGGTCGGCAGGCTCCGTCACGTCACCGTCGGTCGCGGCCGGGAAGCCGAGCACGAACTTCGACGCGTTGAGCAGCTTGGTCGCCAGCTTGCGGCCGACCTTCATCTGCCCGAAGTCGACGGCGGTGTCCGTGCCCGGGCGGCCGGAGCACGCCCAGTAGCGGATGGCGTCGGAGCCGTACTCCTCGAGCAGCGGGAGCGGGGTCACGACGTTGCCCTTGGACTTGCTCATCTTCTTGCGGTCGGGGTCGAGCACCCAGCCGTTGATGGTGGTCTCGCGCCACGGCAGCACGCCGTGCTCGAGGTGCGCGCGCACCACCGTCGAGAACAGCCAGGTGCGGATGATCTCGGGGCCCTGCGGGCGCACGTCCATCGGGAAGACCCGGTCGAACAGGTCGGGGTCGTCCTCCCACCGGCCGGCGATCTGCGGCGAGAGCGATGAGGTCGCCCAGGTGTCCATGACGTCGGCGTCGCCGGCGAACCCGCCCGGCACGCCGCGCTGGTCCTCGGTGTACCCCTCGGGCACGTCGGAGGACGGGTCGATCGGCAGCGACGCCTCAGCCGGGACGATCGGCTCGTCGTAGAGCGGCTCGCCGGACGCGTCGAGGCGGTACCAGAGCGGGATCGGCACCCCGAAGAACCGCTGCCGGCTGATCAGCCAGTCCCCGTTGAGACCGGTCACCCAGTTGTCGTACCGCGCCTGCATGTGGGTCGGGGACCACTGCAGCTCCTTGCCGCGCTGCAGCAGCTCCTCGCGCACAGCAGCATCGCGGCCGCCGTTGCGGATGTACCACTGCCGGCTGGTCACCACCTCGAGAGGGCGGTCGCCCTTCTCGAAGAACTTCACCGGGTGCGAGATCGGCTTCGGCTCCCCGATCAGGTCGCCCGACTCGGCGAGCATCTCGACGATCCGCTTCTGGGCCTGCTTCACGTTCTTGCCGGCCAGCTCGGCGTACGGCGCCTCGGCCACCCCCTCCGGAGGCGTCGGCAGGATCCGGCCGTCCCTGCCGATGATCGACCGGACCGGCAGGTCGAGCTCGCGCCACCAGGTCACGTCGGTGGTGTCACCGAACGTGCAGATCATCGCGATGCCCGAGCCCTTCTCGGGGTCGGCGAGCTCGTGGGCCAGCACCGGGACCTGCACCCCGAACAGCGGCGTCGTCACCGTCGTCCCGAACAGCGGCTGGTAGCGCTCGTCGTCCGGGTGGGCCACCAGCGCCACGCAGGCCGGCAGCAGCTCGGGCCGCGTCGTCTCGATCTCCACGCCGCTGAAGGAGATGCGGTGGTAGGCGCCCGGCATCTCGCGGTCCTCGAGCTCGGCCTGCGCGACCGCCGTGCGGAAGTCCACGTCCCAGAGCGTCGGGGCCTCCTGGGCGTAGGCCTCCCCGCGCGCGAGGTTGCGCAGGAAGGCCCGCTGCGACGCGCGCTGCGCCTCCGGCCCGATGGTCGTGTAGGTCTGCGCCCAGTCGACGGACAGCCCGAGCGTGCGCCAGAGGTGCTCGAACGCCTTCTCGTCCTCGGTGGTCAGCCGCAGGCACAGCTCCACGAAGTTGCGCCGGCTGATCGACACCGGCTCCTTCGGAGGGTCGGCGGGAGGCTGGTACGACGGGTCGTACGGCAGCGACGGGTCGCACCGCACCCCGAAGT
>CAMLIA010000286.1 GCA_946479905.1 uncultured Frankiales bacterium | reverse complement strand
CTCGCCAAGTGCTACGGCGGCGACATCACCCGCAAGCGCAAGCTCCTCGAGAAGCAGAAGGAGGGCAAGAAGCGCATGAAGATGGTCGGTCGCGTGGAGGTCCCCCAGGAGGCGTTCATCGCGGCCCTGTCGACCAACGAGCCGGAGAAGGCCAAGAGCTGAGCACCTTCCTGGCGACGCTGCGCTGACAAACCCGCTGCGTGCGGGCTCGCCGCTGGCTACGGTCCGGTGCGTGCCGAGTGCGGAGCTTGCCGACGTCCTCGAGCTGCTCCGGGCTCTTCCCCTGGGGGCGATGTCCCTCGACGAGCAGCGGGCGGCGATCGAGGCGTCGACCCGGCCGTTCCCTGACGGGACAGAGGTCATCGCGGTCGACGCGAACGGCGTCCCGTGCGAGTGGGTGCGCGTCCCCGGTGCGGACCGGCTCCGCACCGTCGTCGCCCTGCGCGGTGGCGGCTACTGCCTGGGGTCGTTGAGCAGCAACCGGCACTTCTGCGGGCTGCTGTCCGAGCACGCGTCCGCGCGGGTGCTGAACGTCGGCTTCCCGAACGCGCCGGAGCAGCCCTTCCCGGCGGCGCTGGACGCCACGCTCGCGGCCTACCGGTGGCTCGTGGCCGAAGGCACGGACCCCAGGACGATCGTGCTGGCGGGCAACTCGGCCGGTGGAGGGCTGGTGCTCGCCGGCCTCCTCGCCCTCAGGGACGCCGGTGACCCGCTCCCCGCGGCGGCCGTCGCGCTCTCGCCGTGGACGGACCTGGCAGCGTCCGGTGACTCGATCCGTCGCAACGCCGCGACCGAGGTGCTGCTCGACCCGACGGGAGTGCTCGAGACGGCAAGGCAGTACGCCGACGACCTGACGCACCCGTACGTCTCACCGCTCTACGGCGATCTGCACGGTCTTCCTCCGCTGCTCCTGCACGTGAGCGACGCAGAGATCCTGCTCGACGACGCGCGCCGCTTCGCCGAGAAGGCGCGGGCAGCCGGGGTCGACGTCACCCTCGAGGTCGTCGAGGGCGTCCCGCACGTGTGGCACCTCTTCTCCGAGCTGCTGCCCGAGGCCGATGCCTCGCTCGGGCAGCTCGCCGGTTGGATCGACCGGGTGCTTCCCTAGCCCGAGCTCAGGACCGTGCCGCGCATGTGGACGACGAAGCTGTCACCGGCCGCCGAGACCGGCTGGCCCTCGGCGGACTGGAGCGTCCCGGAGCTGTCGATGGCGACGTGGCCCCTCGGGTCCCGGAGCACCCCGAACACCTCGGACGGCTTCGCCTCGATGACCCTGGACACCTCGAACCGCTCCGTCATGCCCGCGAGCCTGTCATGGAGCCGGACCGAGGTCGGCGATGGCGTGTCCGTTCGGGTAGCTGCGGATGAGCGAGGAGTCCTGCGTCGAGACGGGCGTGGTACGAGGGGGCAGCAGGCGCTCGACCCGCGCGCGGACCCGCAGGCCGGCATCGGCGAGCACCGGTACCCACCGCGGCGGGGCGGGGAAGCCGAAGGCGGAGCGGATCGGTCCGTCGAGGAGCGCGTTGACCCCCACCCGGAGGGCGGGCGCGAGCGGGCGGGGGAACCACGAGACGAACAGCTCCCGGGTGGCGGTGGCGGTCCGCGCCTGCGGAGCGCCGGGGGCCACGTGCTCGCGCTCGTAGGCGTCGAACCAGGTCTCGAAGGCCTCCAGGGAGGTCGGGATGTCCCTGATCCCCATGAGCGTCCCGAGCCGCTGGTAGTAGCGGAACATCGCGTCCCGCTCGACGGCGAGCAGCGGACGCCAGCCCCACCTGTCGAGCCAGCGCATCGGCACGAACACGAAGGTGCCGAGGACGTAGCGGTAGTCGTCGTTCGAGATGGCGAACCGCGCGTGAATGCGGTTGATGCGCGAGACGGCGGCCTTGCCGTCGGGGGACTCGAGTCCCGACTCGAGCGCGTGCGCGAGGAGCAGGGCGGTGTCGTCGTACCGCTTCTGCGTGCGCAGCCGGAACTCACCCGTCTGGTCGAGGAGCGACGCGACGGAGGGGATGGCGAAGGTGCGGTAGAGCGCGAGCTCGAGGGCCCGCGTGATGTCCCAGGGGAACTCGAGGGTCGCGGTCGTGCGGTAGATCTCCTCGTAGTCGACGGCAGGGTCGAGCCGGGCCAGCCGGTCCCTGGTCGCGAAGCGCGCTCGCACGTCGCGGACGCTACTGGTGGGCGCGGGCGGTGGTCTGAGAGAGTCCCGCGGATGGACTGGACCGACCTCGACGCCTTTCAAGCCCTGCCCCGCCTGACGGGTCTGGCACTCAGCCCCGACGGGGCACGGCTCGTGACCAGCGTCGCCACGCTGGACGCCAAGAAGCAGCGGTGGGTCAACGCCATCTGGGCGATCGACCCGACGGGGGAGGCTCAGGCGCACCGGCTGACCAGGAGCGCGAAGGGGGAGGGGTCTGCTGTCTTCACCGCGGACGGCGACCTCCTCTTCACCTCCACGCGGCCCGACGTCGACGACGAGGACGACGACGCGAAGAGCGCGCTGTGGCTGCTGCCCGAGCAGGGCGAGGCCCGTCCCGTCGGCACGCGACCCGGGGGCATCACGGGACCGCGGACCCGGGGCGAGGTCGTCCTCGTGAGCAGCGCGACGTTGCCCAGCTCCGTCACGAGCGAGGACGACGAGCAGGCGCGGAAGGCCCGCAAGGACCGCAAGATCAGCGCGATCCTGCACACCGGGGCGAGTGTGCGGCTCTGGGACCACGACCTCGGCCCGGACGAGCCGCGGCTGCTGCTCGGCCGGCTCGGAACCGACCCTCTCGAGTGGACCGACCTCACCCCTGCGCCGGGGCGCGCCCTGGACGACGCGAGCTACGACGTCAGCGCCGACGGCCGCACCGTCGTCACGACCTGGCACGTCGCCGAGCCGCGCGGCAGTCGCCGGACCACCTTGCGCGCGATCGACACCACCGACGGCACCCAGCGGGTCCTCGGCGACGGACCGGAGCACGAGTACGGCTCGGTGGTGCTGTCCCCCACCGGTGACCGGGTCGCGGTGATCCGCTGGGACAGGAGCACGGCAGAGCACCCCGGCAACGCTCTGCTCGTCGTGCTGCCCGTCGCCGGCGGCGAGGAGCAGGTCATCACCGGCTGGGACCGGTGGCCGACCGCCCTGCAGTGGTCACCGGACGGGGACGCGCTGCTCGTCACGGCTGACGACGAGGGCACGGCCCCGGTCTTCCGCATCGAGCTCGCCGGCGGCACGGTCACCCGGCTGACGACCGACGCGGGCGCGTACACGGACCTGCAGGTGAGCCCCGACGGTGCGCACGTGTTCGCGCTGCGCAGTGCGGTTGACAGCCCTCCGCAGCCGGTGCGGCTCAGCGCGCTCGTGCCCGGGGAGCCGCTGCTGCTGCCCTCGCCCGCAGCAGGCCTCGAGGTGCCCGGCGGGCTGGTCGAGGTGACGACCAGGGCCGACGACGGCCGTCCGCTGCGGGCCTGGCTGGCCGTCCCCCAGGGCGAGGGCCGGCACCCGCTGGCGCTGTGGGTCCACGGCGGTCCGCTGGCGTCGTGGAACGCGTGGTCCTGGCGGTGGAACCCGTGGCTGCTGGTCGCCCAGGGCTACGCCGTGCTGCTGCCGGACCCGGCGCTGTCCACCGGCTACGGCCTGGCCCACGTCCGGGCGAGCTGGGGGGACTGGGGCGGTGCCACCTACACCGACGTGCTCCGGCTCACCGACGCCGCGCTCGAGCGCCCCGACCTCGACCGGGACCGGACCGCCATGATGGGTGGCAGCTTCGGCGGCTACATGGCGAACTGGATCGCCGGGCACACCGACCGCTTCCGGGCGATCGTGACGCACGCCTCGCTGTGGGGCCTGGAGCGGTTCGGGGGCACGACCGACGGCCCGTGGTACTGGGCGCGTGAGATGACGCCGGAGATGATCGCGAAGAACGACCCGAGCCAGTACGCCGAGCGGATCGTCACGCCCATGCTCGTCGTCCACGGTGACAAGGACTACCGGGTGCCGATCGGGGAGGCCCTGGCGCTGTGGTGGGACCTCTGCAGCCGCTCCAGGCACGCCGACGACCCCGAGACGCTGCCGCACCGGTTCCTGTACTTCCCGGACGAGAACCACTGGGTGCTCACGCCCGGTCACGCTGTGCTCTGGTACGACGCGGTGCTGTCGTTCCTCCGCTGGCACGTCCTCGGCGGTGAGGAGGTCG
>CAMLIA010000285.1 GCA_946479905.1 uncultured Frankiales bacterium | reverse complement strand
TCAACAACCTGCAGACCTACGACAAGACGTTCGGCGTCGAGTCGATGTGCGTCGGCGGCGGCATGGGCATGGCCATGGTCATTGAACGTCTGAGCTGAACGTCTGAGCTGAGCGCCTCAGCTGAGCTAGGTGCGGGCGCAGACGGTCCGGCCGTAGGAGAGCGTGTCCCAGCCGCCGAGGGTGGTCGGGACGTCCTCACCGAGCAGGTCGAACCGGTGCGCGAGCACATGGGCGACCGCATCCGCGCACAAGTCGGGCGGCGGGTCGCTGCGCACCAGGTCGTCACCGGTGACAGCGATCTGGTCTGCCACGAGCAGGTCCGGGCGCAGCGTCGGCAGGTCGTGCAGGCCGGTGCCCTCGACGGTGGCGGCGGCATCAGCCAGCCACGAGGCCAGGTGCCGGCCGAGCTCGGCGCGGGTCCCCCACGGCTCGCACGCGGCTGCCCACCGGGCGGGCGTCCAGAGCCGCAGCCGGTCGACGAGTGAGCGCACCTCCTTGCCGAGCAGGTCCCGGTCAGCGCTGAGCACCCGTCGAGGCTAACGTCGGCTCGTGCGCCGCGCCCTCGCCCTGCTGCTCCTGGTCGGCGCGTGCACGTCTGGCGGGAGCACCGCCGTCGCTCCGACAGCCAGCCCGACGCCCACGTCCTCACCGTCGGCGACCTCGCCGCCGAGCTCGCCCACGTCGCCGAGCGCGACAGCGAGCCGACCGGTCCCGACGGCGACCCCGACGACGACGCGCAGCGCGACCCCGGCCGCGGTGCCGAGCTGCACGTCGTACCGGGCAGCCGACCCGCACCGGCCGGTCCTGACCGCGGAGGTGACCGTCGACGGGCGCTCCGTGACCGGCACCGAGCGGCTGGTCTTCACCCCGGACCTGGCGGTGGGGCAGCTGGTGTTCCGGCTGTGGGCGGCCGCGCCGGTGCCCGCCCGCGCCGGTGGCCGGCAGGCCGTCACCGCGGTCAGGGTGAACGGTGCCTCGCGGTCGTTCAGCACGCCCTCCCCCACGGTCGTGCGCATCCCGTGGACCGGCAGGGCGGGCACGGCCGTGACGATCGAGCTGCGCTTCACGCTCACCCTGCCCGTCGGCGCGGACGAGCGGTGGGGCAACAGGGGGACCACGTCGTGGTTCGCCAGCGGACTCCCGCTGCTCGCGTGGGAGGTCGGGCACGGCTGGGACGTCGAGCCCCCGACCACGCAGTTCGCGGAGGCGTCCACGAGCGAGGAGATGCGGCTCGAGCGGCTCACGGTCCACCACGCGCGCGGGCTGGCCGTGCTCGCGACCGGGGCCACCGTCGGGCAGAACCCGACGACGCTGGTGACGTCGGCGCCGGCGGTGCGGGACGTGTCCGTGGCCGTCGGGGACTTCCGGCTGGCACGGGCCGGCGGGCCGGTGCCTGTGATCGTCGGGGTCGCGCCCGGCCTGCCGGACAGCCCGTCGGTGCTCGCCCGCGAGACGGTGGCGCACCTCAGGTCGCACGTCTCCCGGTTCGGCCCGTTCCCCTACGAGCAGGTCGCGATCGCCGTGCTGCCCGACATCCGCGGTGGCATCGAGTACCCCGCCGCGATCCTGCTCGGGTCCCGTCAGGACAAGGACGCGACGCTGTCGCACGAGCTGGGCCACGAGTGGTTCTACGGCCTCGTCGGCGACGACCAGGCTCGCGATCCCTGGCTGGACGAGGCCTTCGCGACCTATGCCGAGGCGCTCGACCGCGGCACCGCGTCGTCGTACACCCCGTTGTCCCGCGTGCCGGCGTCCGTGCGCGGCGAGACCGGCCGCCCCATGACCTTCTGGGAGGGCAGGCGCTACTACTACCAGGGCGTGTACGTCCAGGGCGCGGGTGCGCTGCTGCGCGCGCGAGCGAGGAACCCACGGCTGTTCGACGCCCAGGTGCGGTGCTACGTCGCGCACAACGCCCACCGCATCGCGACCCCCGCGGACGTCGCGCGCGACCTCACCCTCGCCGTGCCCGCCCTGCGGGCGGTGGGCGCTATCCGGGGATGAGCCGGTAGAGCGAGTCGGCCGACATGACGAGCAGCTCGCCCGCGCGGTCGGTGCCGAACGCCTGCAGACCACCGACCCGGACGCCGAGCGGCACGGCCGGGGTCAGCCCGTGCGGCGTCCGCCGGGTGCCCATCAGCTTGCCCTCGCAGTAGTCGCCGAACACGTAGGTCCCGCGCAGCCCGGGCAGGGCCCGCCCCCGGTAGACCAGCCCACCGGTGACCGAGCAGCCACCGGTGCTGTGCAGGTAGGTGAGCGCCGGCCGGATCAGCGGCCCACCGAGGGTCACCAGCTCGTCGGACTTGAACACCTCGTCGCCCTCGTACACCGACCAGCCGTAGTTCGCGCCGCGTTGCAGTGCCGGGCTGACGACGTCGATCTCCTCGACCTTGTTCTGCCCGACGTCGCCCACGTAGAGGTCACCGTTGGTGTCGAAGCTGAAGCGCCACGGGTTGCGCAGGCCGAGCGCCCACACGCGACGGTTGACGGCGTACGGGTTGTCGGGCAGCCCTCGTCCCGTGGTGGGGTCGATCCGGAGGATCTTCCCGAGGTCGCTGCCGAGGCTCTGCGCCCGGTTGCCCGGATCGCCTGCCGAGCCCCCGTCGCCGAGTCCGACGAGCAGCTTCCCGGTGCGGTCGAACAGCAGCAGGCCGCCGTTGTGGTTCGAGTACGGCTGCCGCTCCGTGAGCACGACCAGCCGTTCGTGCGGCTCGTGGTCGACCAGGGTGTACCGGACGACCCTCGTCGACCCGTGGTCGTCGGTGTAGTCGACGTAGAAGCGCTTGTTCGCCGCGAAGTGCGGGTCGAACGCCATGCTGAGCAGCCCCTGCTCGTTGCCCTTGGTGATCGCCTTGGTCAGGTCGAGCACGACGGACGTCTTCGTGCCCTGCGGGTCGATCTCGACGATGCGGCCGGCCTTCTCCACCAGCCACAGGTGCGCGGGGTCGCCTGGGACGGGAGCGGCCCAGACGGGGCTCTCGAAGGTGCCGAGCTTCTCCAGGGCGACAGGTGCCGCGCTGAGGGGAACCGGCGTGGCCGTGGGGGTCGCTGTCGGCGTGGGCGTGCTCGGGTGCGAGGGCCTGGGCGACCCGCTCGCGCCCGTGCACGCCGTCGCGACGATCAGCAGCCCGACGGCCGCTCGGCTGAGCATGAGCCCAACCCTTGCACGCGGCCCTGCTAGTCGTTGCGGAGGTAGCTCAGCAGCCGCAGGATCTCGAGGTAGAGCCAGACCAGCCCGACGACCAGGCCGAACGCCACGCGCCAGGACTCGCGCTCGTCGACACCGGCGTTGACCAGCCGCTGCGCCTGGTCGAAGTCGAGCACGAAGGTCAGCGAGCCGGCGACGATGAACGCGAGGCTGAACAGGATCGCGATCCCGCCGCCGCTGCGCAGCCCGAAGCCGTCGCCGCCGCCGTCGAAGGCGTTGACGAGCAGGTCGAGGATCAGCAGGGCGAACAGGCCGATGAAGGCACCCGTCACCATCTTGACGAACTTCGGTGTCGCGCGGAGCTTGCCGCTGCTGAACAGCGCCAGGACGGTGCCGAAGATCGCGCTCGTCCCGACGGCCGCCTGCACCGCGATGCCGCTGTAGACGTCGTTGTACGCGTGGCTGATCGCCCCGAGGAACACGCCCTCGCACGCGGCGTAGGCGAGGACCAGCGGGGGGCTCACCTGCCGCTTGAAGATGTTGACCATGGCCAGCACGAGGCCGAGGACCGCCGCGCCGACGACCATCCCGGGGCCGACGTCAGCGACCCACGCGAACGTTCCCGTGAGGAGCACGAGGCCCAGCAGCACGGACGTCTTCACGACGATGTCGTCCATCGTCAGCCGCTGCGGCGTCGCGTAGATCTGCTCCACCTGCGCCACGCTGGGCGAGGTCTTGAGGGTCGGCGCGCTACCGAACACCGGGTTGCTGGACTCCACTGCGGCTCCTAGGTCGTCGTCCTGACACCAGCCTGAACGACCGGAGTGTCGCGTTCGTGCCCCCGGTGGGAGTCGAACCCACACTGACGAGGTTTTTAAGACCCCGGTCTCTGCCAGTTGGACTACAGGGGCGTGCCCCGACACGGTACGTCGCGCGCAGAACTGGACGACCGGGACTATTTCGGACAGAGATGTGCTGCTGTCACGTCCGTCACACGGCATGATCTCCAGGTGGCCGGCGACGAGCGTGTGACCTACCGCGCCGTCCTCGCCAACCGCGAGTTCGCGGC
>CAMLIA010000284.1 GCA_946479905.1 uncultured Frankiales bacterium | reverse complement strand
TGGAGGGTCGCGGGGTCGGTGTTGATCTCGAAGTGCATGGAGTCCGGGGTGTGCGTGTAGTCGCCGCCCCAACGGACTGCGTTGTCGACCTCGACGAGAATCTGGTGGACCTCGGCGATCTGCGTCGGCGTGAACGTCTGGGCGGTGGGGACGCCGTTCGGGTGCGCGGGGGCGTTGGCGTCGACCGCGGTCCCGGAGGAGTGGTTGGACAGGCTGTTCGGGTCGTTGCGGTTCGGCCGGTAGGAGAACCCCCAGCAGCCGGGGTTGCGCAGCGGCTCGACGCGCGCGTGGAACTGGGTGAGGACGTAGCCGAGGACGGTGGCGACGTCGTCGTCGTCGCGGATCCCGGGGACGAACGCGACGCCGTCGACGACCAGGGGCCGGGTGGGGAGGTCGGGGCTGGCCGACCAGCCGTTCTGCGAGGTGGGCATCGGGATCTCCTTCGTGATCCGGGCAGCGGCGGGCACGCCGTGGTCGGGCATGGGTCGACCTCCGAGCCGGTCGATCAGCAGAGCGAGGTGTACGCGGAACCCGAGACGGGTGGTCAGGGCCGCCCGGCCCCGCGCTCTTCATGGCGCTGCCGGACCAGCGCGGCGTACTGGTAGACCACGGCCGCGAACACGTACCAGTAGCCGATGGTCTCCGCGACCGCGAACCCGCCCTCAGGTGCGGCGAACGACCAGGCGGGCCATCCGGAGGAGAACACGTGCATGGTCAGCAGGTCGAGGACGAGCGCGAGCGCCGTCGCCTTGTTGAACAGCGCCCGGCCGACACGGTCGCGCCACCACTGCCCGGCACCGAAGGGCCGGGCCGCGTACTGGATCGCGAACAGCGTCTGCGGGAGCGCCGCGAGCAGCAGCGGCGCGATCGGCCAGAACGAGATCATCTCTCTTCCCTCCCGGCGAAGATCCGCTTCGCGGTGACGGTCCAGTCGTTGAGCCGGATCTCCTGGTCGATGCGCGCTAGTCCCTCCGCCAGCGGCCGCCAGTCCTGGTGCACCCGATGGAGCTTGTGGCGCGCCTCCCGCAGCCTCTGCTCTGCGGATGCGGTGCGGCGCCGCCACGGCAGCCAGCGTGTGTTCACGTCGTATCGCCTCCCGAGGCGCGTTCCTGACGGACCTGTTCACCGGCGACGTGGAACTTCTCCAACACCTCGGCGACCTGGGGCAGCACCCGCAGCGCCGCGTTGACCTGCTCGTCGCGGATCCGCATGGCCGACTCAGCGGTCTCGGCGCGCTTCTGGAGCGCCTCAGCCTCGCGGCCAGTGCGCAGGGTCCCGGTGACCAGTGCGCGGATGCCGAACACGATGATCCCGATGGCCACGACGGCGATGTACGCCCAGGGGTTCTGCAGCGTCCCGAGCAGCGGCCCGAGGGGGTCCTCGATCGTCGCGCCGTCCATCAGGCACCCCCGCTGGTCGCCGTGGTCCCGTTCGCGGCCACCGCGACCACGAGGATCCGGCCCTCGTAGTCCCGGCCCGAGATCGGGGTCCAGTACCGCCACGGCGTCGTGGTGGTGAGCTCGGTGACCTTCCGCTCGAGCCCGTCGCCGTCGTCGACGTACACGTCGTTGTACGCCGCAGCCGGCTGTCCTTCTCCGGGGTCGGGGTTGGCGATCATGACCAGCAGCGACCCGGTGTCGGCGTCCGGGTAGACCGTGAACGTCGGCGCCGGCGGCGGGGTGTAGGACACGTCCACCTGAACGTCGACCCACTCGGACCACAGGCCGCCGGACTTGACCCGGACCTGAACGTGCTCGAACCGGTCGTTGACGTCGAACGTGACCGCGACGGACCGGGTGAGGGGTTCGGCGACCTCGCCGGTGTCGAAGTAGAGGTTCGCGCCGGTCGGGTCGCTGGTCGGGCTACCGGCGTCGTCGGCGACACGACGCAGCTGGTAGGAGTCCTGGGCGGCCGCCGACCACACGACGGTCTCGGTCTGCTCGACGGTCTGTCCGTTGATCGGGTAGGTGATCGACGGGCCGTCCGGCGGGTCGAGGGCGGTGAAGATCGCCGACGTCGTGCGGGGGCTGATCTCTCCGGCGGCGTCGTAGACCTCGAGCTGCCACTCGTACTCGACCGGGTCGAGGGTGCCGGCGGGGAAGTCGTACCACGGGTTCGGGGTGGTCTTCGTGACCGTGGTCCAGGTGGTGGTGCCGGTGGGTCGGTAGTAGAGGTTGAACTTCGACTGGGAGTCGCCGGCGTTCGGGTCGTTGAACGTCCACGAGGCTCGGTTGGTGGCTTCGGTGGACACGGTGACGCCGCCGACGAGGGTTCGCGGGGTCGGGGCCGTCGGGGGCTCGTTCTGCTTGTAGGCCCAGGCACTGGAGGTGGTGTAGGAGTAGCCTGCGGCGTCGTCGTAGAGGCCGGCGATCAGGTACACCAGTCCACCCGGCTCGGTGGCGACGGACTGCTGGTAGCTGGTCCCGGGGAAGTCGGGGATGACGCCCATGTCCCAGGTCCCGGTGGTTGAGTCGTAGCCGTCGACGCGGCGGAGGAGCTCGAAGGCCCCTGACCGCAGCCGCTGGTGGGGGAGCGCCAGCACGACGCCCGCCGGCGTGCGAGAGACGCCTAGGGCAAGCGCGTACGGCGCGTCCGGCATCGCCGTCGAGGTCGACCAGGCGTCGGTGGCCGGGTCGTAGATGGTGAGGCCGCCCCGCCACCCGAGGTACACCTTGTTGTCGTTGCCGAGGATGCCGGGAGAGAGTCCGATGCCGTTCGCGGCGACCCCAGAGGGCACGTCGGCGCGGCTTGTCCAGGCATCGGTGACCGGGTCGTACCGGTACACCACGGACGAGGTGCCTCCGCCGAGGGCCTGCCCTCCCGCGAGGTAAAAACGGCCGGATGAGTCCGTGAAGTTCGCTGCCCGCAGGCGGCCGGCCCCCGGCGCGGGCGTGCGAGCAGCCCACGTATTCGTCTCAGGGTCGTAGGAGTAGTGCGCGCCGTTGCCCGGGAACAGCACGTGGACACCGTCAGCGGCGGTCGAGAACGCGTAGCAGAACCCGCTCGTCGGGAGAGGAGCGCCTGACGACCAGGTGTTGCCCGCCGGATCGTAGATGTAGTTGTTGTTCTGGAAGGGAACGGGGGTGCCGCTGAAGGTGGCTTGGCCGCCGAAGACGTACACCTTGCCGTCGTGGAACACGGCGGCCGCGTCGCGGCGCGGGTTCGGGAGCGCGGCGAGCTGCTTCCAGGCGCCCATCAGGCCGGGATCTCCGGGTCGAGGAGCGTGCCGAGGGCGGTAAGGTCCGTGATCTTCCCGATGCGCCGCCAGCCGCCCTGTCCGTCGTCCTCGACGAGGCACACGGTCGGCGCCGTCGGCGGGGTGACCTTGTCGCTGACGGCGAGGTGCATGGTGCCGTCGGTGAACACCACGAGCTCGGGTGCGATGGCTGCGACGGCGAGGCCGTCCACGTCGGCGGGGGTGAGCCGGGCGCCCAGTGCAGCACGCGCAGCGTCCTTGCGCTGCTCCAGCGCGGCGTTGGCGGCGGCGATAGCGTCCTCACGAAGACCCATCGGTTCCCCTCCCTCAACTCGGTTAGCTCGCTACGCCCTGCACGATCGGCACCAGCGGGTTCCGCACCGTTACCTGCACCCGCTGACCCACCGAGTACGCGGCGACGTCGAGGACGTACGCCGGGCAGGCGACGGTCGCGCCGTCGAGGAGGATCCACAGGTCGGGCGACGCCTGCGTGACGGTGGCCGTCCCGGACTGCTCGGTGATCTCGCGGGCCATCAGTCCATGACCTCCATGGACCACTGCCCGTCGGTCCCGTCGAGGTTGATCTCCCAGGACGTGACCTCGCCCTTCATCGACAGCGCCCCGTCGACGTACTGAACGACGTCGAGGTGGCCGGCGATCGGGAGTGGGTTCACCGACAGCGTCACCTTGCGGGCGACCGCGGTGTCCTCGACCACGATCCGGTCACCCTGGGCGACGAGGGAGTCCTGGTCGACGGCGTCGAGGTACACCGTCTTCCGCACGACCCGGCCCAGCGACTGCTGGGACGTCGGCCCTCGGTCGATGTTGTTCACCGTGTACACCCCGTCGCCCTCGATCGGCGCGACGGCCATCCCGCGGCGGATGAACTTCCACCGGTTCGGTGCCTTCCACACGTCCTCGTCACGAGTGCGGTCCGGGCCGACGATGTTGGTGCGCGGGTCGGACAGGTCGAACGTCCACTGCACCGGCAGGTTCTTCGGGTCCTTGTACGGCTCGGTGCGGTAGTTGCCGTCCTGGTCGACCCACAG
>CAMLIA010000283.1 GCA_946479905.1 uncultured Frankiales bacterium | reverse complement strand
GCGTGCCGTCCTGTCCCGCGACCCGGAGCGCTCGATCCTCAGGTGGGCGTGGGTGGCGCACGGGAGGTACGACGACGTCTACCCGACCTGGAGGCAGGCCGCTCCGCCTGGCCAGCGCTGGGTCGAGCTCAGGTCGCGACGCGACGTCCGGTCCTTCCTGGAACGAGCGGGCCGCTGACCTTCCTTCGGCAGGAACGTGCAGCAGTGAGGCGCAGCTCCAGATACCGGCAAGGTCCCGGAAGGGCGGCCGTCGCAGGTCTCCTCGGACGACCCGACCTCGGGTGCGGGCCAGTGCGAGCATCCCGTCGCTGAGGTCCATCCCGACCACGTCGTCGAGTCGCTCGAGGTCCCGGCCCGGGCCGCAGCCCAGATCGGCGACAGGGCCCTCGACGAGGGACCGGAACGCCTCCCGATGCGCATCCAGCTCGGGCGCCGGCAGCCGGGTCTGGTGGTCGTAGGCGGTCGCGATGACGTCGTACACCTCGCTCGTCACCCGCACGACGTCGGTCACGACTTGCCCGCGAGCTCGAAGTGCTCGACCACGCGGTGCTCGACCGGCCGGACCAGCCGGCTCTCCACGAGGTCGAAGCCGGTGACCTGCCAGGCGGGCCCCTCGTAGTCGGATCGCAGCTGGGTGCGGCCTCGTCGCGAGAGCGTCACGTGCGGGCGGAACGCGGCCTGCTGGACACGACACGCGGCAGCTACGTCGTCGGCGAGCTCCGACAGCGGGCTGAGGTCGCCGGCAACACCCGCCCACTCCACACCGGGGAAGCTGCCGGAACCGGCGAGCTGCAGCGTCAGTGGGGCGTGCCGCAGCGCAACGCTGGCCAGCGCGCCCAGGATCTCCAGGTCGTCGTCCCGGTCGCCGAGGAAGGCGAGGGTCAGGTGCCACTGCTCAGGGTTGCCAGGACGCCCACCCGCCAGGGCGCGCAGCAGGTGCTCGCGCTGCGGCGCGGGCAACGGGATGGCGACGAACAACCGCACGAGGCTTGGCCTTTCGGGAAACCCTGAGCCTGTCAGAGGGCAGTTGCCTGAAAGCGCAAGCCTGGTCAGGAGCGCAGCCGCAGGCCGCGCGGGGTCGGGTGGAAGCCGGCGTTCTCGAGGGCTGTGCCGAGCGGAGTCGTGAGGGCGGAGGTGCCGTCGGTCTTCTCCACGGTCAGCTTGCCGAGGGCGCCGTCGCGGACGGCCAGGGCCAGTGCGTCGGCGGCGGGCCCGACCATCGTGGCGTCCTCGGTGAAGGACAGCAGCGTCTTGCCGCCGCGCTCGACGTAGAGCACCAGCTGGCCGTCGACGAGCACGACGAGCGCGCCTGCCTTGCGGCCGGGCTTGTGCCCCTCGAGCCGCGGCCACTCGAGAGCGGCGCCGTAGGGGTTCGCCGGGTCGCTGGCGGCGAGCACGACCGCGCGTGCCTCGTCCCGGCGGCGGCGCTGCGCGTCCCAGCCACCGGGGACAGGAACGGTCCAGAGCGGTTCGTCGTCGCGCGGCTTGGCGAGCGCGCGCATCCGGTCGACGGCGCCGGGGGCCGCGAACTGGGCGGCGCCGAGGCCCTCGACGAAGTAGCCACGGCGTACCCGGCCTGCTTCCTCGAACGCCTTGAGCACGGGGTAGACGGCGCTGAACCCGCCGACGACCCGCTCGGCCACCACTGCCCCCTTGGTCACGACGCCGTGCCGGTCCAGAAGGGCCTCGGCGAGAGCGTGCGTACGACGGGTGGTGTCCGTGGAGCGGGCGGGAAGCCGCGACCAGCGGCCGGCCACCACGGGTGGAGCGGACCGGGCCGCCATAGACACCCGGGAGCGGGTGCGCACCGGACCGCGGCGCGCCGAGTGGGTGGCCCGTCCGGTGCCGAGCGACGCCCGCAGCGGCGCGAGGGTGTCGTTGGTGAGCTCACCGGCCCACACCAGGTCCCAGAGCGCCTGCTGCACGGCGGCATCGCTGCCCTCGACCCGCTCGACCAGCGAGCGGAAGAACAGCGCCTGACCGTCCGCGAGCGCCTCGAGGACAGCCCGGTGCACGTCCGACTGCTCGAGGTCCCCGACGTCCGGGAGCATCAGGTCAGCGGAGTCCGCGAGCTGCAGCGAGACCCAGCCGTCGTTGCCCGGCAGTGAGCCGCCGCCGGCCCACAGCACCTCTCCGGACGAGGTGAGCTCGTCGAGCATCGCTGGGGTGTACCCGGCCACCCGGGACGGCAGCACCAGCGACTCGAGGGCGGACGCGGGGACCAGCGAGCCCTGCAGCTGCTCGACCGCTCGGACCAGCCCGTCGATGCCGCGGCCTCCGGAGGCGCCGATCCCTTGCCAGGCAGGCAGGAAGCGCGCCAGGGCCGAGGCCGGGACGGGCTCGACCTCCTTGCGCAGCTTGGCCAGCGAGCGCCGACGCAGCGATCGCAGGACCTCTGCGTCGCACCACTCCAGTCCCACGCCGCCCGGCCGGAACTCGCCGTGCACGACGCGCCCCGTGGCGGACAGCCGCGCCAGCGCGCCGTCCACGACCGCGACGCCGAGCCCGAACCGGGCTGCCACGTCGGCAGGGAGGAACGGGCCGTGGGTGCGGGCGTACCTCGACACCAGGTCGCCGATCGGGTCGCGGACCGGTTCGAGGAAGGCTTCCGGGATGCCGACGGGCAGCGCGACGCCGAGGGCGTCCTGCAGCCGGCCGGCGTCCTCGATCGCCACCCAGCGCTCCTCGCCGGCGATGCGCACCCGGATCGCCCGGCGCTGCTCCTCCAGCGAGGCCAGCCAGGCCGGCTGGGCGCCACGGGCGATGAGCTCCTCGGTCGAGAGGTCGCCGACGACGCGCAGCAGGTCGGCGACGGACTCCTCGTCGCGCATCTCGAGGCGCAGCCGCTGGACCTCCGCCTCGACCTCGGCGAGCGCGTCGGCGTCGATCAGCTCGCGCAGCTCGGCCTGGCCGAGCAGCTCGGCGAGCAGCGCGGTGTCGAGCGAGAGCGCCTGGGCGCGTCGCTCGGCGAGCGGCGAGTCGCCCTCGTACATGAAGGCGCCGATGTAGCCGAAGAGCAGCGACCGCGCGAACGGCGACGGCTGCTGGGTCTCGACCTCGACGAACCGGACCCGACGGGCCGCGACGTCCTGCATCAGCGAGACGAGCCCCGGCACGTCGAAGACGTCCTGCAGCACCTCGCGCATCGTCTCCAGCACGATCGGGAAGCTGCCGTACTGCGAGGCGACCCCGAGCAGCTGGGCCGCCCGCTGGCGCTGCTGCCACAGCGGTGTCCGGCGCTGCGGGTTGCGGCGGGGGAGCAGCAGGGCGCGGGCGGCGCACTCGCGGAACCTCGCGGCGAACAGCGCGGACCCGCCGACCTGGTCCTGCACGAGCTGCTCGATCTCGTCGGGCTCGAAGACGGCGGCGGTGCCGGAGGGTGCCTCCTCGGTCTCCGGCAGCCGCAGCACGATGCCGTCGTCGGAGTGCATCGACTGCACGTCGACGCCGTACGCCTCCTGCATCCGGGCCCCGATGGCGAGCGCCCACGGCTGGTTGACCTGCGCGCCGAACGGCGAGTGGATCGCGAGCCGCCAGTCACCGAGCTCGTCACGGAACCGCTCGACGAGGATCGTGCGGTCGTCGGGCAGCACGCCGGTCGCCTGCTTCTGCTCCTCGAGGTACGCCATCAGGTTGTCGGCGGCGTAGGCGTCGAGGCCCGCGTCGGTGAGCCGGGCGCCGGCCTCGTCGCGGGACAGCGCCGACACCTCGCGCAGGAAGGCACCGAGGGCGCGGCCGAGCTCGATCGGCCGGCCGGGGGCGTCGCCGTGCCAGTAGGGCATCCGCCCCGGCTGGCCGGGTGCCGGGGTGACGAGGACCTGATCGTGGCTGATGTCCTCGATGCGCCAGGCGGACGAGCCGAGCAGGAAGACGTCGCCGACGCGCGACTCGTAGACCATCTCCTCGTCGAGCTCGCCGACACGGCTCTTCTTCTCGCCGACGAGGAAGACGCCGAAGTGGCCGCGGTCGGGGATCGTGCCGCCGCTGGTCACCGCAAGTCGTTGCGCCCCAGGCCTTCCGGCGATCACGCCGGTGACGCGGTCCCAGGTGATGCGGGGTCGCAGCTCGGCGAACTCGTCGCTCGGGTAGCGCCCGGAGAGCATGTCGAGCACCGCTTCCAGAGCGGACGCCGGCAGGGTGGCGAAGGGTGCCGCGCGACGGACGACGGCGGCGAGCTCGTCGACCTCCCAGGAGTCCATGGCGCACATCGCCACGACCTGCTGCGCCAGCACGTCGAGCGGGTTGCGGGGGTAGGAGGTCGCCTCGATGCCGCCGACGACCATCCGCTCGGCGACCACGGCGCACTGCACGAGGTCGCCGCGGTACTTCGGCAGCACGACGCCCTTCGACACCGC
>CAMLIA010000282.1 GCA_946479905.1 uncultured Frankiales bacterium | reverse complement strand
GCGTACGACCTCATCGAGCTCGTCGACCTGCCGTCGCCGGCGGGGATGGGGCGCGTGGGGGACCTGCCGGAGCCGATGCGGCTGGCAGACCTGGTCGCGCACGCCGCACAGGTGCTGCCGCCGACCGCGTGGGGGGTGCGGGCGTCCGGGGACCCGTCGTCGACGGTGTCCCGGCTGGCGGTCATGGGCGGGTCGGGGGCGGACGCGATGGGGCTGGCCGCTGCTGCGGGGGCGCAGGCGTTCCTCACCTCGGACCTCAAGCACCACAACACCTCCGAGGGCCCGGAGGGCCTGGCGCTCCTCGACGCTGCCCACTGGGCGACCGAGCAGCCGTGGGTGAGCGAGGCTGCGGCGGCGCTGGCTAGGGTCGTGGGTGTCACGACGTCCGCGTCGACGACGTGCACCGACCCGTTCGTCACCGCAGTCAGGAGCCCCGCGCCGTGAAGGCCGATCCGTTCGTCCAGCTCAGGCTGCTCGACCTGCAGGCACTCGACAGCACCCTGGACCGGCTGGCGCACAAGCGGAAGACGCTGCCGGCGATCGCCGAGATCCAGCGCCGCGACGACGCCGTCGCGGGCCGCCAGGGCGACATCGTGCTCGCGCAGACGCTGGTGAGCGACCTGCAGCGCGAGCTCGACAAGGCCGAGGCCGACATCGAGCAGGTGCGCGCCCGCAAGAAGCGCGACGAGGAGCGGCTCGCGTCCGGGGCCATCACGGCGCCGAAGCAGCTCGAGGAGATGCAGCACGAGGTGGGCACCCTCGCCAAGCGGCAGTCCGACCTGGAGGACGCCGAGCTCGAGGTGATGGAGCGTATGGAGGAGGCGCAGAAGGCCCTCGACGTGCTGCTCGCCGAGCGCGCCGACCACGACGACGCCCGCGCCGCCGCCGTCGAGGAGCGGGACCGCGAGTGGGCGGTCATCGACGCCGAGCTGGCCAAGGTCACGGAGGAGCGCGCCGCGGTGGCGCCGGAGATCCCCGCGGACCTGCTGGCGCTCTACGAGAAGCTGCGCGCGGCCGAGGGCGGCATCGGCGCGGCGCCGATCGAGCGCGGTCGCTGCGGCGGCTGCCACCTCGACCTGATGAACAACGAGAAGGCAGCGTTCCGGGACGCACCCACCGACGAGGTGCTGCGTCACGAGGAGTGCCGGCGCATCCTGGTGCGCACCCCGGAGTCCGGCCTGTGAGAGTCGCCGTCGAGGCGGACGGGGGGTCCCGAGGCAACCCGGGCCCGGCGGGGTACGGCGCGGTGGTGCTCTCTCCTGAGGGTGAGGTGCTGGCCGAGCGGGCCGCCGGCATCGGGTCGGCGACCAACAACGTCGCGGAGTACTCCGGGCTCATCGCCGGCCTCAAGGCCGCGCTCGAGCTCGGCGCCACCGAGGTCGACGTGCGGATGGACTCCAAGCTCGTCGTCGAGCAGGTCTCCGGCCGCTGGCAGGTGAAGAACGAGGGGCTGCGCCCGCTGGCACGCGAGGCCACCCAGCTGCTGGGGCGGTTCGACGCGTTCACCGCCACCTGGATCCCGCGGCTGCGCAACAGCTATGCAGACCGGCTGGCCAACGAGGCGATGGACGCCGCCGCGAAGGGCCACGTCTGGAAGCCCGGCGGTGACACGGGCCCGGCCGACGCCGCCGACCGGTGGCTGGAGACCGCCGAGCAGAAGCCCGCGAAGCTGGTCGGCTGGCAGGACATGGGCTCCAAGCCGACGACCACCCTGCTGCTGCGGCACGGGCAGACGCCGCTGTCGATCGAGAAGCGGTTCTCCGGCATCGGCGACCCGGCCCTCACCGAGCTGGGCCTCGCCCAGGCCGCCGCCGCGGCGGAGCGCTTGCGCGACAGCGGTGCCGCCGTCGTGATCGCGTCACCGCTGCAGCGCGCGCAGCAGACAGCGGCAGCGGTCGCGTCGGTGCTCGGGGTCGACGTGCGCACCGAGCCCGGCTTCGCCGAGACCGACTTCGGCGACTGGGAGGGCTACACCTTCGGCGAGGTCCGTGCGAAGTGGCCGGCCGAGATGGACGCCTGGCTCGCCTCGACGGCCGTCGCCCCGCCGCACGGCGAGAGCTTCGACGCCACCGCCGTCCGGGTGCGCAAGGCCCGGGACAAGGTGCTCGCCGCGCACGGCGGTCAGACCGTCGTGATCGTGAGCCACGTGACGCCCATCAAGACGCTGCTGCGGATGGCGCTCGAGGCGCCCGCGTCGTCGCTGTACCGGATGCACCTCGACCTGGCGTGCCTGTCGAACGTGCAGTGGTTCGCCGACGGGCCGGCGGTGGTGCGGTCGATGAACGAGACGCACTACCTGGCCGAGATCACGCCAGGGGAGTAGTCACCAGCAGCAGCAGGGGTACGACGACCAGACCCGCTGCCGCGAACCGCGCCCAGCTGACGGCGACGCCCCGAGCCCGGCAGCGCTCGGCCCACAGCAGGGTGGCCAGCGAGCCCCAGGGGGTGAGGAGCGGCCCGAGGTTCACCCCGAGCAGCACCGGCACGAGCTGGTCGTGCGGCACGACGCGCTCCACGGCGAGGTACGCCGGCAGGTTGTTCACCACGTTGGCCGCGGCCGCAGCCACGAACGCCGTCCGCAGCGGTCCGCCGACCCCGTCGCGGAGCAGGTTGTCGACGCCCAGGGGACCGGCCGCGTCGACGACGAGGAACAGCCCGACCACGGTCAGGACAAGCCGCCAGGGCAGCAGCGCGGGAGTGAGCGCGGTGGGTCGCCGCCACAGGAAGGCGGCGACCACGACGGCGGCCGCTGCGCTGGAGGCGAGGGCGACCTCCACCCCGGTCAGCAGCAGCGGCACGAGCAGCAGACACGCCGCCGACGCGCCCAGCAGCAGCGCGCGGTCCTCCACCGGAGGGGCCGGCGGACCGTCGTACCCCTTGCTCAGGGCGCGTCGCTGCCAGATCGCGAGCACCGCCACGGTCACGGCGATCGCCGTCAGCGCCGGCAGCCCGAGCTCGCGGACCCAGCCGGCGGTGCTCACGTCCAGCCGGTCGAAGGCGAGCAGGTTCGTGAGGTTGGAGACCGGCAGCAGCAGGCTGGCGGTGTTGGCGAGCCAGACGACCGCGAGGGCGAAGGGCAGCGGGTCGAGTTCGAGCTGCTGGGCGAGCGCGAGGACGACCGGGGTGAGGAGCACAGCCGTCGTGTCGAGGCTGAGCAGGATCGTGGTGGCGCTGGCGAGCAGCACCGCCAGGCCGAACAGGACCGGTGTCCGGCCGCGCGCCAGCCGGGCGGCGCGGTGCGCCGCGACGTCGAAGACCCCGGCGAGGTCAGCGAGCTCTGCCAGCACCGTGATGGTGACGAGGAAGAGCAGCACCGGTCCGGTGCGCTCGAGCACGTCCGCGGCACCGCCGGGGGAGAGGAGGCCGGTGGCGACGGTCAGGGCGCCGAGCACGGCGGCGACGAGCCACACCCGTCGATCATGTCCCGTCCAGGGGGCGGCTACTCCCCGGTGGTCCCGTCGCGGAGCTCGCGCACGACGTCGAGGTGCCCGACGTGCCGGGCGTACTCCTGGACCAGGTGGAGGAGGACCCTGCGAAGCGGCGGCGGGTCGGCGCCCTCCCAGCGCTCGCCCGGCTGCCCGACGTCGGTGAGCTGGTGGCTCTCGACGATGGCGCGCGTGACGGCCGCCTGGGTCTCGAGGTCGGCTCGCAGGGTGTCTAGGTCGGCGGTCGTGTGCCACCGGTCGTCCTGCCGATCGGCCCACGGGTCGGTGATCGGCCGGCCCTCGAAGCCCCACGCCAGCCAGCGGCGCTCGACGTGCCGCAGGTGGTTGAGGAGCTCCGCGGGCGTCCAGCCGCTCGGCAGCGTGCTGACGTGGATGTCGATGCCGGTGGCCTTGTCCAGCAGCACGCTGCGGAAGTAGTCGAGGTACCCCAGCAGCACCTGTCGCTCGTCGGTGATCGGGACCGTCGGCTCCGGGAAGTCCATGGCCCTACGCTAGGGGCGGGACGAGTCGCCCGGACGGTCGCGGCAGCCACCAGCTGTCGAGGAAAGTCCGGGCTCCACAGGGCAGGGTGGTCGCTAACAGCGACCCGGGGCGACCCGCGGGAAAGTGCCACAGAGAACAGACCGCCACTCCTTCGGGAGCGGTAAGGGTGAAACGGTGCGGCAAGAGCGCACCAGCACCCGGGGTGACCCGGGTGGCTCGGCAAACCCCACCCGGAGCAAGGTCAAAAGGGAGCCTCGGCTCCTGCGGAAGCGCTCGAGGACGGCCCGTCCGAGCTTCCGGGTAGACCGCACGAGGCTGCTGGCAACAGCAGTCCCAGATGGATGACCGTCAGGTGGTCCGCCACTTACAGAACCCGGCTTACAGGGCGACTCGTTCCCACCACCCCTCGGGCTTACGCTCGGATCGAGGTGTTTCCGCAGGTCATCTCTGAAGGAGCGTCGCAAGTCAAGCGCTCCTCGGGGGTGATCT
>CAMLIA010000281.1 GCA_946479905.1 uncultured Frankiales bacterium | reverse complement strand
GTCACCTCGACGGTCGTGCCGCCGAGCGCGAGCCTAGGAGACAACGACCGCGGAGTGGATGCCGACCTCAGGCACCACGACGGACAGCCACTCGCCGTCGTAGGAGTGCTCGAGCGCGCCGCCCGGGACCAGCCGCACCTCGGCGGGCGACACAGCGACCCGCAACCGCACCGTGACCTGGCCCGAGGGTGGCACGTCCTCGATGTTCTGGGCCACGGGGGACAGCGGGTGGCCACCGCCCATGTTCACGAGGTGGACGATGGTGGCGCCATCCTTCTCGCGCAGCGTGACGTGCACGCGCCCAGGGGGCGGGCCCTCCACGGCGAGGTCGAGCGAGGGGTCGGCGATCCGGCACAGCGACGCGACGAAGTCACGGCACAGCGGCGGGTAGAACTCGGCGTGGTGGGCGAACAGCGGGCCGTGCACAGCGACCACCCGGCCCGCGCCGACGTCGTTGCTCGTCGCGATGAGATGGTCTGTGGGGTCATCGACCTCGAAGGCCTTCAGCAGGTGGGCAACCGGGGTCGCTGTGCCGACCGTCACCGGCTGCCAGACGCCACCGATGCGGAACGACTGCTCGCCCGAGCCGAGCTGCTGCCAGTCGTTCTGCGGGTGCCCGGACGACGTGGCTCCCACCACCTCTCCCGTCGGCGCCGCCCCCACGAGGTCGGGCAGCACCGATGCCACGCGGGCGCCGCTGAGGAGCACCCGGCCGCCGCCCTCGACGTACCGGAACAGCGCCGCGGCTGCCTCGGTCGAGAGGTCCTCCTGCTCCGGTACGACGATCAGCCCGAACCGCTCCGCCTTCGCCAGCAGGTCCGCCTCGTTGATGAGGTCGACGGCGTACCCTGAGTCGAGCAGCGCCCAGATGGCGCCGCGCAGCGGTGCGTCCCCCTCGCCGAGCTGGAACAGCGGCGGGCTGTGCAGGTAGTGGTGCCGCTCGGACTGCAGCACCGCGACCTGGGGCACGGAGGTCGTGCCCTGGACGACCTCGCGCCGCTCGCGGGCCCAGCTGCCCAGCTCGGCGAGGGCCTGCTGGCGCCACGAGGTGATGTGCCCGTTGCGCTCGGGCAGGTCGTACAGGCAGACCGCACCGCCACAGGCCATGCTGATCGCGGTCTCGCGGCGCAGGTGGGCGGGGGACTTCAGGTCCTGCAGCGCGTGGCCCGGGAAGGCCGTCACGAAGCTCCAGGTCATGAGCTCCCAGGGCAGCCCGCGGCCGTCCATGGACCGGGCGTTCATGACGGTGGGCACGGAGGGTGCGCTGTCCCCGCTGAGCCAGTCGACGGGCGGCGCGACCGGCTCGGGCTGGATCGTCGAGCCCACCCAGTTGCTGGCGACGTGGCAGTCCGGGTCGACCTTGTGCACCGCGTCGGTGTAGGCGCTGACATGGGCGACGAACAGGTCGCGCTGGAAGGCGAGCCAATCCTGCCAGTCCGGGTGCTCCGCGTCGGTGGGCACCTCCTTGCCTAACGCCGCCCGGCAGCGGGAGCAGTAGCACGGCTGGGCGGCCCAGTTCTCGCCGTCGACCCAGATGCCGTCGATGCCGTAGTCCTCCACCATCTCGATGAGCTGCGGGATCATCAGCTCGTCGCGGTAGGGGCTCAACAGGCAGGTCTTGTCCTTGTCCCTGGTGCCGTCGGCATGCTCCATCGCCCACTCCGGGTGCAGCTCGATCGCTCGCGTGTCCCACAGCCCGGAGTAGTGGACGGCGAGCGGGAGCCCGAGCTGCTCGGTCACCTCGCGGTGGATGCGCAGCGCGTCCTTCACGACCCCGGGAGACGGACTGCCCACCTTGGTCGGCCAGCTCGCCCACCCGGGGTGGCCCTTGGCATCGCACTGGACCCAGTCGGGCTGCAGCCGCTCGAGCTCGGCGCGCAGGTGCTCATGGGTCAGAGCGGCACCGAGGACGGTGTCGTCGGACCGCGCGTGCAGGTCGTAGTGGATGCCGAAGAAGGACCTGGCGCGCCAGCCGGCGATGGCCACAGGAGCTCCTGGAAGAAGGGGTCGAGGTGGTTCGTTATGCTTCCACACAAAGTGGTATGCTCGCCACCCTCGCACCCACCCCGGAGGACTGGCGTGATGACCCGGATCGAGCTGACCCGGCCGACGGATCCGGCGCCTTGGGCGCTGGGGCAGCGGCACCTGCTGCACTTGCTGCCCGAGGCCGCGCGGTACTACGTGGATCGCTACACCCGCACTGACGGCACCCTGCTGTGGCGCGAGGAGTGGCCGGGCATGGACGGCTCCGACGACGCCTACGAGGCCTTCTTCAACCTACCGTTGCTGGCCGCGCTGTGCGGCGACGTCGAGCTCGACCACCGCATCCGGGAGATCTGGGAGGCGGTGACGCGGCAGTTCACCGAGTTCGGGCAGGTCTACCGCGAGCACGACGCCTACTACGACTGGATGCACCACGGCGAGTCGAACCTGCTGCTCTACTACATGGGCCTGAGCGACCCGCACGACCCGAAGATGCGGGCACGGGCCATGCGGTTCATGCGGATGTACACCGGCGAGGACCCGGCGGCGCCGAACTACGATCCTGACCTGCTGATGATGCGCTCGCCGATCAACGGCAGCCGCGGGCCGAACCACGAGAACACCCTCGAGGACTGGGACACCCACCTCGAGGTGCTGTCCAACTACCACCCGCCGTACAACGACATCCCGGGGGTGAGTCGCGACAACTGGACGACGCACGAGTCGTTCCGCAAGGTCGTGGCAGTCATGAACGAGCGCATGATGCGCGGCGACGTGCCTCTCAACCTGACGGCCACCGCACTCGGCGCCCACGCGTTCATGCTGTCCGGGGACCAGCGGCTCGTGGACTGGGCCACCTCCTACACCGGTGCCTGGGTCGAGCGGGCGGCGGCCAACGGTGGCCTGCTCCCCGACAACGTCGGACCGACCGGGCGCATCGGCGAGTGCCTGAACGGCCAGTGGTGGGGCGGCTACTACGGTTGGCAGTGGCCGCACGGCATGCTCACCGTGCTCGAGCCGGCGGTGATCGCCGCTGCGAGCACGTTCCTCATGACGGGCGACAAGCAGTGGCTGGAGTTCGCCCGCGGCCAGTTCGACCAGCTGGACAAGCTCGCTCGCGTCGGCGACGACGGCGGCCTCGAGGTCCCCTCCCGGTACGACGAGAGCGGCTGGGGCGTCTGGAAGCCGGCGCCCGTGGAGTTCGCGGTCTGCCTGTGGAACCTGTCCCAGGAGCCGGACGACGCGGAGCGGGTGCAGCGGTGGGCCGGTCCGAACCCGACCAAGTTCCTCGGTCGTGGGGGCCAGGACAACGAGCACTTCCACCCGTGGTTCGAGTACGTCAACGGGCGTGACGACAGCTATCCGGACAAGGTGCTCGCCGCGTGCAACCGCCGCGTCTGCGAGCGGCTGGCCCGGATCCGCGCAGACCAGGAGGACCCGCACACCGTTGACATCCACCACTTCCAGGGCCTGAACCCCGTGACCTTGGAGGGCCTGGTCCAGCTGACGATGGGGGGTCCCAGCGTCGTCTACCACGGCGGTCTGCTGCACACCTCGCTGCGCCACTTTGACGCAGCCACCCGCCGGCCGGGGCTGCCGCGAGACGTCGGCGTGCTGGTGCGGCGCATCGACGCCGACGGCATCGAGGTGGAGATGCAGAACCTCAGCCCGGTGCACGAGCGGGAGCTGGTTCTGCAGGGCGGGGCGTTCGCCGAGCACGAGATCACCGGTGTGACCGGGGACGGCGGCGAGCAGGCCGTCGGTGGCGCGAGCATGTCCGTCGGACTCGCCCCCGGAGCGGGCGGGCGCTTCAGGCTGTCTCTCGCGCGGAACTCGTTGACCCCGACCTACGACTGGCCCCTCTGACTTCTCCCTCGACGAGGTGCGGGGCCAGGGGCGGCTCAGAACAGCTGCAGCACTCCGGACGGATGGGCCATGGGCCACGCGTGGGTCGAGCGTTCCCAGCTCAGGGTCAGCGCCTCGGGGTCGAGGTGGAGTGCGGAGCCCTCCAGCACCAGGTTGTCTTCGGCCGTGTTGTCGTCGGGATGCTGCAGGTACACCTGTTCGGCCGTGTCGACGAGCACATTCGACCGGACGACGTTCGCCTTGCACGTGACCTGGCGGCCGCGGAGCTTGCGCTCGGTGGAGATGCGCATGTGCACCCCGGCGTCCGTGGTGCGGCCGATCACGTTGTCGTGGACGAGGAGCCCGTCGCAGTCCTGCTGGAAGATCCCGTTGCCCTCGACGTTCCACACGACGTTGTGGTCGACCCAGTTGTTGCGCTCGGAGGCCTCCATGAAGATGCCGCCGGCTGGGTGGACGACGTCGAGGACGACGTTCTGCGTCGCCCGGCAGTTGTCGGCGTCCCAGTCGACCCAGATCCCGGGGCTGTCGACGGCGCCGCGGACGAGGTTGTGCCGCACCAGCGTGCTCGTGCACGCGAGCAGCTTCATGCCTCCGTTGT
>CAMLIA010000280.1 GCA_946479905.1 uncultured Frankiales bacterium | reverse complement strand
GGCAAGCGCACCCTGCAGGACAACGGCTCCTGGCTGCAGTGCCTCACCCGCGACAACGTCGAGCTCGTCCGCGCCGGCGTCGACCACCTCGACGGCACCGGCGTCGTCGACACCGACGGCCGCCACCACCGCGCCGACGTTGTCGTCTACGCCACCGGCTTCCGCCCGAACGAGATGCTGTTCCCGATGCGGATCACCGGCCGCGACGGCCGGGACCTCCGGGCGGAGTGGGGGGACCGGCCTGCGGCGTACCTCGGGATGACGGTCCCCGGCTTCCCGAACCTCTTCATGATGTACGGCCCCGGCACCAACCTCGCCAGCGGCGGCAGCCTGATCTTCCACTCGGAGTGCGAGATCCGGTACATCGTCCAGTGCCTGCAGGCGCTCGACGGGCACACCGCCATGGAGCCGCGCCAGGACAAGCACGACGAGTGGTACGCCCGCTGCCAGGCCGAGCTGAAGACGCTGGTCTGGTCGAGCCCGCACATCGAGCACAGCTTCTACAAGAACTCCGAAGGCGTCGTGCACTGCCTGAGCCCCTGGCGGCTCGTCGACTTCTGGGCGTGGACCCGGACACCTGACCTCGACGACTTCGTCATCACGTGAGCACTCGCGACCGCATCCTCGACGCGACGGCCGAATCCCTTGCCAGTCAAGGGATCCGGCGTACGACGATGGCGGCCGTCGCCGAGCGCGCCGGGGTCTCGCGCGCGTGGCTCTACCGGTTCTTCCCGGACAAGCCCTCGCTCGTCGGGGCCGCGCTCATCCGGATGGACGAGGCCTTCTGGGACGACGCGCACAAGCGCGTCGCCAAGCAGCAGGGGCTGGCGGCAAAGGTCGCCGAGGCCGTCCTGCTGGCGCGATCCATCGAGCTGCCGCTCGCCCTCCAGCTGAGCCAGCAGGAGCCGGAGGCCTATGCGCTCGTCGTCGGCAGCGGCATCCGCGACGTCGTCCCGGGGATGGCGGCGTTCTGGCACGAGCACCTCGAGGAGGCCAAGGCCTCGGGCGAGCTGCGCGCCGACCTCGACGTGCCGCGCGCCGCAGAGCACGTGCTGCGCACCGTCCTCAGCCTCGTCACCGTCCCGGGGGACGCGGTCGACCCGGACGACCCGCGCTCGCTCACGTCGTACCTCGAAGAGTTCCTGCTGCCCGCCCTCGTCCAGGAGACCTGATGGACCCCTCGCTGTTCCCGACCCTCGACCCCGAGCTCGCCCCGATGCTCGAGCTGCTCCCGGACCTCACGCAGGGCATGGAGGACATCGAGGCGGCCCGGCAGATGATGGCGCTGATGATCCCGACCGATCCGGTGCCGGGGGAGGAGGCGCTCGCCGTCGAGGACGTCACCCACGACGGTGTGCTGCTGCGCGTCTACCGCCCGGCGAGCCCGGAGCCGGGTGCGGGCGTGCTCTACCTGCACGGCGGCGGCTTCTGCCTCGGCAGCGTGGCCTCCGAGCACGCCGGGGCGGTCCAGATCGCCCTGGCCCTGAACGTGGTCGTGGTGAGCGTCGAGTACCGGCTCGCGCCGGAGCACCCGTACCCCGCAGGTCTCGACGACTGCTACGTCGGCCTGCAGTACCTCAGCACGCTGGTCGACCGGATCGCCGTGCACGGGCAGTCCGCAGGCGGCGGGCTCGCCGCGGCGACCGTCCTCAGGGCGCGCGACCTCGGTGGTCCGCGGGTCGCCTTCCAGTCCCTCGGCATGCCGGAGCTCGACGACCGGCTCGAGACGCCGTCGATGCAGCAGTTCGTCGACACGCCGCTGTGGAGCCGGCCGCAGGCGGTCAAGAGCTGGGAGTACTACCTCGGCGGCAAGCCGGCCGACTCCTACGCCGCCCCTGCGAGGGCGGTCGACCTCAGCGGCCTGCCGCCCGCGCACGTGACCGTCATGGAGCTCGACCCGCTGCGCGACGAGGGCATCGCCTACGCGAGCCGTCTCCTGCAGGCAGGTGTGAGCGTCGAGCTGCACGCCTATCCGGGCACGTTCCACGGCTCGTCGCTCGTGGTCGACGCCGCGGTCAGCAAGCGCCAGTCCGAGGACCTGCTCGGCGCCCTCCGCCGCGGCCTCCAGCTGACGTCCTAGCAACTGGCGCCCGAGACAGGGTCAGAAGACATGACGCAAGGGGCAGCCGTCGCGCTACGTCATCGCAGGTGGCCTCGAGTCAGGCTCAGAAAAGATGACGCAAGGGGTCAGAGGGGGCCGGGGGTCTCGTAGGTCTTGATGTCGGCGGGGCCGGCCAGCGCGTCGCCGAGTACGCCGAACAGCTCGGCCAGGTGCGGCTGGGTGAAGTGCGCGTCGAGGGAGGCCTTGTCCTCCCAGGTCTCCACCGAGAGGAACCGGTCGGGGTCCTCGACGTCCTGGGTGAACGCGTAGGACAGGCAGCCGGCGTCGCCGCGGCTGGCGGCGGCGGCCTTGCCGAGGGCGGCGGCGATGTCCGCGCGGCGCTCCGGCTTGCCCACGAGGGTGGCGATGACGACGAGCACGGCTCCTCCAGGTCACGGTCGGTTGCCGCACAATAGACACATGCCCCGCGACGTCGTGCTGCTCGGGTCCACCGGGTCGGTGGGCACCCAGGCTCTCGACGTCGTCCGGCAGAACCCGGACCGCTTCCGCGTGGTGGGCCTCGGAGCCGGCGGCCAGCGCCCCGACCTGCTCGCCGAGCAGGCCCTGGAGCTGGGCGTCGAGGTCGTCGCCGTCGCCCAGGCCACGGCCGCGCAGGACCTCCAGCTGGCCTTCTACGCCGCGGCGAAGGCGAAGGGCTACAGCGCCGGCGACCACCCGATCCCCAAGATCCTGGCGGGCCCCGACGCCCTGAGCGAGCTCGCCGCCTGGCCCTGCGACGTCGTCCTGAACGGGATGACCGGCTCGGTCGGGCTCGCGCCGACGCTGGCGGCGCTGCAGGCCGGACGCACCCTGGCGCTGGCCAACAAGGAGAGCCTCATCGCCGGGGGCCCGCTCGTCACGCCGTACCTCTCCCAGATCACCCCTGTCGACTCCGAGCACTCGGCCCTGGCCCAGTGCCTGCGCGGCGGGGCCGCCAGGGAGGTCGCGAAGCTCGTCCTGACCGCCAGCGGGGGCCCCTTCCGGGGGCGCACCGACCTCACAGGCGTGACCTACGAGGAGGCGATGGCCCACCCGACCTGGGACATGGGGCCGGTGATCACGATCAACAGCGCCACGCTCATGAACAAGGGCCTGGAGCTCATCGAGGCCCACCTGCTCTTCGACGTGCCCTACGACCGGATCGACGTCGTCGTGCACCCGCAGTCGGTGGTGCACTCGATGGTGGAGTTCGTCGACGGCTCCACGCTCGCGCAGGCGAGCCCGCCCGACATGCGGCTTCCGATCGCTCTTGCCCTGGGTTGGCCGGAACGCGTCCCGGCGGCCACCCGCCCGGTGGACTGGACGCAACCGCACACCTGGACCTTCGAGCCGCTCGACTCCGCGGTGTTCCCGGCCGTGGACCTGTGCCGGGACGCCGGGACGACGGGAGGGACCGCCCCAGCGGCGCTCAACGCGGCGAACGAGGTGTGCGTCACGGCCTTCCGGGACGGCCGGCTGCCGTTCGCCGCGATCACGGACACAGTGGCGCAGGTCGTCGCCGAGCACCCGCTCAGGGAACTGCCGACACTGGTCGATGTGTTGGAGACAGAGAAGTGGGCGCGCCGGCGCGCCTCCGAGCTGACCGTAGGAGACTGACCCTCGTGCAACTGCTGGGCATCCTCGCGTTCGTCGCGGCCTTGCTGATCTCGGTCACGCTGCACGAGGCCGGGCACTTCTTCACGGCCCGCCACTACGGGATGAAGGCGACGCAGTTCTTCGCCGGCTTCGGTCCCACGGTCTGGTCCTGGAAGCGCGGGGAGACGGAGTACGGCCTGAAGGCCATCCCGCTCGGCGGCTACGTGAAGATCATCGGGATGACGCCTCTCGAGGAGGTCGAGCCCGGTGACGAGGACCGGGTGTTCTACAAGCACAAGACCTGGCCCAGGTTCGTCGTGCTGGTCGCCGGCTCGACCGTGCACTTCCTCATCTGCATCGTGCTGATCTTCCTGGCCGTGGTGGCCCTCGGGGCGCCGCAGCCCGAGGCACCCATCCTCAGCAAGGCCGCCGACTGCGTGCCGCTGACGGTCCCCCTCAAGGGCGACGCGATCAAGGACCCGAAGTTCTCCAGCACCGACTCCAGCGGCCAGTGCGCCGGCCGGCTGCCGGGCCAGGCCAAGGCGGCCGGCTTCCAGGCCGGGGACCGGGTCCTGAGCGTGAACGGCACCAAGGTCGACAGCTACAACGACCTGACCACCCTCGTGCGCAGCAACGCCGGTCACGACCTCGCGGTCGTGGTGCAGCGCGACGGCAGGTCCCTCACGCTGCACGTCACACCGGTGCCGGTGAAGCGCTACCCGCTCAAGGGCAAGCACGACGTCGACACCAGCAAGGTCATCCCGGTCGGCGCG
>CAMLIA010000279.1 GCA_946479905.1 uncultured Frankiales bacterium | reverse complement strand
CCCCCGACCCCGCGTCAAGGTCGTCGACAAGGACACCATGACCCAGATCTCCCGCAACGAGCACCCCTGACCCCCACCCCGCAACGTCATCACCACCGGCCCACGGGTCACGCTCAGCAGCTATGACGCAAGCACCGCGCCACCCCGCAACGTCATCACAACCGGCGCGCCAGTCAGGCTCAGAAGAAATGACGCAAGCGGTCAGGCGAGGGGGACGCTGGCCAGGGTGGTCCAGCCGGTGTCGGTCCGGACGGTGAGCTCGAGGGTGTCGAGGCGCACCGCCAGCGGCAGCAGGTGCGCGATGGCGTCGACCACCGCGGGCACGTCGCCGTGCCTGCCCACGCGGGCGATCGACAGGTGGGGGGTGCGCAGCGGTGCGTGCAGCGCCTGCGCGAGCGCGCGCGGCACCGAGCTGTCCGACAGCAGCGCGTGCACGACCGTGCGCCGCCGGACGTCCTGCTCGAACAGCTCCGGCCCGACCAGCAGGGTGTCCCCCGCCGGTACCGCGGCCGCCACCCGGCGCACGAGCTCAACGTCCGGGTCACGCCCCCACGGGTAGCCGAGGCTGATGTGTGCCGGTTCCAGCAGCGACACCGCTGGGGCGCCGCGGACGGCGTCCAGCAGCGGCTCGGCCTCGGGGACCGGGAGGAAGAGCGCGGCGAGCACGCTCAGGCGGAGGTGAGCAGGCCCAGGTCGGCGTCGTTGGGGAGCAGCTCGTGGTGCGGGAGCACCCGGACCGTGTAGCCGAACGAGCCGGCCCGCTCCAGCGGCACCTCGCCCTCGTAGCGCGGGTACCCGTCGTCACCGACGCCTCCGCCGGACAGGGGCACGGTGACCGGCCGGTGCAGCACGTCGTGCTCGTCGACCCGTCCGTAGACCGCCTGCACGACGACGTCGGCGGGCGACAGCCCGCCGAGGTCGACGGAGGCGCGCACCGTCATGCGCGAGCCGACGGCGGGCGTGTCGTCGATGCCGCCGCCCTCCACGTGCAGCACCCGCACGCGCGGCCAGTGCTCGACGACCTTGGAGCGCCAGGCCGAGAGCTCCCGTGCCGGCGCGAAGCCTTGCCCCGCAAGGGATCGCGAGGCCTCTGCGGCCGGCGTGTAGAGCTGGTGGACGTAGTCGCGCACCATCCGGGAGGCGAGCACCTTCGGACCGAGGGTCTGCAGGGTGTGCCGGACCATGTCGACCCACCGCTTGGGCACGCCCTGGTCGTCGACGTCGTAGAACCGGGTCCGCACCTGCTTCTCGACGAGCTCGTAGAAGGCCGACGCCTCCAGCTCGTCACGGCGTGCCGGGTCGGAGACGCCGTCGGCGGTCGGGATCGCCCAGCCGTTCTCGCCGTCGTACATCTCGTCCCACCACCCGTCGAGGATGGAGAGGTTGAGGCCGCCGTTGAGCGCAGCCTTCATCCCGCTCGTCCCGCAGGCCTCGAGGGGACGCAGCGGGTTGTTGAGCCAGACGTCGCAGCCGCCGTAGAGGTAGCGCGCCATGCCGATGTCGTAGTCGGGCAGGAAGACGATCCGGTGCCGCACGTCGGCCGCGTCGGCGAACCGCACGATCTGCTGGATGAGCTCCTTGCCGCCGTCGTCGGCCGGGTGCGACTTGCCCGCGATCACCAGCTGCACCGGCCGCTCCGGGTCGAGCAGGATCGACCGCAGCCGGTCGGGGTCGCGCATCATCAGCGTCAGGCGCTTGTACGACGGGACGCGCCGGGCGAAGCCGATGGTCAGCACGTCGGGGTCGAACACGGAGGACGTCCAGCCGAGCTCGGCCTCGGTCGCGCCGCGCTGCAGCCAGGACTCCCGGACGCGGCGGCGCACCTCGTGGACGAGCCGCTCCCGCAGCACCCGGCGGGTCTCCCACACCGAGGTGTCGGCGACGCGGGCGATGCCCTCCCACCCCGAGGCCTCGGTGGTCAGGCTGGAGCCGACCTCGCGCTCACCGAGCTCGAAGACCTCGCGCGACACCCAGGTCGGTGCGTGCACGCCGTTGGTGACGGAGCTGATCGGCACCTCGGCGGTGTCGAAGCCCGGCCACAGGCCGTTGAACATCCCCCGGCTGACCACCCCGTGCAGCTTGGCGACGCCGTTGCGGCGCTGCGCCAGCCGCAGCCCCATGTGGGCCATGTTGAAGACCGTGGGGTCCTCCTCGTCGCCGAGCGCCAGCACCCTGTCGAGAGGGACGCCCGGCATCGCGCCCGTGCTGAACACGGCGGCGATGAGCTCGCGCGGGAAGCGGTCGATCCCGGCGGGCACCGGCGTGTGCGTCGTGAAGACGGTCCCCGCCCGGACCGCCTCCAGGGCCTCGTCGTAGCTCAGGCCGGACGCGACCAGCTCGCGGATCCGCTCGATCCCCAGGAAGCCGGCGTGCCCCTCGTTGGTGTGGAAGACCTCGGGCTCGGGCTCGCCCGACAGCGCCGTCCAGGCGCGGATGGCGCGGACGCCCCCGATGCCCAGCAGCAGCTCCTGCGCGAGCCGGTGGTCGGTGCCGCCGCCGTACAGCCGGTCGGTGATGTTGCGCTCCGCCGGCGCGTTCGACTCGATGTCGCTGTCCAGCAGCAGCAGTGGGACGCGCCCGACCTGCGCCTTCCAGACCTGGGCGTGCAGGGTGTGGCCGCCCGGCAGCGGCACCTGGACCTCGACGACCGCGCCGTCGGCCGTGCGCAGCAGCTGCAGGGGAAGCCCGTGCGGGTCCAGCGGTGGGTAGCGCTCCTGCTGCCAGCCCTCCGCGTTCAGCGACTGCTTGAAGTAGCCGGCGCGGTAGAGCAGCCCGACCCCGAGGATCGGCACCCCGAGGTCCGAGGCGGCCTTGAGGTGGTCGCCCGCGAGGATCCCCAGGCCGCCGGAGTACTGCGGCAGCACCTCGGTGATGCCGAACTCCGGCGAGAAGTAGGCGATGGAGGCGGCTGCCCCTTCCAGCGACTGGTACCACTTCGGCTGGGTGAGGTAGGCCTGCAGGTCGTCGTGCACCGCGGCCAGCCTGGCGAGGAAGTCCGCGTCCGACGCGAGCTCCGCGAGCCGTTCGGGGCTGACCTCGCCGAGCAGCCGGATCGGGTCGTGGCCGACGGTCTCCCAGGCCTCGCCGTCGATGCTCGCGAAGAGGTCCTGCGAGGGGTGGTGCCAGGACCACCTCAGGTTCATGACGAGCTCCGCCAGCGGCGCGAGCGGCTGGGGCAGGGCGAGGCGGACGGTGAACCGGCGGAGAGCTCTCACCTGCGCGACCCTAACCCGTACTGCCCGGTCACCAAACCCCGACGGGGGGCTGCTTGCCGGCAGCCGAGGTGGGTACGGTCGCAGCGTGGTGGGACGCATCGTGATCACGGACGTCAGCCCTGCTGTCTCCTGCGGGCAGTACCCGACCGGGGCGGTGATCGGCGAGACGCTCGACGTCGTCGCCACCGTGTTCCGGGAGGGGCACGACGCGGTGGCGGCCAACGTCGTGCTGAAGAAGCCCGGGGGCGGGCGCTCGCCGTTCCTGCGGATGACGCCGCAGCCGAACGACCGCTGGACCGTGCCGGTGACCTTCGACACCGAGGGCGCGTGGTCCTTCGTCGTCGAGGCCTGGAGCGACCCGCTCGGGACGTGGTGGCACGACGCGCCCCTGAAGGTCGATGCCGACGTGGACGTCGAGGTGGTCCTGGAGGAGGGCGCTCGCCTGTACGAGCGCGCGACCGCGGGTGTCCCGAAGGCCAAGCAGCAGGTGCTCGCGGGCATCCCCGACGCGCTCCGGGACGTCAGCCGCCCGGCGCGCGAGCGGCTCGACGCGGCCCTCACCGAGGACGTGAAGCAGGTGCTCACCGAGCACCCCGTGCGCGAGCTGGTCACGAGCTCACGTCCGTACCAGGTGTGGGTCGACCGGCAGCGGGCGCTCTACGGCTCCTGGTACGAGCTCTTCCCCCGCAGCGAGGGCGCGGTGGGGACCAAGAGCGGCACGTTCCGGACCGCCGCCGAGCGGCTGCCGGCGGTCGCCGAGATGGGCTTCGACGTCGTCTACCTCCCGCCGATCCACCCGATCGGGAAGGTGAACCGCAAGGGCCCCAACAACACCCTGACCCCGGGCCCTGAGGACCCCGGCAGCCCCTGGGCCATCGGGTCCGACGAGGGCGGCCACGACGCCATCCACCCCGACCTCGGGACCTTCGAGGACTTCGACCTCTTCGTCGCGCGGGCCCGCGACCTCGGCATGGAGGTCGCTCTCGACCTCGCGCTGCAGTGCGCGCCCGACCACCCGTGGGCCAAGGAGCACCCCGAGTGGTTCACCACGCGTGTCGACGGGACGATCGCCTACGCGGAGAACCCCCCGAAGAAGTACCAGGACATCTACCCGCTCAACTTCGACAACGACAAGGAGGGCCTGTACGCCGAGGTCCTGCGCGTCGTGAAGGTGTGGGTCGACCGTGGCATCAAGATCTTCCGCGTCGACAACCCGCACACCAAGCCGCTCGACTTCTGGGAGTGGCTGA
>CAMLIA010000278.1 GCA_946479905.1 uncultured Frankiales bacterium | reverse complement strand
TACCCCGGGTTCCTCGAGCGCTATCGCGAGCACCTCACGGACCGCCAGGTGGCGGTCTGCGACGCCCTGATGGCGCGCCTCCCGTCGTACCTCGCGCAGCGGGAGGGGCCGATGACGGTCGTCCACGGCGACTACCGCCTGGACAACCTGCTCTTCAGCGACGACGGGGTGACCGTCGTCGACTGGCAGACGGCCACCTGGGGACCGCCGATGGTCGACACCAGCTACTTCGTCGCCTGCGCCCTCGCCGACCCACGGACCCGGGCAGCCGTCGAGCAGGACCTGGTCCGGCACTACCACCAGCAGCTCGGCATCCCGTCCTACGGCTGGGACCGGTGCTGGGAGGACTACCGCCGGATGTCGTTCGGCACGCTCGTCATGGCGATCGCGAGCTCCATGCTCGTCGCCCGGACCGACCGCGGAGACCAGATGTTCCTCTGCAGCGTCGCGCGCGCCTGCGCGCAGGTGGACGACCTCGACGCCCTGGAGCTGCTGCCATGACCTACGAGGAGCACCGGCACTCCCCCGGCGATGAGCACTGGTGGAACGAGTCCTGGTACTTCGACTTCGCCACCGAGGACCTCGGCGGCTACGTCCGCGTCGGCCTGGTCCCCAACCAGGGCGTCTGCTGGTACCTCCTGCACCTCGTCACCCCGGAGCGCACCGTCCGCATCGACGACAAGGCGGCGCCGATCCCGAACGACGAGAGCCTCACCGTGCACGGCTTCACGCACGTCGGCACCGACGGCAGGTGGCGCATCGCCGGCAGCGGCGCGGCGGAGGAGCTGACGCCCGAGGAGCTGCTGGCCGGCAAGGAGGGCCGGCCCGTGGCCATCGAGCTCGACCTCTCCTGGACGACGGACGGCACGCCCTTCGAGTACGACGTGACGACCCGCTACGAGGTGCCCGGCCTGGTCAGCGGCACGGTGACCGTCGACGGCGTGGCGCGCCGGGTGGACGGTGCCGCCGGTCAGCGCGACCACTCCTGGGGCGTTCGGGACTGGAGGAGCAGCCGCTGGTGCTGGTCGAGCGCCCGGCTGGCGGACGGGACGCGACTGCACGTGACCGACGTCGTCTTCCCGGCCTTCCGCTTCACCACCGGCTACGTCGACGAGGTGACGGTGACCGACGTCGAGCGGACCGAGGTGATCGACGAGCTCCCCCGCTCGGCACGGCTCGTGGTGCAGCCGACCGGGCTCGTGGTCGACGTGACCCCTCTCGCGCACGGGCCGACGCTCATCAGCGACGGCGGCGACACCTGGCCGTTCCACCGCTGCCTGGCCCGCTTCACGACCGATGCCGGCGACGGCCTGGGGTGGATCGAGTGGAACGAGGCGCCGATCTGCTGAGCGGCCGGGTGGCGATAACGTCGGCCCATGGCGTACACAGGCGAGGTCGAGGTGGGCGGGCCCACCGACGTGCGGGAGCTCCCGGGGCTGACGATCACGAAGATCGCCACCAACCCGTTCAACAACAACTGCTACTTCCTGCGTGACGAGGCCAGCGGCGACACCCTGCTCATCGACGCGGCCGGCGACCCGGACCGGCTGCTCGCCACCCTCGGCGACGGTCACCTCGTCGGCATCGTCGAGACCCACGGCCACTGGGACCACTGGCAGGGGCTGGAAGCCGTGGTGGCGGCCACCGGCGCCCCGGTCCTGGCGACGGCCGCTGACGCCCCTGAGCTGCCCGTGCCGACCGACCGGTTCCTCACCGACGACGACGTCGTGACCGTCGGGCCGCACGAGCTGGTCGCCAAGACGATCGTCGGCCACACGCCGGGCTCGGTCGCGCTGTACTACGCACCTGAGGGCGGCCACCTCTTCACCGGCGACACCCTGTTCCCCGGTGGGGTGGGGAACACCGACAAGGACCCGAAGCGGTTCGCGTCGCTGATCGACGACGTGGAGCGCAAGCTCTTCGCGCTGCCCGACTCGACGTGGTTCTACCCCGGTCACGGCTCGGACTCCACGATCGGTGCGGAGCGACCGGCCCTCCCCGAGTGGCGCGCCCGCGGCTGGTAGCCGCCCTCAGGTCTGCGGGACCGCGGAGAACTGCGGCTTGTAGAGATCGGCGTCGGCCCAGACGCGCGCCAGGTCGGTGCTGTTGCGGCACACCGTGACCAGCAGCCGGCCGTCGGCGAGCCGGATCTCGGGATGCGCCAAGGCGCTGTAGAGCAGCTCACCTGGGCGGCGGAACGACGGGGCGTCGAGCACCGCGCGACGCGAGAACGCCGACGTCGGGGACGACGACCGGCCGGTCACGACCGTGCGGCCGAAGACGTCGTCCTCCTTGGTCAGCGACCGGAGCGTGCCGTCCGGCGCCTGCCAGACGCTGAACGCCGTCGCCCACCGGTCGGCGACCTGCGTCGCGCGCCGCTGCTGCGACGACCACTGCCCGCCTGCCCAGAACTGCCAGGCCTCGGGGTGCAGCAGCGCCGCCGGCCGCACCCGGGCCACCATGACCGTACGACCGAAGGCGCGGGGTGGACGTCGGCTGCCGTAGACGTAGAGCCAGTCGCCCGCCTGGACGACGGCAGTGCCGTACTGCACCGAGCCCTCGGCAGCGGTCGATGACGGGGTCGCCACGATCCGCTCGAACGTCGGGACCGGGCCGCGCAGCGACAGCACCGCCGCGTCGACCCCCGTGGTGCGGAACCCGAAGACGTCAGCCCCCGTCCGCTCCACCCGCAGGCAGAGCACGACCAGCTCGTCGCCGACGACGACGGCGGACTCCGGCCAGTACCACTGCCCGTCCGCCCGGCTGGGGATCACCTCGGCGGGAGCGGGGACGGCAGTGAGGCAGCCGCTCGTTTGGATCAGCATCGCGTTGTGCACGAACCGGCTGCCCGCTGCCCGGGCACCACCGGGCAGGACACCGCCGCGGATGCTGTCGCCGAACATCCAGAGCGTCCGGCCGTCCGGCAGGGCCACCGAGGCCGCCTGGTCGCCACCGGCCCACGTCTCATCGTGCTTCGCGTCGAACATCGCCTGGTAGCCGGCAGCCGTCCGCGGTGCGGGGAGCGAGCAGCTGGGCGCAGGTGGGCTCGCGTGGGCAGCGGTGGCCACCGGCTCGAGACCGACGCCGTCGGCAGCCGACGCCGTCGTCCAGAACCACAGCACACCACCGAGCAGGGCGGCCAGCACCGCGAGCAGCCCGGGGACGAGGTGACGTCTGGGCTGCATGACGAGCCCAACGAGCCAACCGGCCGTCGGTGACTCTCCGCCACGCGGGTGACCCCGCTGCAGGTCTCACGCCGAATGCGGCGTGCTCACCAGGGACGGCGCCGCAACTGCCAGGTGAGGAGCGTCAGCAGGCTCTGGGCAACGAGGGCCGCGGCGAGCAGGTATCCGACCGCAGTGGACGTCCACGCCGCCAGGTCACTGTCCCGCAGGCCGCCGACGCCGACCTCGATGGCGGTGAACACGCCACCGAAGGCGAGGAGCGCCAGACCGGCAACGGCCAGGCTCCGCAGCTCATTCACGGGTCCCTGCGCTGCTGTCATCCGGCGCCAGCTCAGGACGTCCAGACCAGCGACGAGCACGAGCGGGAGGCTCGCCAGCACGAACACCGCGAGCAGCCCCTCGGGCCACGTGGCCAGGTCGTAGACGAGGGCGCACAGCACGCACAGCACCAGGGTGCCCGCGGACACCAGGGCATCCACCTCGGCCACCCCGCGGAGCCTCGGCCCCCGTCCGCTCGCGAGTCTCATCGGACCACCCCGCAACAGCACCGACGTCGTACCGACAGCCTGCACCCCGCGCTCCCCGCATGGCAGGGCCGAAAGGCCCGACGGTGGACCCTGCGCCGCCGCCGTACTCTTCGGCCGTGGGGCAACGGGACGACCTGGTGGGGCTCGCGGAGTACGTCTCGCAGAGGACGCTGTCGCGGCTCGAGGGGATCACCGACGAGGAGCTGCTCTGGCAGCCCGTTCCCGGCGCGTGGACGGTCCACCTTCTCCGGAGCGGCCGTCGGGTGCTCGACAACAGCTCCTGGCCGGTGGGAGCCCCGACGATCACCTCGATCGCGTGGCGGGTCTCGCACCTGATCGACGTCTATGCGAGCCCGCGGAACGCGGAGTGGCTCCAGGTCAGCCCGGCGGACGAGGTGAACCAGCAGCCGGCCTGGCGGGTCGGTGCGTCCGCCGCGGAGTCCGTCGCCCTGCTCGCGGAGGCGGTCGACCACTTCCTCGGGCTGCTGCGGTCGCTGGACGACGACGCGTTGGCCACGAACGTGGGTGCGGTCGGAGGGGTGTACGCCGAGTCGAGCCTCGCAGCGTTCGTGCTGCACCAGGTCGACGAGGCGATCCACCACGGCGCGGAGGTCGGTGTCCTCCGTGACCTCTACGCCGCCCGTCACCAGCCGGCGCCCGCGGCACCCCTGGACCCCGGAGCGGCCGCCGACCTCGGCCGGTGGGACCTCGTCGAGTCGCTGGTGCTCGACGGCGCAGACGTGAACGCCGCGCACGAGGGCCGGACCGCACTGCACCAGGCAGCCGCCGGCGCGGACCT
>CAMLIA010000277.1 GCA_946479905.1 uncultured Frankiales bacterium | reverse complement strand
CGTCGCGGTACTTCACGTTGAACCGCGGGTCGTACTCCTTGATCCAGGAGTACTCCAGCTGCAGCGCCTCGACCTCGGTCCCCACGACCGTCCACTCCACCGACGCGGCGGTGGTCACCATCTGCCGGGTCCGGGGGTGCAGGTTGTGCACGTCCTGGAAGTAGGAGCTCAGCCGGCTCCGCAGGCTGATCGCCTTGCCGACGTAGACGACCCGGCCCTTGTCGTCGCGGAACCGGTAGACGCCGGGCTCGACCGGGATCGTGCCGGCTGCGGGCCGGTACGAAGCGGGGTCTGCCACGCCCTCCAGAGTAGTTGCGTGGTGCGACGGCTACTCGTCGTAGACGTGGACCGGGGTGCCCACGACCAGCTTGGAGTAGAGCAGGTCGGTGTTGTAGTTCGTGATCCGGACGCAGCCGTGGCTGGCGGGGTGGGACGGCACGTCGTAGTCCTCGCCGTGGACGGCGTAGCCGCCGGTGAAGTACGACGGGCGGTAGAGGTAGCCGAGGTTGCTCACCCGGACGCCGTTGATCTTGCGCTGCACGACGAAGCTGCCACGCGGCGTGTGTGCCAGGTAGGTCACGCCCTGGTACGTGTAGTGGTACTCACCCCCGGTGGAGGTGTCGACGATCAGCTTCACGGCCCCCGCCTCGGAGTAGACGAGGATCTGCCGGGTGATGTCGACCTCGACGGCGCGGCCGGCCGCGGGGAACCGCACGGTCCACGCGTGCGGGTGCGCCACCCGGGTCCGCTCGACCTTGGTCCAGCCGCCGGTGCGGGTGAGGCGCTCGACCTTCTGGAAGGCGATGACCGCGTGCTCGGTGTCGCGGTCGAAGGTGCCGTCGACCTTGCCGGGCGAGTAGTGCAGCCGCGCGAGGGTGCGCTCGAGGGTCAGCACGTCGTTGCCCTGCGCGCCGCGTGCGAGGTTGCGGGTGTCCACCTCGAGCACGCGCGGCGCAGAGGTGGCACTGCGGTAGGACGCCCCGGAGGGGAGCACGGCCCGGTAGACGAAGCTGCCGACGGAGCCGGGCGTGTAGTGGTAGCTCCAGTTGCCGGAGCTGTCGGGCGAGACCGACGTGAGCGTCCCGTAGGACCCGTCGGCGAGCCGGCGCTGCACCCGGACGACCGCCCCGGGCAGCCCGGCCGGCACGTGACCCGCGAAGTCGGTGGCCTCGGGCCGCACGACGACGCTCGGCGAGAAGGTCGCGGTCAGGACCGGCTGCATCTGCACGACCCGGTGCGCGCTGCCGCTCGCCTGCGAGAACCCGTCGCCGGCGTAGCGCAGCGCCAGGTCGATGTTGCGGGTCGACACGAGCACCGCCTTCACGGCGCCGTTGGCGTCCGTGGTGAGCCGGCGGGCCACGGTGTAGGTGGAGGTGCCACCGACCCGCGCGAGCAGGTCGACCCGCATGTTGGGAGAGGGGTTCCCGGCCCTGGTGAGCACCCCGCTCGCGGCGTACTGCTGCCCGTAGGTGGCGACGCCCCGGCTCACGCCGAGGGACAGCTCCGTGGGGACCGCGGCCACCGGGGCGACCGTCACCATGGCGGGGTCGGTGCTCGTCGAGCTGTCGCTGTCCTGGGCCCAGACGGCGTACGTCCGGGAGCTGGTGTTGAGGAAGTGCGGGTCCTCCGCCGAGCTGCCGCTGCTGGGCACCGCGGTGCCGGAGTCCGGGGTGACCGGGCCGCTGACGTCGGTGACGTCGCGGACGAGCGCGCCTGCGCTGCCGCCGCCGGACCAGGACAGCACCGCCTCGTGGTCGCCCACCGTCCCGGTCAGGCCGGTGACGCCGGCGGGGGCGGCGTGCGCGGCGGTCGGGACCGCGAGCAGGGCGCAGGTGAGCGCGAGCACGGTGAGGGCAGGCGAGCGGCGCATAGGGCCTTCCGGGTGTGACACGCTCCCGTCCCCGGGAGGTCAGCGTGACGTCAGGTGACCAAAGAGTACGGGCTGTGACATCCGGTAGCCCGCATCCCTGAGACGTGTGGCGCCGCAGGAAGGTTGGCCGACGTCGCAGCCAACGTGAGGGTCGCGGTCAGCTCGTACGACGCGGGCGTCCGCTCAGCGCGCGGTGGCCTTGGCGCGCCCAGCCTTGGCCGGGGCCTTCGCAGGGGCCTTCGCGGGGGCCTTCCGGGTCGCCTTCTTCGGCGTCGGCGCGGGTGCCGCCCTGCCGGCGAGGATGGGCTGCAGGAACCGGCCGGTGTGCGAGGCCTCGACCTCGGCGACGTCCTCGGGCGTGCCCTGGGCGACGACCGTGCCGCCACCCGAGCCGCCCTCGGGCCCCATGTCGATGACCCAGTCGGCGGTCTTGATCACGTCGAGGTTGTGCTCGATGACGACGACCGAGTTGCCCTGGTCGACGAGGCGGCCGAGGACGACGAGCAGCTTGCGGATGTCCTCGAAGTGCAGGCCGGTGGTCGGCTCGTCGAGGACGTAGATCGTCCGGCCCGTCTGCCGCTTCTGCAGCTCGGAGGCGAGCTTCACGCGCTGCGCCTCTCCCCCGGACAGCGTCGGGGCCGGCTGGCCGAGCCTGACGTAGCCGAGGCCGACGTCCACCAGTGTCTTGAGGTGCCGGCTGATCGCCGGGACCGCCTCGAAGAACGACGCGGCCTCCTCGATCGGCATGTCGAGGACCTCGGAGATGGTCTTGCCCTTGAAGTGCACCTCGAGCGTCTCGCGGTTGTACCGGGCGCCGTGGCAGATCTCGCACGGGACGTAGACGTCCGGCAGGAAGTTCATCTCGATCTTGATCGTGCCGTCGCCGGCGCAGTTCTCGCAGCGGCCGCCCTTGACGTTGAAGGAGAAGCGACCCGGGAGGTAGCCGCGGACCTTCGCCTCGGTCGTCTCCGCGAACAGCTTGCGCATGTGGTCGAAGACGCCGGTGTAGGTCGCCGGGTTGGAGCGCGGGGTCCGGCCGATCGGTGACTGGTCGACGCGCACGACCTTGTCGAGCTGGTCGAGGCCGGTGATGCGGGTGTGCCGCCCCGGGACCTCGCGCGAGCCGTTGAGCTGGTTGACGAGCACCGCGGACAGGATGTCGTTGATCAGCGTGGACTTGCCGGAGCCGCTGACGCCGGTCACGGCGACGAGCTGGCCGAGCGGGATGTCGACGCTGACGTCGCGCAGGTTGTGCTCGCGGGCGCCGACGATGCTGAGCTTGCGCTTCGGGTCGCGCGGACGGCGGATGGCCGGCACCTCGATCGACCGCCGGCCGGAGAGGTACTGCCCGGTGATCGAGTCGGGACTGTCGAGCAGGTCCTTCACGGTGCCGCTGACGACCACCTGGCCGCCGTGCTCGCCGGCGCCCGGCCCGATGTCGACGACCCAGTCGGCGTTGTGGATCGTGTCCTCGTCGTGCTCGACGACGATGAGCGTGTTGCCGAGGTCGCGCAGCCGGACCAGGGTGTCGATGAGCCGCCGGTTGTCGCGCTGGTGCAGACCGATGGACGGCTCGTCGAGGACGTAGAGCACGCCGACCAGGCCCGAGCCGATCTGGGTCGCGAGCCGGATCCGCTGCGCCTCGCCGCCGGCCAGCGTGGCGGCGGGCCGGTCGAGGGAGAGGTAGTCGAGGCCGACGTCGAGCAGGAAGCCCAGTCGCTCGTTGACCTCCTTGAGGACCCGCTCGGCGATCATCCGCTGCCGGTCGTCGAGCTCGAGGTTGCGGAGGAACTCGGCGCACTCGGCGATGCTCAGCGACGCGATCTCGGCGATCGACTTGTCCGACAGCGTGACGGCGAGCACCTCGGGCTTGAGGCGGGCTCCCTGGCACGCGGGGCACGGGACCTCGCGCATGTAGCCCTCGTAGCGCTCCCGGCTGCTGTCGCTCTCGGCCTCGGCGTGCCGTCGCTCGAGGAACGGCACGACCCCCTCGTACGACGTGTAGTAGCTGCGCTCCCTGCCGTACCGGTTCTTGTAGCGGACGTGCACCTCGGTCTCGTGGCCGTAGAGGAGGGCCTTCTGCTGCTTGGCGGTCAGCTGCTCCCAGCGGCTCTTCAGCGTGAACCCGAGGGCGTCGCCCAGGGCGGAGATGAGCCGGCCGAAGTACTCGATGTTGTGGCCGCTGGACCACGGGTAGATCGCGCCCTCGCCGAGGGTCTTCTCGACATCGGGGACGACGAGCTCCGGGTCCACCTCCTTCTTGGTGCCGAGGCCGTGGCACTCCGTGCAGGCGCCGAAGGGACTGTTGAAGGAGAACGACCGCGGCTCGAGCTCCTCGAAGGACAGGTCGTCGTCGAGGCAGGCCAGGTGCTCGCTGAAGGTGCGCTCGCGGTGCGGGTCGTCCTCGGGCAGGTCGACGAAGTCGAGGGTCACCAGCCCGTTGCCGAGCTGCAGGGCCGTCTCGACGGAGTCGGTCAGCCGGCGCTTGGAGCTCTCCTTGACCTGGAGGCGGTCGACGACCACCTCGATGGTGTGCTTCTCCTGCTTCTTGAGCTTCGGGACCTCGGTGAGGCTGTAGACGACGCCGTCGACCCGGGCGCGGGAGTAGCCCTTGGTCTGCAGGTCGGCGAAGAGGTCGACGTACTCCCCCTTGCGCTCC
>CAMLIA010000276.1 GCA_946479905.1 uncultured Frankiales bacterium | reverse complement strand
GCGTCGCTGCCGTCGTACGAGCTGGCGAACCACGAGGCCACCGCCACGTCGTACGACGCCGTGTGCTGGAACGCCTTCGACGCCAGGGCCCGGCGCTGCTCGAAGGTGAACCCGCCGCTCGTGACGGCCGCGAGCACCTCCGGGTACGACGAGGGCTCGACCACGACGGCCACGCTCGGGTGGTTCTTGGCGGCGGCGCGGACCATCGTCGGTCCGCCGATGTCGATCTGCTCGACGCACTCGTCGGGGGCCGCACCGGAGGCGACCGTGTCCCGGAAGGGGTAGAGGTTCACGACCACGAGGTCGAAGGGCTCGACGCCGAGCTCCGCGAGCTGCTTGACGTGGTCGTCGAGGCGGCGGTCGGCGAGGATGCCGGCGTGCACCTTCGGGTGCAGCGTCTTCACCCGCCCGTCCAGGCACTCCGGGAAGCCGGTCAGCTCGTCGACGGGGGTGACGTCCACCCCGGCGTCGCGCAGCCGCGCGGCCGTGGACCCGGTGCTGACGACCTGGACGCCGGCAGCCGCGAGCCCCTTGCCGAGCTCCTCCAGGCCGGTCTTGTCGTAGACGCTGACGAGAGCCCTGCGAACGGGGATCTGACTCACGGGATGGTGACCTTTCGTCCTGTGACGGTGAAGCCCTCACGGGCCATGCGCCCCACGGCGTCGACGAGCGTCGCGCGCTCCACCGCCTTGATGCGCTCGTGCAGGGTGTCCTCGGTGTCGTCGTCGAGGACGGGGACCGCCGCCTGCGCGACGATCGGCCCCGTGTCCACGCCGTCGTCGACGACGAACAGCGTGCAGCCGGTGACCTTGACGCCGTAGGCGAGCGCGTCGCGGGGCCCGTGCATGCCCGGGAAGCTCGGGGACAGGGCGGGGTGGGTGTTGAGCGTGCGGCCCTCGAAGCGGTGCAGGAAGTGCTTGCCGACCAGCTTCATGAAGCCCGCCAGCACGATGATGTCCGGCGCGTGCTCCTCGACCGCCGCGGTGAGCGCCGCGTCCCAGTCCTCCCGGGTCGGGTAGTGCGGCACCTGCAGCACGAAGGTGGGGATGCCGCGCTCGCGGGCCCGCTGCTCGCCGAGCGTGCCCGGGCGGTCGGCGCCGACGGCGACGACGTGCGCCCCCCACGCGGGGTCGTCCGACGCGTCGAGCAGGGCCTGCAGCGTGGTACCGCTCCCCGAGACGAGGACGACCAGACGTGCGGACAGCGGGTTCCTCCTGAGCCGTCGGGAGGGGAAGGACGCCCAGACTAGCGGCCCGCAGATCCCTCCCGAATGCGCCGATCTGTGCTGAGAATGTCGCCACGACGCCGGGTGGACCAGGAGTGACCGTGACGGACCCGCAGGACCCCTTCGCGCCACCGCCGGGACCCCCGCCCGGCGCTGCGCCCTCTCCTGCGCCCCCTCCCGGGTCCCCGCCGCCGCTGCCACCGCCGCAGCAGCCCGCGTGGGGCGTGCCGCCCCCGGGGTACGCGGCACCCCCGCCGGGCTACGGCCCGCCCCCGGGATACTCCCCCTACGGACCTCCGCAGCGCCGTACGAACGGCCTCGCGATCGCCTCGATGGTCTGCGGCATCGTCGGCTGCTTCTACGGCATCCCGGCGATCGTCGCGATCGTCCTCGGCTTCGTCGCGCGCAACCAGATCAAGCAGAACCCGCAGGAGGGCGCCGGGATGGCGCTCGCCGGGATCATCCTCGGCTTCGTCTGGATCGCCCTGGGCATCGCGTTCATCGTGCTGGTCGTCCTGGGCAGCACGACGGGGCACACGGAGTTCCACACGACCTGCACGACGATCCCCGGCGGCGGGAGCTGCTGATGCTCCTCACCGCCCCGCCGGCCCCCGCTCGCCTGAGCAGGGCCGTGCTGCGGGGGACGGTGCTGCTGGCCGCCGCGGTGGGGCTCGCGCTGCTGCACCTGCCCGGCCGCCCCCGGACGGTGTGCCTGCTGCGTGCCACCACCGGTATCCCCTGCCCGCTGTGCGGCGGCACCACGGCGGCGGTGCGGGTCGGGCGCGGGGACCTGCTCGGTGGCCTGCGGGCCTCACCGCTCGCGGTGCTGGGGGCGCTGGCGTTCGTCGCGGCACCCTTCACCCGCGCCCCTCAGCTCAGCAGCCGGAGCCTCTGGCTGCTGATCCTCGCCGTGGCGGCAGCCGCGGAGACCTACCAGCTCGGCCGGTTCGGCCTGCTGTGACCAGGATGGGAGACCACTCGTGACCACACCTCCTCCGCCTCCGCCGCCGCCCGGGGGCTACGGCCCACCGCCGCCCGGCTACGGGCCGCCGGCAGGGGGCGCACCCGGCGAGTACGCCAGCTGGGGCCTGCGGGTCCAGTCCGGCCTCGTCGACTGGTTCATCCCGTTCCTCATCGCCGGCTTCGTGGGCCGAGCCAGCCTGGGCCTCGGCCTGCTGCTGGACCTCGCCGCGCTCGGCTGGGCGCTCTACAACGCCTACCTGCAGGGCGAGACCGGCCAGTCCACCGGGAAGAAGATGGCCGGCACCAAGCTGGTGCACGCCCAGACCGGCCAGCTCATCGGCGGGGGTGCGGGGATCGGGCGGGCGTTCGTGCACATCGTGGACGGCATCCCGTGCTACCTGGGCTACCTCTGGCCGCTGTGGGACGCGCAGCGCCAGACGTTCGCCGACAAGATCATGACGACGGTCGTCGTCAGGGCCTGATCAGGTCCGGGCCCGTCGCACGCCGAGGGCTGCTGCTACCGCTGCCGGCAGCAGCACCTCGGCGAGCACGGCCAGCCCGACCCGCCACGGCGACGGTCCGACGGCCGACAGCCGGCCGTCGCCGAGCGGGCCACCCGACAGCAGCGCCAGCAGCGCGACCGCGGCGGCCACGCAGGGCGCCACGGCGGCACCCTCGGCGGCGGCTCGGAGGAGCGACACCGGGCCCAGCGAGCGGGCCACGACGAGACCGCCGAGCACCCCGGCGGCGAGCGGCACGGCCAGCACGAGCACACCGAGCCACGTCGGCGCCGGCCCGGAGGGCAGGCCGCCGAGCAGCGGGAACGCCGGCACCGGGCCCAGCGCGTGCGACCAGGGAGCGACCGTGGTCCCCACCCCGACGGCGAAGCCGGGACCGGCGACCCAGGCCGTCCCCCACAGGGCCGCGTTGGGCACCAGGCTGAGCCCGAGCAGCAGCAGCGCGAGCCCGCCGAGCAGGCCCGGATCGGTCGCGCTCGCCAGGGACGTGACGCGGCCGGCGTGCAGGACGACGGTGCTCGCCGCGGCCAGCGCACCCCCGGCGAGCAGCACGCCCGTCGCGGTGGTCGCCGCCCGGGCCAGCGCGCGGGCCCGGGCCGGCACGCCGGTCGGCCAGGCCAGCAGCCCGGCCTCGCGGGCGATCCCCGAGCCCGACCCCGCGGCTGCGGCCACGAAGCCCAGCAGCAGCGCCTCGAGCGTGCTGGGCCGCACCACCGACGTCGTCGCGAGCGTCGCCAGGACCGCGGCAGCCAGGGCGTAGGGCATCGCCAGCGCGCACGCCAGCCGGGTCGCGTCCCGGCCGCGCGTCACGCCGACCGTGCGGGCGGCGTGCCGGCCCGCCCGGTGCAGCAGCAGCAGGGGTACGGCGGCCAGGCCCCACGGCGTCAGGTGCACCGGTCCCGAGGCGAGCGTCAGGCCCACACCGTGGGCGACGAGCCACAGCTGCCCCACGGTGCGCAGCGCCGCGGCCGCGCCGGAGCCGGACCGGGAGTCGGTCGCCCAGGCGAGCAGCACCGGCAGGCCGAGCAGCACGAGGCCGGCGGCGAGGGCCCAGGCCGCCGCGGAGGCGCCCGGGAGCAGCACCTGCGGAGCCGGCTGGCGGGTGGGCGGGGCCGGCCGCGCGAGGCGGGGACGATCGGCGGTCTGCGTCATGGCCCTTCGACTGTCCCAGCCGGTGGTCCGCGATCCGGGTCACCACGCCGGTGCGGGAAATGCCTTTGACCCCAAGCGATCACGCACGGAGACTGGCCGCATGACGAGCTGGCCGGTCCCCACCTAGGCCCTTCCCCGACTCCGGCGAGGGCCGCCCCCGATCTTTCGGGAGGCGGCCCTCGCCATGTCCGGCCACGACCGCCCCTGAGAGGAGGCCCGCCCATGACCACCCACCGAGGCCTTGCCTCGACCCGCTCCGCCCTCGCCAAGGGGCTGCGTCCCGACGCCGCCGTGAAGGCGCGCCGGCTGGCGCAGCGCAACCCGCTGCGCCGCGTGCGGCTGGCCTGTCACGGCTGGGTGCAGGACAGCGTCGCCGAGCGCGGCGACCACGTCTGGTGCGACGCCTGCGCCGACTGGGCCCGCGTCACCGACGTCGTGGCCTGACCCCCGGTACGACGGAAGCGGCCCACCCCGTCGGGGCGAGCCGCTTCCGTCGTATCCGCTAGAGGTTCTGCATGATCTCCCGCATGAGGGCGGCCGTGGCGGACGGCGTCTTGCCGACCTTCACGCCCGCGGCCTCGAGGGCCTCCTGCTTCGCGGCCGCGGTGCCCGAGGAGCCGGAGACGATGGCGCCGGCGTGGCCCATCGTCTTGCCCTCGGGGGCGGTGAAGCC
>CAMLIA010000275.1 GCA_946479905.1 uncultured Frankiales bacterium | reverse complement strand
GGTCAGGCCGGTGCGAGCAGGTTCTCGTGCCGCGCGACGCGCACCGCAGCGGCGACGGTCACGAGGACCCCGCCGATGGTGAGCGCGAGCAGCAGCACGCTCTTGAACACCACGAAGTTCGCGAGGTTCTGGGACTGCAGCAGCCACAGGGTGATGACGGCCTTGACGAGGCTGACGCTCGCCCACAGCAGGGTGAGCCGGCGGAACAGCTGCTGGATGCGCGGTCGCTTGGCCACGTCCGCGCTCATCGGGTAGAAGTCGCCGGCGAGTCGTGCCACGACAGGGCGCGCCGTCGCCAGGGACAGCAAGAACAGCGACGCCACGACGACGTTGCTCAGGACGGGCTGGAGGAAGTAGAGGAACGTGCTGCCGCTGGCGAGCGCCAAGGCGGTCCGGGCGGTGAGGCCCACGACGGTCAGGGTCATCAAGCCGGAGATGCGGCGCTTCGTCACAGCGCGCCAGGTGATCGCGCCGTAGCACCACGCCAGGGCAGCGACCAGTGCGGCCCAGACGTTGAGCATGGTCAGCGACACGTAGAACAGCACGCCAGGGACGACCACGGCACTGAGCAGGCTCAGCGACAGGTGCCCGAGGATCGCTCGCAGCCGTGGCTGCTGGGGCGGTGCGCCTTCCGCATGCGCTGCGGGGATGTCCATCGTGCGGTTGGTACTGATGACCGGTGATGCCCATCTACCGGTCTGACGTCATCCGGTTGTCTCTGTGTCACCGAGGAGCCTCGGTAGCTGCAGTCTACTCCGAATGGCCTAGTCCCGCCTCCTGCTCCGAAGCCGTATTCCCGACTCGACAATTGCTGAAGCCGCGGGCGGCATTTCTCGGCACGCGACGGGAGCACGCGCGCCTCGCCCGAGCGACAGTGTCCGTGGCGCTGCCGCGCCGGCCCTCGTCGTACCCTCACCCAGGAGTGCCCATGACCACCGTCGACCTGACCTCTGCCAGCTGGGAGCCGGGCGAGCGCGAGCGCTACCTGGCCGAGCAGTGCCAGGTCCGGACGACGGCCGGCGCGGCGAGCGGCAAGGGCGGCGCCGTCACGGTGGCCTACAGCGCCTACGCGGCGCGGGCCGGTCTCGAGGCCCTCAAGCAGGGTGGCAGCGCGATCGACGCCGCCCTGACCACGGCGCTGACCCAGGTGGCGCTGAAGGCAGGCGCGCCGATCTCCTACTTCGGGATCATGAGCCTCGTCTACCTGGACGCGAAGACCGGCCAGGTGCACACGATGAACGCCGAGTGGAACACGGTGAAGGGCGAGACCGACCCGCTCGGCATCCCGGGGTCGGTCGCCTTCGGCTCCCAGGAGGCGGTCTCGGGGACCGAGACGAGCGGGCGCACCGCGCTGGTCGGCGGCTTCATGAAGGGCGTCGAGGCCGCGCACCAGCGGTTCGGGAAGCTCCCGTTCAGCGCGCTGTTCCAGCCCTCGATCGAGGTCGCGGAGAAGGGCGCGCCGGTCGACCGCTCCATGGCCTGGTGCTACGAGATGCGCACGGCCGACCTGGCGCGGCTGCCCGAGACCCGGGAGGCGCTGCTCAAGCCCGACGGCACCGGCTACGTCGAGGGCGAGACGCTGCTGCAGCCGAAGCTCGCCGAGACGCTGCGCCGCATCGCCGAGGACGGCGCCGACCACATGTACGGCGGCCCCTGGGGCGAGCGGCTGGTGGCGGCTGTGCAGACGGAGGGCGGCCACCTCACCCTGGAGGACCTGCGCGACTACGAGGTGATCTGGTCCGACGCGCTGGTGGCGGACATCGGTGACGGGTGGTCGATCGCTACCAACCCCTGGCCGAACGCCGGCGGTGTCGCGCTCATCGAGGCGCAGAACCTCGCGAGGGTCGCCGGCCTCGACAAGGGCCCGCACTGGGCCGCGTCGTCGGAGGTGCTGCGCAAGGCGCTCGACATCACGTCCCTGGTCGCGCTGTCCTACCTGCCCGCCGAGACGGCCGCGGCGCTGTTCCCCGGCGTCGACATGTCGCCCGAGGCGCGGATCACGCGCGAGCACGCAGAGCTGCTGTGGGAGCGCATCAAGGACGGCAACCCGCTCGCGAACTGGAAGCGCACCGCACCGATGCACTCCGACGACGTCGTCGCGATCGACGCCGACGGCAACATCGCCGCGATCACCCACTCGATCAACTGCGTGCTCTGGGGCAAGACCGCGATCAACGTCGACGGGATCTCTATCGGCGACCCGGCGTCGTTCCAGCAGGCGCAGGTCGCCGCCGTCCCCCCGGGCAGTCGGCTGCCCGCACCCACCGAGACCGGGATCCTGCTCAAGGACGGCACTCCGGTGCTCGGCTTCGCCTCGATGGGCGCCGGTCTGCACCAGCGGACCTTCCAGGGCCTCCTCAACTACACCGCCTTCGGCCAGAGCGTCGAGGAGGCTGTCAACACGGCAGACTTCTACCTGCCCTCCACGGACGTCGCGACGATGCAGTCGACCGTCGTCGTCCCGGCCGGCCGCTTCGACCACGAGGTCCTCGACGGCACCGGGCTCGAGTGGACCGAGGTCGACGGCGACGACGCACGCCTCGGCGGTGAGGGCCTGTGGGTCGCGATCGAGCGCGACCCCGGGACCGGCGTGATCAGCGCGGCCTCTCACAACCGCAACAACAGCGCTGCCGTGGCGTTCTGACATGAGGCGTGCACCTGCGGCTGTTGCCCTCGGCTGCGCCCTGGCCGTCGCCGGGTGCGGCAGCACGGTCCAGGTGTCGTCGTCGACCACGGGCGCCTCCGCCCCGAGCGCCGAGGGGCTCCAGCTGCCCGGGTCGGTCCAGGGGCAGGCGCCAGGGCTCGGGCAGCGCAGCACCGGTAACGGCGCCGTGACCGTTCCGGGTGCGGCTGGATCGTCGGGTACGACGGGAGCCGCCGCATCCGGCACGGCGGGCGCCGGCGGCGGCACCGGCGGTGCGACCGTGCTCGGCCCGGCGAACCGCACGCCCATCAAGCTGGCGTACACGATCTGGGACCAGGCGGGCTTCACCGCTCTGACCGGCAACACGCAGGCAGGGCAGAACTCCGGCGCGAACCAGGGCGCGGACGAGCGGGAGATGAACGCTCTCGTCGCCTACGCGAACGCCACCGGTGGCGTCGGTGGCCGCAAGATCGCCAAGCCGGTCGGCATCAAGGTCAGCACGGCGGACGCCACCAGCGAGCAGACGATGGCGGCGTACTGCACGCGCGCGACGGAGGACGTGAAGGCGGACGTCTTCATCGACCGGAGCTTCTTCGTGAGCGACAACGAGGTCGCCTGCTTCGCCAAGCACCGCACCACGTTGGTGTCCTTCCTCCCGAACACCAGCGACGCCCTGTACGCGAAGCTGGCGCCGTACGTCGCCTCGACCCAGCCGTCGCTGGAGCGCACCGCCACCGCCTTCGTGAAGGGGCTCGCCGACGCGAACTTCTTCAAGGGCGCCACCGTCGGCGTGGTCCTCGACGACGCGCCCTCCGTCGAGGCGGCCTATCAGCGCTTCCTGCTTCCCGGGATGAAGGCGCTGGGGGTGACGCCGCGGGACGTGATCCGGGTCAGCCAGACCGACAGCTCCGCGCAGTCGAGCCAGGCGTCCTCGGCTGTCCTGAAGTTCCGCAGCGAGCAGGTCGACCACGTCGTCTACTTCTCCGGGTTCCTCGGGCAGCTCGCCTTCACCAACACCGCCGACTCGCAGGGCTACTACCCGCGCTACGGCTGGAGCGACTACGGAGGCGACGTCGGTGACGCCGGCTTCTACGTCTCGGCCACGCAGAACGCCAACGCCGTAGCCGTCAGCGCCGCGCCCGACTACGTCGTCGACCCCGACCAGAACAAGACCCGCAGTCTCAACGAGACCTACAGCCGCAACGACAAGCGGCTGTCGCCGGGAGCGCGGCGCTGCTTCGACGTCATGTCGAAGTACACCGGCGTGGACTACTACCAGGGCAACTCGGGGCGCAGCACGGAGTTCAAGTTCTACTGCGACAACTTCTTCCTCTGGCTGGACGCTGCGCGACGCACCACGCAGGCCTTCAGCCCGGCGACGTGGGCGCAGGGCCTCTCGTCGCTCGGCAGCAGCTACCTGCCAGTGCTCGTGCACTCGACAGACTTCTCGCACCGGTTCGGCGGTGCCGACAGCTACCGCGTCGGCATCTACAGCTCCAACGCCGGCTGCAAGTGCTTCCCGGCGATCGGCCCCTGGCGCAAGTTCTGAGCTGACACAGGACCTCCAGCACTGGTCCAGCCAGACCGGGCAGCGGCACGCTGAGGCCATGACGTTCCTCTGGTTCATCGTGTGGTTCATCGCCAACAACATCGGCGGTCACGAGCCGCTGCACACGGCACCGGTCAACGCGTGGGCAGGGACGCTCATCCTCGCCATCGCGCTCGATCTCGGCGGCTCGCACGCCCGCCAAGGCGGCCGGCGCCGCTGACTGCCTCGGGCATCAATGGGAGATCGACCGTGCCTCAGCGCGGTCGAACTCCCATTGTCCGGCAGGCCGACGCGCAGGAGCGTTGCAGGGCCGCTGCAACCCGACGCGACGAGGTCCACGCCCACCCGTTC
>CAMLIA010000274.1 GCA_946479905.1 uncultured Frankiales bacterium | reverse complement strand
GTGTGCATCTCGTCGATGAAGGTGATGATCTCGCCGTCGGAGTCCTTGATCTCCTGCAGCACGGCCTTGAGCCGCTCCTCGAACTCGCCGCGGTACTTCGCCCCGGCGATCATCGCGCCGAGGTCGAGCGCGACGAGGCGCTTGTCGCGCAGCGACTCCGGGACGTCGCCCGCGACGATCCGCTGGGCCAGCCCCTCGACCACCGCGGTCTTGCCGACCCCGGGCTCCCCGATGAGGACGGGGTTGTTCTTGGTCCGCCGGGACAGCACCTGCACCACGCGCCGGATCTCGGTGTCCCGGCCGATCACCGGGTCGAGCTTGCCGTCGCGGGCCGCCTGCGTGAGGTCGACGCCGTACTTCTCCAGCGCCTGGTACGACGACTCCGGGTCCTGCGAGGTGACCTTGCGGTCCCCGCCGCGGACCGTCGGGAAGGCGGCGACCAGCTGCTTGGCGGACGGCAGCCCGGGCACCGTGCCGGCCAGCCCGACGACGAGGTGCTCGGTGGACACGAAGTCGTCGCCGTAGTCGGTGGCGGCCTTGTCGGCGCGCTCGAGCGCGGTCAGCACCCCGCGGCTCATGCCGGGGGCGGCGACGCTGGACCCGGACGCACTGGGCAGGCCGGCGAGGGTCTGCTCGGCCTGGCCGCGGATCGTCGCCGGGTCGCTGCCGGCAGCGCTGAGCAGCGCCGCGGGCACGCCCGAGTCGGAGTCGAGCAGCGCCAGCAGCAGGTGGGCCGGGGCGACCTCGGGGTGGCCCGCGGACGCCGCGCGGCGGACGGCGAGGGACAGCGCCTCCTGGGCCTTCGTGGTGAGGCGGTCAGCGTTCAACGTTGCTCCTTGGGACGGACGGTCTCACTCTTGCAACGCACCTGGAGTTGAGCGTGTTCCGCTCAACTCCAGGGCGTCAGGGGTGGGACCGTCGTCGTCAGGGAGCGAGCGTGACCACCTGCCCGCCGTCCGGCCCGCCGAGCGCGAACTGGGACGCGTAGAGCCTGCCGTTCGCCCACTCGAGCGCGGCCGGCTGCGGCAGGTCCGCGACGGGCACGATGTCGGAGCCGACGACCTTGGAGATCCGGTCGGCGAACAGCTCGGCCACGTAGACGGTGCCTGTCGGCGCGACGGCGACGTTGGTCGCGCCGGCGAAGCCGCGGGCGATCTGCGTCGCCGCACCGGTCGCCGGGTTCACGCGGTAGACGCTGCCGGGCGCCGGGTCACCGGACAGCGTGGACACGTAGAGCATCCCGTCGGGGCCCAGCTCGACGTCGGTCGGCACCGGCTCGGCCGTGTACGTCGCCCCGACCGCGCACTCGGGCAGTCCGAGCTCCTGCGCCGCCTCCTCGGAGACCTCGACCGACTGGCCCGGCAGGACGGTCAGGGTCGAGATCTGGCCGTTGGGGGAGACCTTGAGCAGGTCGTTGCCCGCGGCGTCACCGACGACCCAGCCACCTGAGGGCAGCGTCACGACGGAGTACGGGTGGGTGTCGAGCACACCGGCGTAGGGGTCACCACCGTTCGGGATGAAGGGCGGCAGCTGGCTCTTGCAGTCTGCGCTGACCCCGCTGAAGCCGTAGCTGTTGACCTGGTCCGGGTTGTACTGGTGCTCGTACCAGAAGAGGTCCGCCAGCTGCGCGGACGCACCGGTGGGCAGCGTCCGCATGAGGGCGGACGCGGTCGCCGAGGTCTCCTCCGTCGCGCCTGACGTCGTGGTCCAGACCAGGGTGCCCCTGCCGGTCGCGTCGACGCCCGCGACCTCGCCTCCGTCGGCAGCGGTGACCACGACCGAGCGCGTGCCCTGCTTGGTGACCCTGGTCAGCTGACCGGCGAAGTCCTCACCGATGTAGAGCGTGCCGTCGCTCCCGACGGCGATCTGCAGCGGGCCGGCGAGGCCCGAGACCAGAGGTGCCGACACCACGGGGGCGGCATCGGACGGCAGGGCCGCCAGCGGCAGCGACGCGGCGGCGAGCGCCGCCACCGAGATCAGACGGAACGAGAAGCGGACAGCCAACGGAGACCCCCAGGACGGCGCACGATGTGACGCCGCACCCTGCTCCGCCGACCCGCTGGTCGGGAATGACCCGGCCGGGCCATTGTCCGACGGTGAGCAGCCCGTCACCGGTTGTTGCTGCGTGACAACTACCGTTCAGGCCGCCAGACGACGAGGGAGGTCTTGCGGACAGGCACGAGGTCGCGACGCAGGGAGGCGAGCACGCTCGCCTCGGTGCGGGCCAGCTCCTCGTTCAGCTCCTGGACCCGGGCCTGCAGGGCCGAGACCTGGTTCTCGAGCTCGATGATCCGCTTGATGCCGGCCAGGTTGACGCCCTCCTCCTGGGACAGCCGCTGCACCTCGCGGAGCAGCTCGACGTCCCGCTCGGTGTAGCGCCGGCCGCCGCCACCGGTGCGGACCGGCCGCACCAGGCCGATGCGGTCGTACTGCCGCAGCGTCTGCGGGTGCATGCCGGCCATCTCGGCGGCGACCGAGATGACGAAGACGGCGTCCTTCACGGGCGCACCTCCTCACGGACGGGCTGCGCCACCGCCGCGTAGGCCTTCAGCGCCTCGCGCTCGGCGTCGCTGAGCTGGGTCGGGACCTTGACCTCGACGGTCACGAGCAGGTCGCCCGGCCCCTTCTTGGCCGGCACGCCCTTGCCCTTCACCCGGAAGGTCCTGCCGGACGCGGTGCCCGGGGGGATCTTCACCGTCACCGACCCGTCGACGGTGGGCACGACGAGGTCACTGCCGAGGGCGGCCTCGGCGAACGAGATGGGCACCTTCACGGTGAGGTTGGTGCCCTTGCGACCGAAGACCGGGTGCGGCGCCACGGCGACCCGGACGTAGAGGTCACCGGGCGGGCTGCCGGGAGATCCCTTGCCCGCCAGCCGGATCCGCTGCCCGTCCGCCACACCCGCGGGGATGCGGACCGTGATGGTGCGGTCCTTGGTCTGGGCACCGCTGCCGTGGCAGGTCGGGCACGGCGTCTCGATGACCTGCCCGGTGCCGCGGCAGCGGGTGCAGGGCTCGGCGAAGGCGAACGCGCCCTGGTTGCGGTTGACCAGGCCCTGGCCGTGGCAGACGGGACAGGTCTGCGGGCTGGTGCCCGGTGCGGCCCCGGAGCCGCGACAGGTGTCGCAGGCACCCTCGGTCGCCAGCCGCAGCGACACGGTGGTCCCGTGCAGGGCGTCGAGGAACGACAGCGTCGTCGAGGTCTCGAGGTCGGCCCCCTTGCGCGACGCCGCCCGCCGTCCGTTCTGCCGACCCCCGAACATGCCGCCGAACAGGTCGGACAGGCTGCCCGCGCCGCGGTTGCCGAACAAGTCGTTGACGTCGAAGCCGCCGGGGAACCCGCCGCCGCCCGCGAAGCGCCCCCCGCCGCTGGCGAGCAGCTCGCGGGCCTCGTCGTACTCCTTGCGCTTGGCGGGGTCCGACAGCACGTCGTAGGCCTCGCTGACCTCCTTGAAGCGCTCCTCGCCCGTCGGGTTGCGGTCAGGGTGGAGGTCGGCCGCCAGCTTGCGGTAGGCCTTCTTGATCTCGGCCGCGGACGCGTCCTTGGAGACGCCGAGAGCGGCGTAGTAGTCCTTCTCGAGGTAGTCCCGCGCGCTCATCGGCGTCCCTCCTTCCTCACTCCGGGGATGCGGGTTCTGCTGGTGCTGCAGGTGATCCGGGGTCGCTCACCGCGACACCCGCCGGGCGCAGCACCCGGCCGGAGGCGAGCCGCCAGCCCGGCTGGAGCACCTCGGCGACGACCGTCTCCGTCGCGTCGGGGTCCTCCGGCGCGTGCACCAGGGCGTGGTGCACGGCCGGGTCGAAGACGTCCCCCTTCGCGCCGTACCGCTCGAGACCGAGCTTCTCGACCACCTGCTCCAGGCCCTCGCCGACGCCCTTGAAGGCGCCTTCGAGGTCGCCGTGCCGGCGGGCCAGCTCGACGCTGTCGAGCAGCGGCAGCAGGCTCTCCAGCACCCCGGCGATCGCCGTCTCGACGACGACCACGCGGTCGCGGTCGACCCGCTTGCGGTAGTTGGCGTACTCGGCGGTGACGCGCTGGAGGTCGGCCAGCAGCTCCGCCTCCTTCTCGGCGACCTGCGAGAGGTCGGCGAGCAGCTCGCCCTCCTCCTCGGCCGCGGTGCGCTCGCGGAGCTCACCGGTCTCGGGATCGATGCGGCGCTTGTCGGTCACGACGATCGGCTCCGGGGTGTCCGGACCGGTCACTTGGACTCGTCCTCGTCGACGATCTCGTCAACCAGCTCGGCGTCGACGACGGTGTCGTCCTCGGCGGCAGCGCTCTCGGGAGCCGGGGCCTCCTGCGAGTACAGGCTGGCGCCGACCTCCTGCATCTTCTTGGCGAGCGCCTCGCTCTTCTCACGGACCGTCGCGACGTCGGCGGTGCCGATGACCCCGTTGAGGTCCGACAGCGCGGTCTCGACCTCGGCCTTGCCCTCCGCGGAGACCTTCTCGCCGTTCTCGGCGAGGAACTTCTGCGCCTGGTGGACGAGCGCGTCCGCCTGGTTGCGGGTCTCGGCCTCCTCGCGGCGCTTGTGGTCCTCCTCCGCGTACTGCTCGGCCTCCTT
>CAMLIA010000273.1 GCA_946479905.1 uncultured Frankiales bacterium | reverse complement strand
CCGGCCGTCAAGGTCGCCAAGCTGCACAAGCAGGGCGCGCAGGTGCACCAGGTGGGCAGCACCTTCGCCGAGGCCGTCGTCGCGAGCTACCAGCGCGCGGCCGACACCGGGGCGCTGCTCATGCACGCCTACGACCAGACCGACGTCGTGGCGGGCCAGGGCACCGTCGCACTCGAGCTGGAGCAGCAGTGCCCGGACGTCGACACGGTGCTGGTCGCGTGCGGGGGCGGCGGACTCGTCGCCGGGGTCGCGACGTGGTTCGACAGCCGGGTGCGGGTCGTCGCGGTCGAGGCCGAGGGGTCGCCCACGCTGGCCGCGGCCCGCGCGGCGGGGGAGCGCGTCACCATCAGCCCCGGCGGTGTGGCGGCGGACGCCTTGGGTGCCAGCAAGATCGGTGTCATCGCCTGGGAGGTCGCGCAGCGCGCCATCGACGACGTCGTCGTCGTGCCCGGCCAGGCGATCCTCGAGGCGCGCCGGCTGCTGTGGGAGGAGCTGCGGGTCTGCGCCGAGCCCGGAGCTGCGGCACCGCTCGCCGCCCTCACGACCGGGAGCTACCGGCCGCAGCCGGGCGAGCGGGTCGCCGTCATCGTCTGCGGCGGGAACAGCGACCCGAGCACGCTCGCGACCTAGGGCATCCGGTGCCCCGCGTCGCGGTAGCGGGTGCACGAGCACCCGGAGTCCCAGGCCATGTCGTACGCCACCTCGAGCCCGTCGTGGTGGGTCGCGGAGAAGAACAGCCGGCCGACCGAGGCGGACACCAGCGTCCGGCCGATGGCCTCGTAGGCCCTCACCGCGGCAGCCAACGTCAGGTCGTGACCTGCGTGCTGCAGCACGGTCGCGAAGGTGAAGACGGCGTCGCAGGAGATCAGGGCGACACCCGCCGCCGTGGCGCTGGTGAAGGTCTGCCCGGTGCGGCGCTTCATGACGTCGAGACAGGTCTTCACGGCGCTCGACAGGTAACGGTCGCTCTGCCCGACGGGCAGGTCGAGCGTCGGCGTCCACCCGAGCCCGCTGGCGCCCGCGAGCTGCTTCGCGGTCACGGCGTGCAGGTCGTACAGCTGCTGGATGCCGGACGCCGACGTGACCCCGAGCCGCGGGTAGTAGCCCTGGTTGGAGCTCTGCTGGGCGAACAGCAGCGTGGCCGTGCCGTTGGTGTCCAGCACGATGACGTGCGTGACGCCGTTCTGGTGGAGGTGGAGCGTCGCGTTCTGCACCGCCGCGGCAGCGGGACCTGACTCCTGCGCCGACGGGGTGTTCGGGACGCGGTACACCGACCCGGCGTCGACCGGGTGGCCCACCCGGCGCAGCGCGGGCAGCAGCACGCGGTCCACGGTGCGGGTGATCGCCGGCTGGTCGACCGCGAGGATCCCGACCTTCGCCTGGCTGCCGGCCGGCGCACCGCGCAGCGTGTCCCAGCCGCTGAAGTAGGACTGCCGGACCAGCGCGGTGACGAGGTCGGACTGCATGCGGTCCTGCGACGGGCGTTGGGTGAAGTACGTCGGGTAGCGCCGCAGGAAGTCGCGGTCCGGGCCCACGTAGCTGCCCGGGGTGGTGTGCAGGACGCCGGCCCGGTGCAGGCAGGCCTCGAAGGTCTCCGAGCCGGCCGTCACGACCGCGAAGACCCGCTGGTCCTGGGTGAAGCGGGTGCAGGCCGTCTGCTCCTGGGTGGCGATCGTCTGGGTGGACTGCGCGTCGTAGGCGAAGTACACGGGGACCAGCCGCCGCCCCGCCACGCCGCCGTGGGCGTTGACCTCGGCGACGACCGCGTCCCAGTCCTGGCGCTCGTTCCCGCGGTCGAGGTTGACGCCGGCCGTCTTGGCCGCCTCGTTGCCGTTGGCGAGGTAGGCGATCCCCACCCGGACCTGCGTGGCGGTGACACCAGGCACCGAGGTCGCCCCGGGCGAGGCGCCGGTCGCGCCCTGCGGGATGTCGACGCCGGTGGTGCCCTCGACCGGGCCACCGGGTCCGCTCGGCCGGGAGCCTGACGTGCCGCCGGTGCTCCCGAGCACGGCCCCCGAGGTCGGGAGAGCCCCGCCGCTGCCCTGGTCGCTCGCGCCGGTGGTCGGCACCGAGCCGCCAGTCCCGTCCGACAGCGTCGAGACCGACCGGGAGACCTGGACGGTGCTCCCGCAGGCGGAGACGGCCAGCGCGCACCCGACGGCCAGTGCGATCCCTCGAGCCGCCACGCCGTACCCCTCCTCCGCCGAGTAGCGTAGGACAGTAGCGTACCTAGGAACGCAAAGCCAGCCTGCTCACGGCTTCGGGACGCCCATGACCTGCCGGAGGACGCGGACGACGTTCTCGCCCAGCACCTTGCGGATGTCGGGCTCGCTGAAGCCGCGCCGCACCAGGGCCTCGGTGATCCGCGGCAGGTCGGAGGGACGGTTGATCTCGGCGTGCGTCATCTCGACCTGCAGGCTCGCCGGGAGCACCCAGCCGCCGAAGACCTGCTGGTAGTAGTCGTCGATGAGGTCCGGGCCCAGTCCGACATGGTCGATGCCGGCGACGTCGACGATGTGCTCGATGTGGTCCACGACCCTGTCCGCGGTGGGGTTGGTCGCGTCGATGAAGAACGGGATCGCGGCCGCGACCCCGATCACGCCGCCGAGCTCGGCGATCCGCTTGATCTGCTCGTCGCCGAGGTTGCGGTGGATGTCGGTGATGCCCAGGCAGGCCGAGTGGGTCGCCAGGAACGGTCGGGTCGCGAGCTCCAGCACGTGGTCGACCCCGCCGAGCCCCAGGTGGCTGATGTCGAACACCACGCCGAGCCGCTCCATGTCCTGGAACACCTCGATCCCCTGCGGGGTGAGCCGGCTGCAGGAGGTCGTGTCGAGGCCGCTGCCGTCGGCCAGGAAGGTCCGGCCCCAGTGCGCCATCGACACGACCCGCACCCCGACCCGGGCCATCGTGCGGATCAGCGCCGGGTCCTGACCGATGCCGTGCGCCCCCTCCAGCGCGATGATGCACGCGATCTTGCCGGCGGCGGTCGCGGCGTCGACGTCGGCACCGGTCAGGCACAGCGCCAGGTCCGCGGGGTGCTCCTCCACCAGCCGGTGGATCCGCTCCACCAGCAGCAGCGTGCGCCGTAGCCCGCCCTCGGACTGGAACTGCTCCTCCAGGCAGATCGGCAGCACCTGCACGTCGACGCCGCCTGCCCGCAGCTCCGGCAGCCAGAACTCCTTGAAGTGGTCCGGCTGCAACCGCTGGTCGAAGTGGTCCACCAGCAGGATCAGGTCGTTGTGCGTGTCCGCCACGACGGCGTCGCGGTGCAGCTGCTGTGCGTCCATCTGGGTGTCCCTCTCAAGCGGTCTGCGAGCCTCGGACGAACTCGAAGACCAGGTTGGTCTCCGTCGAGGCGACGTCGGCGTTCTCGCTCAGGTGCCGGACGACGAACTCGCGGAGCGCCGCGGTGTCCTGGGCGACGACGTCGACGAGGAAGTCGTCGGCGCCGCCGAGAAAGTACAGGTGCTGGACGCCGGGCAGCTCGGCGATCCGCTTCGCGAACGAGCCGATGCCCGGCCGGGCGTGCGGTCGCAGCCGCACCGCGATCACCGCCCGCAGCCCCTGGCCGAGGGCGGCGTGGTCCACGTCGGCGTGGAAGCCGCGCAGCACGCCCCGGTCGACCAGTGCCCGCACCCTGCCGAGGCACGTCGAGGGCGCGATGCCGACGAGATCGGCGAGTGCCTGGTTGGTCGTCCGCGCGTTCGCCTGCAGCGCCCTGACCAGGGCGGCGTCGACCGCGTCCAGGGGGCGAACATCCTTCGCGGCGGCAGGCTCGGGCAGCGTCATGGTCCGAAGGCTAGCGGGACACGGCACGGTGGTACCGAATCTTCTTCATGGCTCTTGCGGGAGAGGGGACCAGGTCTTCATCCTGAGGTGCACATCACCGAAGGGGGCAGGGTCATGAAGGTCGGCATTCCGCGCGAGGTCAAGAACCACGAGTACCGCGTGGCGATCACGCCGGCCGGTGTCCACGAGCTGGTGGCGCACGGCCACGAGGTGTTCGTCGAGAAGGACGCCGGGGTCGGCTCCTCGATCACCGACGACGAGTTCGTCGCCGCCGGCGCGAAGATCCTCGACACCGCGGACGACGTCTGGGCCACCGGCGACCTCGTGCTGAAGGTGAAGGAGCCCGTGGTCGAGGAGTACCACCGGATGCGGGCCGACCAGGTGCTGTTCACCTACCTGCACCTCGCCGCCTCCCGCGCGTGCACCGACGCGCTGCTGACCTCCGGGATCACCGCGGTCGCCTACGAGACGGTGCAGCTGCCCGACCGGTCGCTGCCGCTCCTGGCGCCGATGTCGGAGGTGGCCGGCCGGATGGCGCCGCAGGTCGGTGCGCACTGCCTGGAGCGGGCGTCGGGCGGCCGGGGTGTCCTCATGGGCGGCGTGTCGGGCGTGTACGCCGCGAAGGTCGTCGTCCTCGGAGCCGGGGTGTCGGGGCTGAACGCCGCAGCCATCGCTCTCGGCATGCAGGCCGAGGTCCTGCTGCTCGACAAGAACATCGGCAAGCTGCGTGAGGTGGACCGGATCTACCAGGGCCACATGCAGACGGTCGCCTCGA
>CAMLIA010000272.1 GCA_946479905.1 uncultured Frankiales bacterium | reverse complement strand
CCGATCCGCTACGGCAGCCGAGGGCTGATCTTCACCGCAGCACCGGTCGCGGTCATCAACATCATCTGGCCGCAGCAGGACGCGACCGGCCACGCGCTCAACGGCGCCGAGGTCGTCGCGCTCTGCCTGCTGTTCAGCGGTCCGGCGGTGGCCGTCCGGACGCTGGTGATGCGGGGCAGCGCCCGGCTGCGGCAGGCGGAGCTGCAGTTCTCCACCGCCTTCGAGCACGCCTCCATCGGCATGGCCCTCGTCGACCTGGACCTGCGGGTCCTGCAGGTCAACAGGTCTCTCGCCCTGCTGGTCGGTGAGCCGGCCGGCGCGCTGCTGGGCACCTCGATCGAGCAGACCGTCGACGTGCTGGACAGGGACGCCACCGTCGCCGGGCTGCGTCGGCTCACCCCGACGGACCCCAGCGTGCGCCTCGAGGTCCGGCTGCGCCGGCCGGACGGCGGCCTGCGCTGGGGGCACGTCTCGGCGACCCTGCTCGCCGGCAGCGATGGCGTGCCGTCCCGGATCGTCGTCCAGGTGGAGAACATCACCGAGCGCAAGCGCTCCGAGGCGATGCTCAGCCACGCGGCCGCGCACGACTCGCTGACGGACCTGCCCAACCGCAGCCTGCTGCTCGCCCGGCTCGACGCCGCGCTCGCCCGCGGCGAGCAGGTGGGTCTGCTGTTCCTCGACCTCGACCGCTTCAAGGTCGTCAACGACGGGCTCGGGCACGCCGCCGGCGACCTGCTGCTCGTGCAGGTCGCCATCCGGCTGCGTGAGGTGATGCGCCCGGAGGACCTCGTCGCGCGGATCGGCGGTGACGAGTTCGTCGTGCTGTGCCGCAACGCCGACGAGGAGGCCTGCAGCATCGTGGCGCAGCGCGTCCTCGAGGTCCTGAACCAGCCCGTCACGACGCCGGCCACCGGGGAGCTGGTGATCGGCGGCAGCATCGGCATCGCCCTCGCCGGGCCGGGGGACACCGCGGAGCTCGCCCTGCGTGACGCGGACACCGCCATGTACGCCGCCAAGCAGGCCGGCGGCGGTCGGTACCACGTCTTCAGCACGTCGCTGCGCGAGGCGGCGGTGCGGGCGCACGAGCTGGAGGTGGACCTGCGCGCCGCGATGCGCGCCCGGGAGCTGACCGTCGTCTACCAACCGGTGATCAGCCTGTCGCACGGGCGGGTGCTGGGGTGCGAGGCGCTCGCGCGGTGGACCCACCCGCGCCGGGGCGTGGTGTCGCCGGCGGAGTTCTGCGCGGTCGCCGAGCAGAGCGACCTCATCCTCGAGCTCGGCGACGTCGTGCTGGAGCAGGCGCTGCACGACGTGGCGGAGTGGCCCTCGTCGGCCGACGGCAGCCCGCCACCCACGGTGGCGGTCAACGTGAGCCTCCGCCAGCTGCTGAGCACCGGCTTCCCGCAGCGGCTGGCCGAGCTGCTCGACGCCGCCGGGGTCGAGCCGTCGCGACTGTGCCTGGAGGTCACCGAGACCGCGCTCGCCGGCGACGTCGAGGCCGTCATCGGGGTGCTCGAGGCGCTGCGCGACGTCGGTGTCCGGCTCTCGATCGACGACTTCGGCACCGGCCACGCGTCCCTCACCTACCTGGCCAGGTTCCCGGTCGACCAGGTGAAGGTGGACCAGTCCTTCGTCGCGGGCCTCGGCACCGACGCGGGCAGCGCTGCCATCGTGGGCGGCGTCGTCGGCATGGCCCACACCTTCGACCTGCGCGTCGTCGCCGAGGGTGTCGAGACCGAGACGCAGCTGACCGCGCTGCGCGAGATGGGCTGCGACGCCGTGCAGGGCTACCTGCTGGGCGTGCCCATGTCGCAGGCGGAGCTCGTGGCGCTGCTGCGCCAGCGCGCCCGCAGCTCCATGGTGCCGGTGCCGCGCGACGGCAAGCTCGACGCCACCGAGCCGGTGCCGGGCATCGACGAGGTGCGGCACACCGCGCTGCTCGTCGAGGGGGCCAAGGTCGTCACCGGCCGGATCGACCTCGACTCGGTGCTGCAGCACGCGTTCACGACCCTGGCGGCCTCCGTCGAGTTCGAGGGCGGCGCCATCCTGCTCGTGGAGAACGACCAGGTCCGCATCGCGGCCGGCATGCCGCCCCCGACGGCAGAGGCGATGGCCGCGCGCATCCCGATCGGGCAGGGCGTCTCGGGCTCGATCGTCGTGTCGGGGGAGCCGCGCTACCTGCCGGACATCACCATCGCGAGCACCGTGACCGCGAGCCGCCGCAGCAGCAGCAGCTCCACCGGGGTGCGCAGCTGGTTCGGGGTGCCGCTGATCGCGGAGGGCCACGCGATCGGTGTGCTGCAGGTCGACTCCACGAAGGTGGACGCGTTCTCGGAGTCCGACCGGCTGGCGGTCCTCAGCTTCGCCCCGGTCGTGACGCTCGCCGTGGTGACCGCGCAGCGCGCAGCGCAGCAGCTCCGCGAGATCCAGGAGTCCTGACCGTCACTCGGCCGCCGGCGGACCGTGGCCGAGGGCGTCCCTGTCGACCCGCGGGAGCAGCCCGATGAGGAGCGCGGCGAGCAGGAACACGCCGACCTCGTAGAGCAGGGTGCGCTCGAAGGAGTAGAGGAAGTCGGCGCGCCGGCCGTAGTCGGCCGCCGCGAGGAACGGACCGGTGCCGCCGTCCGGGCAGCCGCGCGGCGCGATGGTCGGGTCGGGCGCCCTCGTGCGGGTGACGAAGCACTGCTGGAAGCGCGTCACGGCTGCGGCGGGAGCGGTCGCAGGCAGTCGTCGCCCCGCCTCGCGCGCCGCGTCGGGAGCGTGGCTGCTGAGCAGGCCGAAGAAGATGATGCCGATGACGGCCACGCCGAGGGCACCGCCGATCTGCTGCGCCGTGGTGAGGACGCCGCTCGCCGAGCCGGCCTCGCGACCGTGGATGCCGGCGAGGATGAGGTTGGTCAGCGGCGCGACGAAGCAGCCGAGGCCCAGCCCGCTCAGCAGCAGGAACGGGGCGATCTGCCAGGACCGCAGCTCGGTGCCGAAGTGGTCCAGGACGACCATGTTGACGACCATGCTCACCGACAGCAGCCCCGCTCCGAGCCGGAGCACGTTGGCACCCATCCGCTTGGCGAGCGCGTCGGACCGCGACGACGCGAGCGCGGTGCCGACGGCGAACGGGAAGCCGGTGAGGCCGGCGTGCAGGGCGGAGTAGCCCAGCCCGATCTGCAGGTACAGCCCGAAGGTGAAGAAGAAGGCCGGGATGCCCGCGAAGAACACGAGGCTCACGCCCAGGCCCACCCGGAAGCTCTGGTTGGAGAACAGCGACATGAGCACCAGCGGGTGGCGGCCGGCGCGGGTCTTGCGCTGCTGGAGCACGACGAACGCCGCCAGCACCGGGACCGCCGCCACGAGCATCGCCAGCAGCCACGCGGGCCAGCCCTTCTCCCGCCCTTCCGTGAGCGGGTAGACGACCAGGAACAGCCCGACCGTCACGACCAGCGCACCGGGGAGGTCGAGGCGGGGGGCGTCCGGGGCCTTGGTCTCCGGCAGCAGCCGCAGGGCGGCGATGACCGAGGCGAGCCCGACCGGGATGTTGACGAGGAAGATCATCCGCCAGTCGGTGCCGAACAGGTCGAGCGAGATGAGGGCACCGCCGACCAGCGGTCCGAGGATGGTCGCGACCCCGATGGTCGCCCCGAACAGCCCGAAGGCGCGGCCGCGCTCCCGGGGCGGGATCGTCACCTGGATGGTCGACAGCACCTGCGGCACCATCAGCCCGGCGCCGACGCCCTGCACGCACCGGAAGACGATGAGCAGCACCGGGTCGGGTGTCACACCGCACGCGAACGACGCGAGCGTGAACAGCGACATCCCCAGCACGAACAGCCGCCGGCGGCCGTAGATGTCGCCGAGCCGCCCGCCCGTGATGAGCGTGCAGGCGAACGCCAGCTGGTAGCCGGCGAGCACCAGCTGGATCTGGGCGAACGAGGCGTTGAGGTCGCGCTGGATGGAGGGGATCGCGACGTTCACGATCGAGACGTCGAGCAGGTTCATGAAGACCGCCGTCAGCACGATGGCGAGCACCGCGTTGGGGTGGATCTCCTTGGCCTGGGGGGTCGCGCTCGGGACAGCCGTCACACCGGCCAACCTAGTGCGGGGCTACGACAGCTCGTCGAGGAAGCCCCGCACGATCGCCATCGTCTCCTGCGGGTGCTCGAACTGCGGCACGTGCCCGCAGTCCTCCATGACGATCGAGCCGGCGTCGGGGAGGGCCGCCGCGACGTGCGCGCTGAACTGCGACGGCACCAGGCGGTCCCGGTCGCCCCAGACGAAGACGGCCGGCGGCACCAGGCCGGGCAACCGGTCCCAGAACCCCTGCCGGCCGTGCGCCTCCTCGAGGAAGATCTGCCGCGCGGCCGCGAAGAAGGCGACCCGGTGCGCGCGTGAGCGGAACACCCGCACGCACTCGTCCGCGGCGGCGGCGTACCAGGCCTTCGGCAGCCGGTCCGGGTCGCTGAACATCGCCCGGATCGCCTCGACGACCAGCGGGTGGCTCATCCGCAGCGGCAGGCTGCCGAGCTCGGGGCGCAGCAGCCGCACCATCGGCACCAGCTGCCGCATCCGCCGGAACGCCGG
>CAMLIA010000271.1 GCA_946479905.1 uncultured Frankiales bacterium | reverse complement strand
CAGGAAGGACCTACACCAGCCAACCCTTCTGGCAACCACCACCACGATTCCCGAAACCCAGCTACCAGCTCTACCTGCCCCGCGAAGGCCTCGAGATCGAGACCGAGCACCAGGACGAGTGAGTCAGAGGAGGCGCTGGAACCGCTCGGCGTCACGGGCGCGGGCCAGGTTGTTGAAGAGCACCTGCGCCCGCGGCCGGTCGCTGACGCGGTCCCTCAGCCCGCGCAGCTCCTCATCGGTGTGGACGTGGCGCATGCCCGTGGTGCCGTGCAGCCGGTAGTAGGTGCGCTCCGGTGTCACCGTCTCGCGCTGCATCGGGTCGACGACGTGGACGAGGTCGAGCTCCCGGCACAGCTCGGCCAGCAGGGCGTCGGGCCAGTCCCCACGCGGTTCCCACATCAGCGCCCCCTCGGGTCTCGGCACGCTCGACAGCAGGGCCCGCATCCGGTCGACGTTGTCCGCCGTCGGCCGGAAGCTCGCCGGGCACTGGAGCAGCACTGCCGTCGTACGAAGGAGCTGGGCGCACTCGAGCGTGCGCTGCCACCCGCGCAGCACGGGCGGCGTGGCGCGGAACCCCCCGACCTGCGGCCGCTCCTCGTCCGTCAGGGGCGTCTTCAGGCGCCGGTAGGTCGGGCTGGCTGACGTGTGCGTGATGAGCTGCCAGGCCTTCATCGTGAACTCGAAGCCAGGTGGCACCGCGCGGCGCCACCGGACCAGGAGGGCGTCCGCCGGGGGGTCGTAGAAGGTGTGCTGGACCTCCACGAGCGGGAACCGCTCGATGTAGCTGCGCAGCGACACGGTCCAGCCGCACAGGCCCACGCGGACGTCCATGGCCCTGCCCTACCCCGCGGGCGCGGGATGTGTCGTGCGTCCCGTCAGGGTTGCCGCGAGGCCAGGAGGGGGACTCCCCTGGCATGTCTGCCGGAACGTACTCCCAGCGCCGTCCCCGCCCGCGCTGGCTCATCCCGCTCGCCGTGCTCCTGGGCGTCGGCCTGCTGATCGTGCTGCCGGTGGTCGGCTCCTACAACTCGCTGGTGGACAAGGACCAGGCCGTCGACACGCAGTTCGCGAACGTGCAGGTGCAGCTGCAGCGGCGCGTCGACCTCATCCCGAACCTGTCGAGCAGTGTGAAGGCCGCCCTGGGCCAGGAGCGTGCCGTGTTCGGTGAGATCGCGCAGGCCCGCACGCAGTACGGGAGCGCGAAGGGCATCGACGACAAGGTCGCCGCGTCCAACCAGCTGGAGGGGGCCCTCAGCCGGCTCCTCGTGATCGTGGAGCAGTACCCGCAGCTGCAGAGCAACGAGCGGATCAGGGACCTCATGGTGCAGCTCGAGGGCACCGAGAACCGGATCGCTCAGGAGCGGCGTGACTACAACGACGTCGTCAACACCTACAACAAGTCGGTCCGGCGCTTCCCCGGCAGCCTGATCGCCGGGATCTTCGGCTTCGACAAGCGGCCGCCGTTTGCCGCGACGGCCGGCTCCGACGTACCGCCTGCTGTGAACCTCGAGCCCACCTCCTCCCCGACGCCTGGCTGACATGCCCCGCTCACGGCACCTGCTGGGGACCGCCCTCCTCGCGGGGGTGATGACGCTCGCCTCTCCCACCATGGCGATGGCGGCTGACTTCCCGGACCCGACCGGCTACCTCGTCGACGCGGCCGGCGCGGTGCCCGACGGCGAGCAGCAGCAGCTCGAGGCGGAGCTGGAGGCCTATGCCACGCGCAGCACGCACCAGCTCGCGGTGGCCGTGGTGCGCACCACCGGGAACCAGAGCATCGAGAACTACGCCAACGACCTGTTCGGGCACTGGGGCGTCGGCGACGCCAAGCGCGACGACGGCGTGCTCATCGTGGTGGCCACCGACGACCGGCGGCTGCGGATCGAGGTGGGTCGCGGGCTCGAGGGCACGCTCACCGACATCCAGGCCGCCGACATCGTGCGGGACAAGATGGTGCCCGAGCTGCGCGCAGGGCACGTGCCGGACGCCATCCGGGTCGGCGAGCGAAGCGTCCGGGCGGCCCTCGGCGACCCGACGCCCGAGGCAGCGGGCCAGCCGGCCGCCGGGTTCACCGGGTTCGGTGGTGGTCAGACCGCCCCGCGCTCGCACAGCGGCGGGATCGGGTTGCTGCCGCTGCTGGTGGGCGGGTTCATCGTCCTGAGCCTGCTCTCCCGGCTCGGTGGGCGCGGCCGACGGCGACGTCGGGGCGGCGGCATGTTCATCCCGGTCTTCCTCGGCAGCGGCTGGGGCGGGGGTGGCTTCGGGGGCGGTGCCGACAGGGGCTTCGGGGGCGGCTTCGGCGGGTTCGGCGGCGGGTCCTCAGGAGGAGGTGGCGCAAGTGGCAGCTGGTGAGCAGCTCCGTCCCCAGGACCGTGCCCGGCTCGAGCGCGCGGTCGCCCAGGCCGAGTCCGACACCGGCCTGCAGCTCTGCGTCTACCTCGGGCCTGCGGACGGGCAGACGCGGCAGCACGCCGAGAAGCTGCTGGCGGCGGCCTCAGCGCGCAGCCGCCCGGCGGTGATGCTCTACGTCGCTCCGCAGGAGCGGAAGGTCGAGTGCGTCGTCGCGGCAGGCATGACCGAGCGGATCCCGGACGCCGCCGCACAGGCGGCCGTCGACGCGATGCTCCCCGTCCTCGCCGCTGGCGAGCTCGTCGGGGGCCTGGAGATCGGCCTGCAGCGGCTCGCCGATGCGGCCGGTCCCCCGCGCGGTGACGAGTCGCCGGAGGAGCTGCCCGACGTCCTCGGCTGACGTGGACGAGGCCAGCCTGTGGACGGCTACCGGCAGCCTCACTCCCGATCGGCCACGCTCACCCGCATGACGACTCCGAAGCCCTCTCTCCGTGACGCGATCCACGAGCACCTCCTCGCCCACGGCCCCTCGTCCGACGAGGAGATCCACACGGCGCTGGTCCTCAGCGGCCTCACCACGGTGAAGACCCCCCGCAGCATCCGCACCTCCCTGGGCGGCTGCCGCTTCGCCTTCCAGCTGCCCGACCAGCGCTGGGACCTGACGACGCGAGCCCTGGCCGGGGTGGTCCTCACCGTGCGCCCGCGCAGCCGGCTGCGCGACAACGTGCTCTGGGTGCACCGCGACCTCGAGCCCTTCGACGGACTGCTGACGCGCGATCGGATCCCGCTGCGCAGCGGGGGCTCGGCCCGGCTCGGCGGCGGACAGATCCGCACACTCATCGGGCCCGACGGGTGGCTCCCCGAGGTACCTGCCGGTGAGCTGCTCGCCCTGCGATGGGACGGACTGGCCCTCGACCTCTTCGCCGTCGCGCAGCCGGTCAGCACCGACCTTCCCCTGGTGAGGGAGCTGCTGGGTCGGCATCGGGAGGGGCTCGCCAGGTCCTACGGTCCGCCGCCGGAGATGGCGGCCGTCTTCATCAGCGCCCTGCGCGAGGCGCCGGAGCTCTTCTCCGTGCCCCAGCTGCCGCTGAGCGAGGTCTTCCCGCTGCGGACGGACGAGCTCACGGACACCTCGCTCTGGGAGGCGCACCGGGACGGCCGGCGTCTCACGCTGCACCTGCCCCATCGTGTGTACGACGAGCTGCACCGTCGCGCGGAGCTGCTCGGCGAGCACCTGGCGGACCACGCCGCGGTGCTGCTGGGCGCCGCGACCGATCGGGTGCGGGTCGCGACGGGCAGCCGGTACGCGAACGAGTACGGCTACAGCGACTACCGGGACGACGACGTCCTGCAGCCCCTCCGCTCCGTGACCTGAGCACGTGCTACGTTCCGCGTAGCACGAGGAGGCCTGTGAGCGTCATCAGTCAGCGGCAGCTGCGGAACGACTCGGCCAGCATCCTGCGCCGGGTCGAGGCGGGAGAGTCCTTCGTGATCACGAACCGAGGTGTCGAGGTGGCGCGGCTCGTGCCGTACAGCACCCGGCACAGCGCCGAGCGCGAGGCGCTGATCAAGGCCGGAGTCCTGGCCGCACGCAGGCTGGGTGAGCTCGACCTGCCCGAACCGGTGATCGCTGACGACGCGGAGCTGACGGCGGCCCTCCAGGCCGGCCGAGCCGACCGTTGAGGCGCTGCTACCTCGACACCTCTGCGCTGCGCCACCTGCTGGTGCGGCACGAGTCCTCCGACGCGGTGCGCCAACGACTGGAGCCAGGCGCTCTCGCCGCGACCTCGCAGATCACCGTCACGGAGCTGCTTCGCCTCGCCGTCCGGTTCCCCGAGCTGACCGTTGAGCACGTCGATGCGGTGCTCGCCAACGTGGATCTCATCCTGCTGACCGCGGCCCAGACACGTGCCGCCGGCCTCCTGCCCGACCTCCCGGCCGGCACCCAGCTCCGCAGTCTCGACGCCCTGCACCTCCAGGCTGCTCTCGACTTCGGCGCCACAGAGTTCGTCACCTCGGACCGGCGCCAGGCCGAAGCCGCGCTGGGTGTGGGTCTGACCGTCACACAGCTGTGACAGCAGCGGTGCGAGTCCTCAGGAGCGCAGCTGCTCGAGGATCGTCGGGTCCTTGATCTCGTGGTCCTTGGCGAGCAGCACCGCCTTGGCCACCACCTCGGCCGTCTTGGGGTCGTCGTCCGCGAACGGCAGGAACAGCCGTCCGCGGTGCT
>CAMLIA010000270.1 GCA_946479905.1 uncultured Frankiales bacterium | reverse complement strand
GAAAGCGTGTGACGGTGCAAGCCGTCCGTGGGTTCAAATCCCACCGCCACCGCCAAGCGATCTGACGTCGGTCACGTCGGCGACCTGCAGGGTGTAGGTCTCGTAGAGCGCCTCCCGTCCGCGGCGCTGCGCGGCCCGGTGCTCGACGTGGGTCCGCCAGGCGTCGTGCGAGGCGCGGTCCGCGAAGGTCACCAGGGTCACGCGCTCCCCGTCGGCGGCGGTGAAGGCCTTGTGCTCGACGTAGCCCGGCATGGCGCGGGCCAGCTCGTCCATCCGTGCCGCGGTCACGGCGTACTCCTCGGTGTGACCGGGAGCGAGCCGTGAGCGGAAGACCGTGAGGACCTGGCCGGCGACGAACGTCATGTCAGCAGCCTGACACTTCGATCTGTCACCAGGCTGACAGATCCGGACAGACCGGGCGCGGCACCGTGTCGGGCAACTGGCCAAGGGGGCCAGGTCCTTTCTCCCCAGGAGCCCAGAATGAACGAGAACGAGATCTACCCCGAGGACCCGATCGACACCCTCGACGACGTCGAAGGCCACGGCTTGAAGGAGGTCGCGGCGGGTCTGGGTGCCGCCGCCGTCCTCGTCGGTGGCGCGGCCGGTGCCACCCAGCTGGCCAGCAGCAGCGTCAACGTCCACCCCAGCTCCGGCGGCTCCGGCATCAGCGTCTCGGTCCACGACCCGATCGGCACCGCGAACCAGGCCACCGACAGCACCGTCACGGCCGCGCAGCACCAGCGCGACGCCGCCGAGCACCTCGCCGTCGACCAGGTCGGCAGGACCGGCGACCGCGTGGCCACCGTCCGCGCGGACGCGACGGGTGCCGTGCAGGGCGCGACCACCCTCGCCAACGCGACGACCACCTGGACGGGCGACGTCGCGCGTGCCACCGAGACTCTCGCGACGGACGAGGCCGGCGCGGCCCGGACGCTGGCGACCGACGAGGCCTCCAACGCGACCACCCTGGCCACGAAGCAGGTCAAGACCACGACGGCGAACGTCGGCGCGACGGTGCGTGACGTCGACCGCAAGGTGGCGACCATCCTGTCGGTCGTCACCACGACCGCGGCCGACGGCGTGAACACCGCCAAGATCACCCTCAACGCCGTGGACGCCGGTGCCGGCGTCAACACGACGAGCGCGGGTGGCTGGGTGCTCGTGAAGGCCGGCGACACCGTGCTCGCGCAGGTGCAGGTGAACGGTGGCTCGGCCACCGCGAGCTGGACCACGCCGCTGTCCGGCGGGCAGTCGGTCTCGGTGAGCTACACCGGCGACAGCGTCTTCGCCCCGAGCGTGCGCGCCCTCACCGTGTAGTCACCCCCGACAGCGACGGCCCCGCTCCCTGGACAAGGGGGCGGGGCCGGTTCTGCTGGTGGTGCTCCTGGCGGAGGATGCGAGATTCGAACTCGCGAGGGGTTGCCCCCAACACGCTTTCCAAGCGTGCGCCATAGGCCAACTAGGCGAATCCTCCGTCGGCAAGCCTACTAGAGCGAGGTGCGAAGGCGAGCCCCGAGCCGGGCCCAGTACGCCGGGTGCAGCGCCGCCCGGTGAACCTGGCCCCGGGTCGCGTAGCCCTCGCGCCGCAGCACCGTCCCGCCCTCCGCGTAGAGCCGCGCCAGGGCACGTCGTGACAGGCCGTGCCAGGTCGCGCTGCCGACGGGCTGGCCCAGTCCCGCATGGGTCGAGACCCGGGTGCCCGCCCGGCGCCGGAGCTCCGCCTCGACCTCCTCGTCGACGGTCGCGCCGATCCAGCGCAGCAGCGTGCCGCACTCACGCACCGGGTCGAGGAGGAGCTGCTCGTACCGCACCTCCTGGAAGTGCGCGAGCGACGGTGCGGCCGCGCGCACCTCGCGCAGCACCCGCCGCCAGATGCGGAGCGCGTCGGCGGGGTCGGGGACGTCGAAGAAGTCGATCTCGCTCATGGAGCGGGCGACGTCGCGCCCGTCGCGGACCACGTGCACGACGTAGACGTCGGGGAAGACCGCACTGATCTGCGGCAGCTGGATGCTGTGCCGCGGGGTCTTCTCCACGAAGATGCCGGCGCCGGGTGAGTGCAGCGCCAGCGACTCCGCCAGGACGGTGCCGTAGAAGTGCCGCAGCGCCCCGACCAGCCGCTCCCGGTCGACGAGCGGGGACATGCGCGGCAGGTTGTGCCACAACGAGTGGCCCAGCGCGAACAGCCGGCTCTCTGCCCCGTCGACGCCACCCGTCTCGGGGGCCGACATGAGCATCCGCTCCAGCCAGGTCGTCCCGCTGCGGCCGCACCCCACGACGCACACCAGCTGCTGGGTCCACGGCCTGGGCGGCGAGGCCTCCGCGGACATGCCCAGCAGCAGCCGGCGGGTCTCCAGCTGCTCCGCGTCGAGACCCTGCGGCCCGGGCACGCCGGAGGGCCCGAGGAGCTCGTCGGCGAGCCGGCGCACCGCGGCGGTCCAGACGGGCTCAGGCACCAGGGCGCCCGCACCCTCGTGGGCGCCGGGCACCCAGGCGCGGGTGAGCTTGACGAGGCCGTCGAGGACGGCGTGCGCTGGGAGCACGACGCGACAGTTCGACGGAACTGCACAGGTTCCTGCTCGTGGTCGGCCTGTGTCCGCCGGGCGGCTAGAGTCTGCCGAAGACCCCTCGTGCGGCGCCCATCTCGCTGAACTCCCCCAGGGCCGGAAGGCAGCAAGGGCAGGCGGGCTCTGAGCGGGTGCGCGGGGGGTCCTTCATTCTTCGCGGAGGAAGCTGCGTGAGCCTCGCCCTGTACCGCAAGTACCGACCCGGCACCTTCGCCGAGGTCAAGGGCCAGGAGCACGTGACCGGTCCGCTGCAGCAGGCGCTGCGCAACGGCAAGATCCACCACGCGTACCTGTTCAGCGGGCCGCGCGGCTGCGGCAAGACCTCCAGCGCGCGGATCCTCGCGCGGTCGCTCAACTGCGAGAAGGGCCCCACGCCGGACCCGTGCGGGGTCTGCGACAGCTGTGTCGCCCTGGCCCCCATGGGTCCGGGGTCGCTGGACGTCGTCGAGATCGACGCGGCCTCCCACGGCGGCGTCGACGACGCCCGCGACCTGCGTGAGCGGGCCTTCTACGCACCGGTCGCCAGCGCGTACAAGATCTACATCATCGACGAGGCGCACATGGTCTCGCGGGAGGGCTTCAACGCCCTCCTGAAGCTGGTCGAGGAGCCGCCCGAGTTCCTGCGCTTCGTCTTCGCGACGACCGAGCCGGAGAAGGTGCTCGGCACCATCCGGTCGCGCACCCACCACTACCCGTTCCGGCTGATGCCGCGCCGCGAGCTGACCGACCTGCTCCAGACGGTGGTGGAGGCCGAGGGCATCGCCGTCGACCCGACGGTGCTCCCGCTCGTGGTCCGTGCCGCGGCGGGGTCGGCACGTGACGGCCTGTCCATCCTCGACCAGGTGCTCGCCTCCGCCGGCCCGGCCGGGGTGACCCGGGACGCCGCGGCCCAGCTGCTCGGCGTCACCCCGGACACCCTGCTCGACGACGTCGTCGACGCCTTCGCCGCCCGCGACTCGGCCGGGGTCTTCGCGACCGTCGACAGGGTGATGGAGAACGGGCACGACCCCCGCCGCTTCGCGGCCGACGTGCTGGAGCGGCTGCGCGACCTGGTCATCCTCGACGCCGTGCCCGACGCGGCCGACAAGGGGCTGCTGGACTGCCCGCCCGACCACCTGCCGTCGATGGCGCGCCAGGCGGATTCCCTTGGCACTGCGGGGATCTCGCGTGCGGCGGACCTCTTCCACGAGGGCCTGACGGAGATGCGGGGTACGACGAGCCCGCGGCTGCTGCTGGAGCTGATCTGCGCCCGGGTGCTGCTGCCTGCCGCGTCGAGCGAGGACTCCGCGGTGCTGACCCGGCTCGAGCGGCTGGAGCGCCGCTTCGACATCGCCGGCGACGTCCCACCGCCCGCCGCGGCGCCGCGCCCCGTGGTCGCTCCGGCGCCCGCCGTGCCGTCCCCGCCCCCGCCGGCCGCTCCGGTCGCGGCGGCGGCTCCGACCGCGCCGGCCGCCCAGGCCTGGCCCACGGCGGCCGTCCCCGGTACGCCCGACGCCTCGCCACCGCCACCCCCGCCGGCCGCGGCACCCGTGCCGTCCACCCCCTCCGCCGGGGGCCTCGATGCCACCGCGGTCCGGCGGTCCTGGGACGCGATCCTCGACGACGTCAACGGCCGCAAGCGCACCACCAAGGCGCTGCTGCTCAACGCCCAGGTGCTCGACGTCCAGGGCAAGGCGGTGACGCTGGGGTTCAGCACCGCCGCCCTGGCGCGCACCTTCCAGCTCGGGACCAACGAGGACGTGCTGCGGGAGTCGCTGCAGGCGGTGCTGGGGCTGGACGCGACCCTCGTGGTCACGACCGGGGGAGAGCCGCCGGCCGCTGCCCCCGCGCCCGCGCCGTCGGCAGCGGCGCCCGAGCCGCCGCCCCCGGCCTACGAGGGGCTCGCGCCCGGCGACGAGATCGAGCCCGAGGATCCGGACAACCCGCAGGGCGAGCGGATCGCGGGCGGCGAGGACGCGGCGCTCGCCCTGATCAAGGAGCAGTTCGGCGGGACGGTCGTCGACGAGACCTAGG
>CAMLIA010000269.1 GCA_946479905.1 uncultured Frankiales bacterium | reverse complement strand
TGGTCCTCAAGAGCCACAAGGGGCTGCTGTTCCCCGACGGCACGAAGGTGACCGCCGCGGACATCGCCGACTCCATCTCGCGGGCGGCGCGCTCCGAGGTCGGCAGCCCCGTGGCCGACGTGCTCGGGCCCGTCGCAGGGTGGGACGTGCTGCAGGGGCTGCCGACGGCGAAGAAGTCGAAGGACAAGTTCCGCCAGCGGCTGCTGGGGGTGACGGTCCCTGACCGGTCGGCCGTCGAGGTCGCGCTCGGGTTCAGGTCTCCGGACGCGTTCCGGCTGCTCACCCACCCAGTCGCCTCGGTGATCCCCGCGAAGGCCTACACGAAGGACCCGAGCGCGATGGAGCGGCGGCCTGTGTGCGTCGGGCCGTACTCGCTCACGGCGCCCTGGAGACCCGGTGCCACGACCATCACACTGGCCCGTTCCGCCCACTACGTGCCGGCGAACCTCGGCTACACCGGGGGCGGCCTCGGGTTCTACGACACCATCGAGTTCCGCGTGCTCCCGAACGCTGCGGCAGTGACCAAGGCGTACGTGACGCGCGCCGTCGACGTCGCGGTCCTGCCCTCCGGACCGGTGGGGATCCCGGCGGCTGATCGGGTCTCCGCGCCCACCCCCACGCTGCACTACCTGGGCTTGCCGACCACCAAGGCGCCCTTCGACAACCCGGTGGCGCGGATCGCCCTCAGCCTCGCCACCGATCGCCAAGCCGTCGCCGCTGCGGCGGCCGGCCGGCTCCAGCCGGCGTCGCGGTTCTTCCCCTCGACCCTCGGGTCGGCTTATCGCAACCCGAACAAGCTCTGCACCCGGCTGATGCCGGCGACCCCGAACGTGATGCTCGCCAGGGCCGCGCTCGCTCAGGCGAAGGTGTCCCTGGCCGGGCGGCACGTGAAGGTGCTGTACAACGACGAGTTCGACAACCTGGCCATCGTCACCGCAGCCACCCGGTACTGGCCCGAGCTCGGTCTCAGGGTCGACCTCGTCGCCACGCAATGGAACCAGCTCACCGACCTCGCCGGCAAGCCGGCGGGGCTGTCGGATGCCTTCCGCTTCTCCTGGCGTCCCGAGACGAGCAACCCGGTGGACTTCGTCCGACCGCTGTTCCACTCCTCGCAGATCGGCAGGAACAACTGGTCGCGCTACGCGGAGACTCCGTTCGACCACGTCGTGGACAAGGAGGCGGAGCACGAGCTCGACAAGGACAAGCGGGCGCAGCTGATGCTGGCATCAGAGGAGCTGCTGTGCGCCACCGAGCCGATGATCCCGGTCGCCGAGGGCGTCGCCTCCTACGCAGTACACCGACCCCAGGTCGCCTCCGCCAGCGGCCGTCTCACCGACACCGCGTCGGGGGCCCTGCTGCTCCGGGAGCTCTACGCCCACGCATGAGCACGCACCCATCCAGCTCGTCGCGGTGAGCAGCCAGGACAAGCGCGAAGGCTTACGTGCCTTCGACCTCGAGCGCAGCGATGGTGTGCGGCGGGATCTCGACGGTCACGGATCCCGTCGGACCGGTGCTGACAGAGCATTGGCGGATCCCGATCGCGTCCGGGCGCTCGACCGAGTTGCGGGTCCAGGGCGAGTCGGCGTGCAGCCACCGCAACCGGCCGGGTCCCTGCGCGGAGAGCCCGGACACCGTGACCTGGACGGGCTCGTCCAACCTGCGGTTGCCCAGGAAGACGGTTGTTCCTGACGCGTCGCGGGTCGCCGTGGCGTCGAGGGCGTTCGCCTCGCGGGCGACGCCATGGCTCTGCGCGAACGGGAACGCGCGGGCGGTGTCGCTGAGGTCAGCCAGCTCGGGGACCTGTAGCACCTCCGACGAGAGCCGCACCGATGCCGTCTCTGCCCGAGCCGCGTGCCTGTAGAGCGACTGCACGAGATACGCGGTCGTGACGAACATCCGGTCACCGTCCGTCTGGATCGCACCGATGCAGTTCACCAGCTGGCTGAACATCGCGAACTTCACGCGGTCGGCGCGCTCGTAGATGCGGTTCAGGAAGCCGGCGTAGAGCAGCGAGTCGGCGAGGCGGTCGCTGGTGTGCAGCAGGTCGTCGAACCGGTCCCAAAGGTTCCACTCGTCGAGGGAGAGTGGAAGCGCGCGGCCGGGCCCCACGCTGTCCAGCTCGGCCAGCGTTGCGTCGAGGTCGTGGCCGAGCTCCTCTCCGGCCGTCGCCACCTGGAGGAAGTCGCCCTCATCGTCCCGCATGGCGCGTCCGAGCCCCGGCCCAGGGAAGTAGAAGTGGGCCGACATCGCGTCGACCACATCTCCCGCCTGCGCGAGGACATCGGCGTTCCAGGTGGAGCCCGGGGTCGCCATCTCGCCCACGCCGACGATCTCGATCGTGGGGTCGACCGCCCGCATCGCCTCGACGAACTCGACCAGCTTCTTGCCGTACTCCTCGCCCGAGCAGTGGCCGATCTCCCAGGGGCCGAAGACCTCGTTGCCCACCGACCACCAGTGCACAGGTCGCGGTGCCAGGCGGTCGACGTTGCAGTAGCGGACCCAGTCAGCCGCCTCCTGCGGGTCGCCACTGCCGAAGTTGGCGACGAGCATGGGCTCGGCGTCGGTGTCCAGGCAGTACTGCAGGAACTCGTCGGTGCCGAACGCGTTGGTCTCGGGCGGCCCGAGCAGCCGACCGAGGCCCGGGTCAGCGCCAGGCGCGGAGAAAGCGGTCCAGAACTGCTGGTCGTGGACGGGGCGCTTCTCACGCGGTCCCACGCCGTCGCGCCAGTGGTACCAGTCGGAGAAGCACCCTCCGGGATAGCGGTACATCGTGGTCCCGAGGGCTCTCACGGCGGCCTGCACGTCGGCCCTGGGGAGCTGTCGCCCCACGTCCCAGATGCCGTCGTAGATGCAGGCGCCGAGGTGCTCGACGAGCGCTGCGTGCACGTACGGCGACACGGGCGACCCTGCTCCGGGCTGGACGTGGACCTCGGCTGTGCGCAATGCGGGCTCCGATCAGGGCACGAGGGCTTGCGGCACGTTTGTAATGCAACCTACTATACCTCGACAAGCCCTGACCAGAACCGGAGTGAGCCCGTGACCGAGCTGACGAAGTCGTCCATCCGCGAGGGTGCCGACACCCTGCGCCAGAGGTTCGACGACGAGGGCTACCTCTACCTGCCGGGCGTCGTGTCGGGCGAGGTGGTGAACGGCGTACGGGCCGACTTCCTCACGGCTCTCGGGAAGGTCGGCTGGATCGCGGACGGGCCGGTTGGCTCGGACGTGCCGACCGACAAGGCGCAGCGGGAGTCGCCCGACGCGGACGAGCGGTTCTTCGAGGGCTACATCGAGTTGCAGCGGCTGCAGACCTTCCATGAGCTGCCGCACCGACAGGAGCTCATGGAGGTCGCTGGCATCCTCCTGCAGGACGAGGTGCTCTGCCACCCGCGCAAGATTGCCCGCGCGGCGCTGCCCAAGGACTTTGTCTTCATGACCGCGCCGCACCAGGACTACCGGCTGATCCAGGGCACCGGCGACGTCCTCACCGTCTGGCTGCCGATCGGCGACTGCCCCGGCGACCTCGGTGGGCTGGCCGTCCTGTCCGGCTCGCACCGGCTCGGACTGCTCGAGGTCACCGAGGCGCCCGGGGTCGGCGGCTTGAAGGTGGACATCCCCGCCGACTTCGAAGACCCGTCGCTCGACTGGCGGGTGTCGGACATGACCGCCGGTGACGTGCTCGTCTTCCACAGCCTCACTGTGCACTCGGCCAAGCCCAACGTCACCGACCGCCTGCGGCTGTCGGCGGACTTCCGCTACCAATCGGTCAACGAGCCCGTTGTGGCCGGCTCGCTGAGCCCGCACGGTGCGCCGTTCGTGCCCGAGTACGACGAGCTCACCCGGGGCTGGACGAGCACCGCATCCGTCGAGGCCCCTGCAGGCGTACAGGTCGTGGAGCAGTTCGACGTCTTCATGCCCGGGGTCCCGACGCCGCCGTCGCGGATCCTGTCCCTCACCGCCGTCTGAGTCAGGCGGTTCGCTCGACGAAGGTGAGCGGCAGCAGGGCGACCGTGGGTCGCCCTGCTGCCGTGACCCGGATGACCGCGCGTGCGACGCCGTTGTCGAAGTGCCCCGCCGTGACGGTGACCTCGAGCTCGGTGCGCGGCGGCCAGATCGCCGGCGGGCTGCCCAGCACCGCTTCGACGGCGTTCGAGGAGGTGTTCAGGCTCTGCACGCTGAGCCGCTGCTGCGGCCCGGCGTCGACCGACCACCCCTCGGGGAGCAGCCACTCGACCTTCAGGTCGGAGTGCTCGGTCACCTGGTTGATCGCCCGCAGGCGCAGTCGCGCCGTCTCGCCGGGCGCGAGGACGGGCACGTCGAGGTGCTCGGCCTCGAGCAGCGTGTGCACCGCGTCCAACCGCGTCGTGGCCGGGGGCGCGTCCCACAGCCGCTGCACCTGCGGGCTCGGCTCCAGCAGCGACTCGGGGGCGTCGTGCACGTCGAGCGCCGGGTCGAGCCGCACCGCTGCCTTGCCCTGCATGAGCACGGCGGGCGTCAGCTCCACGACCGCGGCGCTGAGCTCCTGCACCGTCTTCGGCGGATGGAAGTTCCCGCGCTCGATGGCCAGGGTGAGGATGCGGTCGCCGATGTAGGACGTCCAGCTCTCGGGGAGGGC